>JADGDY010000003.1 GCA_016744655.1 Bacteroidales bacterium | reverse complement strand
GTTCATAGTGGATTTGGATTGGGTTTTGAAAGATTGATGTTGTTCGTAACTGGTATGGGGAATATTCGTGACGTCATTCCTTTCCCTAGAACTCCACAAAACGCAGAATTTTAAATAATTCTCTTATATTGCACGATATTTTAATTGCTATCCGAATTGAACCTTAACAAAGAGATGAACTTCGGATAGCATTTTTTTTATACCTTTACCTAAGTTATTAAAACAGAAAATGCAACAACTCAAACTATCACAAAAGCTACTTCAAAAACTGTCACCGCAGCAGATTTTATTAATGAAATTGCTGCAGGTTCCTTCTGTTGCATTGGATCAAAGAATAAAACAAGAAATTGAAGAGAATCCAGCCTTAGAAGACAACAGTCAAGAAATGGTGGATGAGCACGCACCATCAGAATCAGAAAATGAAAAAACGGAGGATTCTAGTTCTGAAGATGAATTCGATATTACTGATTATGTGGATGCCGATGATATTCCTGATTATAAATTAAGCTCCAATAATTACCCTGAAGAGGATAAAAAATCTATTCCATTTGCCAATACCATTTCTTTTTATGAAATGCTTAGGGCTCAGTTGACCGATGCCAGTTTTGATGAAAAACAACATGTGATTGCTGAAACCATCATCGGAAATATTGACGATTCAGGATATCTAGAACGAGATGTGGAGTCCATGGTTGATGATTTGGCTTTTACTCAGGGTTTAACAGTAGCTGGTGAGGAAGTAGAACAGGTTTTACAAGGGATTCAGAAGTTTGAGCCGGCCGGAGTAGGAGCTAGAAATCTTCAAGAATGCTTGATCATTCAGTTGAAGAGGAAAGATACTTCCGATCCATTTATCTTTATGGCAATTAAGATTTTGGAAAGACATTTTGATGCCTTCACCAAGAAGCATTACGATAAGATCCTCAAGAAATTAGAGATAGGAGAGGAGGCTTTAAAGTCTTCGGTTGATGAAATTCTTAAGCTAAATCCTAAACCAGGAAATTCTCTCTCTGAAACGGCTAAAACCAATCATTATATCATCCCCGATTTTATATTGACCACTACAGATGGTGAGTTGGTTCTGAGTTTAAATGCAAAAAATGCACCAGAACTTAAACTGAGCAGGACCTATAAAACCATGCTCGAGAATTACTCTGTGGCAGGTAAGAAGTCGAAGAAAGATAAGGAAGCCATGCAGTTTGTAAGGCAAAAGATAGACTCTGCCAAATGGTTTATCGATGCTATAAAACAGCGCCAGCATACACTTTATATCACCATGCAAGCCATTTTGGAATTCCAATATGATTACTTCCTCACTGGTGATGAAACCAAGCTCCATCCAATGATATTAAAGGATATAGCAGATAAAGTTGGATTAGATATTTCTACTATCTCAAGAGTGGCAAATAGTAAATATGTACAAACCAGTTTTGGGACTATTCTATTGAAAACACTGTTCTCAGAATCTCTAAAAACCGATAGCGGAGAGGATGTTTCTACTAAAGAAGTGAAGCAGATTTTGAGCGATATGGTAGATGCCGAAGACAAGAAAAAACCCATGACCGATGAGCAGTTGGTTAATTTCCTAAAAGAAAAAGGATATCAAATAGCACGAAGAACTGTTGCAAAATATAGAGAGCAACTTAGTATTCCGGTTGCTAGGCTTCGTAAGGAATTGTAGGTTTTAGAAGGCTATTTTAGTACAGGAATCGCCACGGAGGCACAATTTTACAAAGGAATTTAATTGTTAGAGTTTAAAGATAGCCTTTTGGTTATAAGCTAGGCTTTACTAATTCTTACCATCCCTTTCTATACTTTACAACACTTTACTAGCTTTGCAATTTCTAACAACCCCGTCCAAATAACCTCTATATCCTCACATTTTTCAACCTGTCGCCAAGAATGAATTCTCTCATTTGCTTGTCTAAGTCATGAAAATGATCTTTTTGTACTTTCTGAACAAATTGCCCATCTTTTAGGAGATGAATTTCATCACAAGTTTCCTCTAGTGTAGAGAAAATATGAGAAGAAATAAATAGTGTTTTTCCTGCTTCTTTCCATTTTTTAATCAATTCTAAAATGATCATATTGCTATGAATATCAACTCCATTGAAAGGTTCGTCAAGGATAAGGATGTTATCATTTTGTAGGAGAAGAGCTGTTAGGGCCAGTTTCTTTTTCATTCCGGTGGAATAGGTGTCTGCATATCGATTTAAAGGCAAATCGAAGATGTTTTTTTCTTCAAAACGATTCACTATTGTCTCTCTTGCATTACAAATGAGCTGGAGGTGTTCTTTGGCTGTTACTCTAGATAGAAAATATGGGTTGGTTTCCATTAATCCAATATGGTTTTTTAGGACCTCAAATGGACTATCAATAGTTCCGGAAAAGCTTTCTAGCCCAGTTAAACATCTGAATAGAGTGGTTTTTCCAGCTCCATTTTCTCCAACAATACCATAGGCTTTCCCCATCTCAAAATACATGTTTATAGGTTTGAGAACCTTAAGTTTTCCATAGCTTTTTTCTAAGTTTTGGATTTGTATCATTATAAAAATGGTTTTAGGTTTTTAAGCGATTGTTTGTAAAAATATATGATGGCAATAATTAAAATTGGAGGAAACCAAATACTTAATCCAAACAATACCATTTGAGGTAAACTAATCTCATTTGGAAACGCAGAATACTTAGCTAAAATTATAGTGGTCATGAGGAGGGCATTCAGAAAAAATATTCCTAGGAGAATAAGGTATTTGTCAGGAAACCAGATGCCTAAAAGTATAAGTATTGGTAAAAGAGCAAAGCTAGAGTAGAACAAGCTTTCTTTAGTTTTCTTCCATAAAAAACCTTGTGGATTATTCTTGAAGATCCATACGTAATAGCTGGGTTCTGGTTTGAAATAGTAAGAAATATGAGTAAAAACAAGAATCCCAATTGCGAAAATACCTAAGTTGAAATTTCCCACTTCAATGGCTTTGTAAACGAAGAAATACGTAGCTGGGTACACCAGAAATAGTTTTCTAAATCCCATAGAAAACTCAAACGGATACTTCGAAAAAGGACTTGGGATAGTTAAAGCCCATTTGTTTTGAAAAGGAATAAATACAAAAATCGCAGAAATAATAATAATGGAAACGGCAGTGATATAATCTTGATATACAAATAGAAAGATGGAAAATGGACTGATGATGATCAGGTTTTCAATAAGTCTTATTTTGGTATATTTAGATGTAGAAAAACACAGATTTAAAAAATCCCTTCTTTGCTTTTCATTGAGCCCACTTATCATTGAAAGTCCTAAGGATCCAATAATATATTCTGCGTATATGGTTTTTTGACTTAATAATATTGCAGCCAAAATAAAAGCAACCGCAAGTATTCCCATTCCTATAAACGGATGAATACCCATTTCGGATATTCTGCGATAGTGCCTTTTATATTGTATTTGAAAATAGAATTTCATTGCCGCGAAATTATAGTATTTGAATACTCGGGCTTGTTAAAAATCCCTAAGACTTGTTTCTAAATGATAAAATTGAGTTCTTTGAACTAGAAAACCTAATTATCATTATGGACAAGTTAATAATTGAAATTTTCGACAAATCACCATTGTTTTTTGCTGAAAGAGTGATAGTAAAACCATGGCAGGTTTTTGAAGATACGTTAGCGTCTACTGTGATGATATTCAAGGAAATGAAAGAGGTTCTTAGCTCTGAAGTGATAAAAGATTTACCCGATGCATGGTTAGAACTGATAGGTGGTGGTAAAATTGAAATTTGGCTTGAAGAACAGAAAAAAGAAAGCCATTTGTTTGCTATTATGGACCAAAATAATGAAGAGCTTTTAGGTTTGCTTTTTTTGTATTCAGACCATGGGGAGGCTGATGAAGGCAATATAAATCTTCGTTTGGGTTATTTATTAAAGGAGTCTGTTTGGGGACAAGGAATTGCCAGTGAATTGATTGCTTCTTTGGTTGTTTGGTGTGATGAGCTAGGGGTGATAAGAAAGATTTCTGGAGGAGTTGAGGAAAATAATATTGGATCCATAAAGGTTCTTGAAAAGTGTGGTTTTAAGAAGTCGGATGAAGAAATGCCTTCGGGAGTATTACTCTATACTTTCGAGTTTTAAGTAACATCAATTATAATAATTGTTATTTTTGTATTTCTCAAATATAAAGAAGCCCTTTAAAAAATGAAGCTACGATTTTCAATATTCTTATTTATTAGTTTCCTGGCTTTATCTTCATTTGCCAATTCATACCAACCTTATAAAGACTCGATACTGCAGGTTTACCAAAAATCTGAAAGTGACAGTATCAGTGTTTATGCATTAGTGGAACTTTCCAGATTATATAGCTCTTCAGATATTGAACGTTGCATCATTTATGCTGAAGAAGCAGTGGATGTGGCTGCTCATAGTAAAAGTGAATCATTAAATGCTTTTGCGATGTTTAATGCTGGGAATTCTTATTTTTATCAAGGAATGTATGAAAGGGCAACCATTTACTTTTATAAGTATCTGGATATTCAGATTGAAAACAATAATAAATCAGGAAAAGCATATGCTCTTTCTAATATTGGTGCCATCAGATTAAAGATGATGGATTTTGAAATTGCCAAGCAAAGTTTTGTGGATGCCTTAGAAATATTGGAAGAACTGTCTCAGAAAACAGATAAAGTAGAATACAAATTACAAATTCCAAATGTGGTGAATAATTTGGGGATTGTTTATCAAAACTTACAAGATTACGATTCTGCTTTGTGGTATTATAGAAAAGGATTGAGAATGTCTGAGTTTACTTCAGAAGTAAAATACTTTCAAGCTACAGCATACAATAATATAGGGAGTCTTTTTTTGGATGCTAGTAAAATTGATTCTGCTTATTATCCATTGGAAAAAGCTATGGAACTAAGAATTGAGCTTGATGATTTATATGGCCAAGCAGCCTCACATAATCGCCTTGCTGATTATTTTTGGGTGAAAGGGAATCAAGAAAAAGCAATTGACCATTTATATAATGCCTGGGATTTGGCAAATGATATAGGAAGTGTAGATTTACAAAGTACTTCATCTGAGAAAATATATAATTATTATGATGAAATAAATAATACTGATTCTGCACTCAAATATTATAAGATATTTAATGAGTTGAAAGAAACTATTAATAATACCAAAACACTCAAACAACTCACTCAACTCGAATTAACCATAAAATTTAAAGAACAAGAAAAACTCGCCCAAATTGAGCAGGAACGGTTGAACTCAATTTATCTTTTCACAGGATTTATTTTAATACTCCTATTATTAGTTTTTATCCTCCTCTATTTTTTCCTTAATAATAGAGTGAGAAGATTGAAACTAGAAAAAAAAAATATGGCTCTTTCAGCACAGAATTCAAATCTCGAAAAAGAGAACCTGAAAAAGGAGTTGGAGATTCGCAATAAAGAGTTAACCACTCATGTAATGAGCATCATTAGAAAGAATGAGTTGATTGGTCAAATTGTTCAACTTTTATCTGAGAAAATGAATATGAATAATGAATCCTTCCTTCATCAAATCATAAAAGACCTTACTAGTATTCAAGATGAATCTGTATGGAACGAATTTGAGATTCGTTATCAACAAGTTCACAACGATTTCTATAAAAAGCTTCAAAATGTAAGTCCAAATTTAAGCACAAATGAGCGAAGACTCTGTGCATTTCTTCGTTTGAACATGACCACTAAAGATATTGTTTCTATCACAGGTCAGAGTCAAAGGAGTGTTGAGGTAGCACGTACCCGATTACGTAAAAAACTCCAAATAACTAATTCCGATATCAGTTTGGTTGAATTTCTGACCTCATTGTAATTCTCACAAAAACAGACAGTATAGTCTTGTTGTAGCAGTTATGTAGCAGTGAGATTTCTGTGCGTAGCAGTTAAGTGCTATGTCTTTTCTTTTTCACCCTTTCGATCCTTTATATCATTGCCCCATCAAATATTTTAGTGTTATGGAAAAGGATAAAACTAATGGTCATGATGAGATAAATGAAAACCTTTCTATAAATGTTTTCTTAGAAAGAAAAGAAATTGAAAATAAGGTTTTGAAAAAGCTATTGAATGCCATTGAGAAAGATCAAGAAGAAAAATCACACATAATTAAAAAAAAGAATTAACAATTTAAGGTCAAATCTTATGAAAAAGAGAATTACAAAGTTATTGACAGTTTTAGGGATGGTACTCCTTATTATTATGACAACAAATTTTCAATTGTCAGCACAACAAAAACAATCTTATATAGATTTAAAAACATGTAACGATAAAGAGTGGACTTCTGAAAAGTCAGCTGATAAATTTAAGACTAAAAAGTATAAAGATGGTAATGTAGTGCTAACAGAAATGATGGGAGAATATTTGGTTCCTTCAGGTATTGATGCCACAGGAGAACATGTGATTATTCAAACTTTTGGTTCTTCGGATCAGAGCTTTTACTGGTCAGAAGAGACAGGTGTAGCTGTTATTCCAGGAAAAGGAACAAAAATGGCTTCAAATGGTATTATTGCAGGAGACTTTGTCAATGATGATTTCCCTGGTGGAGGTTCTGCTTTAACCGGAGGGAAATATGATATAGTAACAGAAGAATGGACTTTTTTAGGCTTAAATCCAGATTTCCCAAATTTGACATCTGAAGATTATAATAGTGTTTGGGGACAAAGTGATGATGGTTCTGTTTTAGTTGGTTTACAATTGTATGATGGCTGGTCTGCTACTGCAATTAAATGGACGGAAGAGGACGGCTACGTGAATTTAGGTAGTGATCTTGCAAATGATTCACGGGCTTCAGGAATTAGTAGGAATGGAGAAGTTGTTTTTGGTTGGACAAGTCATGAAAATGGTTATTGGATGGCTGTTGCTTGGCAAAATGGAGAACCTATTTTGCTTAATGGTGAAGCAGGTGGAGAAGCGTTGGCAGTTTCAGCTGACGGAACTTATGTAGTTGGTCAAGGTGAGGGAGCAGCTTTTTCTTGGACTGAAACAGGAGGTTACCAAACTTTTGGCACCTCTCAAGATTATCCCACCGTAGCCATGGAAGATGGAAGCGTATTCGGTTTTACTGGCGTTTTTCCTCCACCTGTTCGTAGAGCATTTTACAGAAGTCCTGATGGAACAATGGGGACTTTTAACGATTATGCAGAATCTAGAGGTATGTCTAATGCCCAAGACTGGACTTTTTATAGTGTAAACGATGTAACTCCTGATGGCAATGTTTTTATAGGGGCTGCAATAAATCCTGATGGTAATGATGTTTCTTTTATTCTTGATTTTGATGCGAGCTCAAATCCTGAATATACTTTGTCCTTAGAAGTAGAGCCAGAAAATGCAGGAGAAGTATCAGGTGATGGAGTTTATGAAGAAGGAGTTAATATAGAAATTAGTGCTATGGCAAATGAAGGGTATTCTTTTGTCAACTGGACAACTGAGGAAGGAACTATTATTTCTACTGATGCATCAGCCAGTATTGTGATGCCAGCAGCTGATTATTTATTAAATGCAAACTTCACAATGGATATAGTATATTATACTTTGACTTTAGAGACGAATCCTGAAGATGCTGGTGAAGTATCAGGTATTGGATCCTATGCAGCCGGAGAAGACGTAATTATATCTACTGAAGTGATAGGGTATTTTGAATTTGATAATTGGACAGATGAAGCTGGTGATATTATTTCAACAGAAACCAATACTACTATTATAATGCCATCACAAGATTTAACATTGACTGCAAACTTCCATTCTACTGTTGGAATAGATGGAGTGTCAAATGTAAATATCAAAGTATATCCAAACCCAGCTAAAGAAATTATAACTGTAGAAGGAAACGGAGGAGAATCGGTTGATATTCATCTTTTTAGTTCCATGGGGCAGCTGGTTTATTCTTCTGTTTTTAAAAATGAAAAAATGACAATAGATGTGTCTGATTTTTCATCGGGTATATATGTTCTGAAAATCTCTAATGGTTCTAAAATTATAGAGAACAAAAGATTAATAATTAAGTAGATTTTTCATGTGAGAGAGTAAATTGAGTTGTAAATGGGCGGGAAATCTCCTGCCCGTTTTTTAAGAGTCCCACATGCCTTTCTTTACTGAAATATAGGTCGTTAGGTTTGTCTGTTAAACCTGATGAAATTGTAAATGCAGAAATAGTTAAACTGATTTTTGGTAAGGAAGTGTAAAGAAGAAGGTAGACCCTATGTTTTCTTCTGATTCTAACCAGATTTCACCATCAAGAAGTTCAATATAAGCTTTTGTAATGGCTAAGCCCAAACCAGAACCTTCTCTGGCCATTTGATCGTTTATATCTGCTTAGTTAAATCTCTCAAATACCATTTTTTGTTTGTCATCTGGGATTCCAATTCCAATATCTTTCACGAAGAATTCAATCATTCTTCCTTTGTGTTTATATCCAAACGATAGGCCTCCTCTATCAGTGAATTTAATGGCATTTTTTATGAGGTTGGTAACAATGGAGTTAAACATGGAGATATCGGAAAAGAGGATGGCCTCAGAATTAGATAAGTCCAAATGATAATCAATACTGATATTTTTCTCTTGGGTTTCTAATTTGAAAAAATCGTATAATTCAATAAGCTGAGTGTTTATATTAATGGGTTCTATGTTTTTCTTGACTTGCCTAGTTTCTATTTTGGAAATTTCGATAATGTCATTCACTGTATTTAGCATCCTTAATCCACTCTTCTATATAATATCTACAGATCTCTTATATTCATTACCGTCTAAATCTGGCTCTTTTAGTAATTGGGTAAATCCTAAAATCCCATTTATTGGGGTTCGTATTTCATGGCTCATATTTGCCAGAAATGCAGGTTTCAGTAAATCACTTTCTTCGGCTCTATCTTTTGCTAAAATAATTTCTTGTTCAAACTTCTTCCTTTCGTTAATATCTCTAGAAACACCTATTGGTTTTAGAGGCTCTCCTTTCTTATTTCTAGCCGTAATCTTACCAATAGATTCAATCCATCTCCATTTGTCAGAATTATCTTTAATTCTAAATTCAGCAAAATGAGATTTCGATTTTGTTCTATTGTGTTCATTGTATCCATCCATTAACTTCTTTTTGACATCTGGATGAACCATTGCCAGAAATTGGTTTATGGTTCTCGGTATTTCAGATTCTGAGAAGCCTAAGGAGTAATACAATTGAGGAGTACTAAACATTTTACCAGTTTTCCAGTTGTCTTCATAAACTGTAGCATGACTCACATTCAGAGAAAGCTTTAGTCTCTCTTCACTTTTCCTTAATTGAACTTCGGATTTTGTTTTTTGAGTAATATCAAGTGCCGAAAAAGTAACTCCTTTAGAAAGGTCATTCACATCAATGGGAGTGGAGCTTAATAGGATATTGATAATTTCTCCATTTTTCTTCTTCCACCTTGTCTCAACAGTTCCTGTTCCGTATTTTCTAATCTGTCTGTATTTTTCATTACCAACGTAATCGTTTTCTTCTTGAGTTGGGTAAAAAAACACTTGCTGGCTTTCCTATTACTTCTTTTTCTGAATACCCTACTAATGAACAAAAATTAGCATTTTCTTTAATCAAAACTCTTTCTTTAACTACTCCAATTCCAACAGGAGCTGCCCTAAATATGCTTTGTAAAAAATGCTGGGTTTCTTTAATCTTATTTTCCGATTTTTTAATTTCCCCTAAATCAATGGCTGAGGCAGCAATATATTTTGCTTTATTTTTATTGTCCTTAATTATACAACCATTCATTAGCATAGGGAATTCAGATCCGTTTTTGTGAATATGCCAGACTTCTGTAGCTCTATATTTGCCTTCAATGAATAATCGTTTATGAATTTCGTTTACTCTGCTAAGTTGCTCAGTATTGTGAAATATGGAAAGGTTTTTTCCTATGATATTTTTAGGCTCATAACCATGGATATTCGCGAATTATTTGTTTATATAAATAAGGTTTCCATTTAAACCTGCAATTGCATTTCCATGCTAGGCATTGTCAGAAACAGTTTTGAATTTTTTAGATTCCAGTTGAGCAAGTTTCCTGTCAGTGATATCGCGGCAAATCATATAACATGCTTTAAATTTCCCTTTTGAATTATAATGGTATGTTGCATGGTCTTCTCGCCAAATGTAATGTCCATCCTATGTTTCAATCTATATTCGTAAGTAGCGTTTCCTCTTTTGTAAATGATGTTATTTAAGTGAGCTTCTCTAAGATATTTGGTGTCATCGGGGTGAATAGATTTCATTCTATCTTCAATACTTTCCTTTAGCATTTCAGCTGGAGAATAACCAAACAGCTTAGTATAGGAGGGAGAAACGAAACTGATTTTCTCATTTTCATCAATGGTAATGAGTCCATCTGATGTGTTTTCTGCCATCGCCCTGAATTTAGTCTCGCTTTCTTTAAGTTTTAATTCATTGTTTTTAGATTCTGTGATGTCTATGGCTAATTCCATTCTCATCATTTTTCCGTTGAACCATTTTATGGCTTTATCAGAACACCTAAACCATCTGCCATTTTTTCTGTTCTGAAACTCCCAGTTATAAGTCTTTCCCAAATATTCATTAAAAATAATGGGGTTAGTGCTAAACGAGAATGGACTCTCTTGCCCTTGTATCACCTGATAACACTTCTTTCCAAAGGAGTTTTTTTCAGATTTTTTCGAATGTTTCATTCACGTGCAATAACTTATGGGTGTCTGGATCAGAAATATATATAACATCTTCAATTCCACCAGGAATTGTGCTTAATCTATTTAATTCCTCATCTAATTGTTTGTTGTTTCGCCCTTTGATGTTTCGCTAATAAAAGCATAATAATAACCCTCATCTAGATCTAAGTAATTAAGGCTAATTTCCACTTCAATAACTAATTCAGCGTTGGTATATAATTTGCTAAAATATTTATGGTGTCCAGCGTTTTTTGTTTTGAATAATATGTTTGATCCAGATTGACCTTCAGAATCTAAGGTACTGATATTAATTCCTGATGTTAGTTTTGAGAGAGGAGTAATGAGAATTTCGCATAAACGCTGATTAACATCTAAAATATTACCATGATAGTCTGTTATACAAAAGCCCTCTGGTGCTGAAATTTTTAATTGTTCAATAAAAGAAATGGCCTTCATAAAAAGACGGTTTAAGTTTACTAGTTATAGGTAGAATTCAGATAGGTAAATATATTAGAATATTTGATGCTCATTAGTTTTCTAAAGAAATAGATGATTTTAAAATCTAAAAATGAGGTTTAGAATGTTCTTTTCGTAGTAAAGTTTTATCTTAAACAAATTCTGAAGGAGATAATTTAAAGAGCTAATAGGGGTTTTAATATGATACACTTGAATTTTATGTATTTTTGAAGAATTAATCCATTTTAAATATCTTTTTTCTGATGCGAAAACTAATTTATATACATACTCTTTTGATTATACTTTTGCTTTCTTTAGCAGCTTGTAATACATCAAAAAGCTCCTCACGATCTGATAGGAAGGCTCAGTCTGAGATGCAGAAAAGGCAAAATAAAGCCATTGATGAACAAGTAGAGATATATGATAAAAAGTATAAAGAACAGACCGATAGACAAGGTAAAAAGCAAAAGAAAAGAATAAAGAAAAGCCGAAAAAAACCTAAGCATATGAGGAGGCATGAGCGCTCGTTTTTTCTATGGAGATGGTTGGGGATTTAATTAAAACGTTAGACTTAGATTTTCTTTAAATTTTAATATTGAAAGAGCTGATTTGAAACACTGCTAGTTTTAATGAATATTCTTGATTTTTACATTTCAATATCTCAACTACTTAGGTAATTCTAATCCAGTTTTTTTCTATCTTTACCCTCTAAAATATTTTCTCATGGATGATTTATTATACACGCTCTTGGTTTTTGGATGGATAGCCTATGGTATCTATAAAGGCATTAAAAAGAATAAATCATCTTCAAAAAAATCTTCACCTCAAATTAATCCTAATTTAAAACCTAGTTCAGATAAAAAAGCTAGCCCATTAAGTGCTATTTTTAATGAGGTTTTCGATCTTCCAAATGAAGAATACGACGAAATAACTCATCCTTACCAAACTGTTGAGGCTCCAAAAACACCTGAAAAACCAGTGTATTCCGAGAATCACGCAAGAGAAAATCGTCTAGATTCTTACTCTGGTAGCGATGCTATTTCTTCAGTTTTTAAGAATAAAAATCATCTAGAAGAGTTTGTTGAGGAGTCTGATGAAATAACTGATTATCAGTATGAAGAGAGTGATGGTATACACGATGAAAGCACCTTCGATCTGCGCCAAGCTATCATACATCAGGTTATACTTGATCGTCCATATTAATCGGATAGTTAACAAACGTTAATTTGTCTTAAAATTTCTTTTGGTTTTCACAGCTTTATTTCGTTATTTTACCTGCTTTTATAGCATATTGAAAAATATAATAAAATTTCAAGGTATGATAAGAAATTTACTATTAACAACTGGAATAGTTTTATTCGCAAGTTTTATGGCTTTTGCTCAGCCAGGTACTCTGAAAGGAGTTCTCCTAGATAAGGACAGCAAAGAGCCGGTCCCATTTGCCAATATTGTATTGGAAAATGGCGGTACCCAAGTAGGAGGTACTTCTACTGACTTTGATGGTAAGTATACCATTAAGCCAATCCCTCCTGGTACCTATGTATTAAAAGCTTCTTCTGTGGGTTTTCAGCCTGTACAGATAAATGGAGTTATCATCAAAGCTGGAACCATTGAGTTTCTCGATGTAGAAATGAATGGCGGTGCCGTTGATTTAGATGTAGTTGAAGTTATTGCCTATGCGGTTCCCTTGATATCTAAGGATCAAACCACCTCTGGAGCAACAGTAACTAAAGAAGAGATTGCCAAGATGCCGAACAGAAATGCATCGGCTATTGCTACCACTGTTGGTGGTGTCTTCTCTTCCGATGGTGAAAGAGGAAGTGTAAGGGGTGCTAGATCCGATGAAACTGTTACTTATATTGATGGAGTAAAAGTTATTGGTTCTTCTAGTTTGCCTGCATCTGCTCTTGAACAAGTAAGTGTGATGCTTGGTGGTACTCCTGCTATGTATGGTGATGTAACCGGTGGTGTAATTTCTATTACTACTAAGGGGCCATCTCGTACTTTTGGTGGAGGTCTCGAACTACAGACTTCGCAGTTTTTAGATGGTTTTGGATATAATAACGCAGAATTTAACTTAACTGGGCCTTTGTTTAAAGGTAAAGAGGAAAGTTCAACTTCTCTTTTAGGTTTCTTCTTAGCAGGTAGTATTACTCACCAGCAGTCTACATCCAATTCTGCTATTGGTACCACAAAGGCTACTGATGATTTTCAAAGTTATTTACATAATACTCCAGTACGTCCTGCTGGTGTAGGCTTTGGTATTTATCAAAATGCAGAATTTACAACTGCAAACGATATAGAAAATGTAAAAGCCAATCCAAACACTGATAACCTTAATGGTAATCTTTCTCTTAAGTTAGATGTTAAGACCAGTGAAAATACTACATTAACATTTGGTGGTTCTTTAAACTATCGTAAAGGGAAAAATTTCGATTACGGTACTTATGGAGGAAGCCCATACAGAGGTTCTATGTTTAACTGGGACAACTATTCTGTTTCTACTGATTATACATGGAGAGTTTATGGTCGTTTCACTCAGAAATTCCCTTCAAAAAAGGAGAGTACTAGTTTGATGAAGAACTTCTTCTACTCTATTCAGGTAGATTATTCTCAAAGACGTGTCAAAACAGAATCTGATAAATTTGAAGACAATTTATTTAAATATGGTTATTTAGGTAAATATGAATCCTTGAAGTCTTCCACATATGAAACAAGATTTGATACCATCACAAATACTCCAAATGTTAAGCATTTGAATAGTTGGGATAATGATACTTTAGTATTATTTACTCCTTATCATGAAAACATTGCATTAGCAAATCATACATCACAATATTATGAATTCTTTCCTGAATCTTTTTATCATACAAACCTAGATCAAATACAATCAGGTAAAGGTCTTTTAAATGGACAAACTCCCGATCGAATTTACGGATTATATACTGCTCCTGGTGTTGTTTCGGATGGATATAGTGAATATGAACGTTCTCAGTTAGGTGTTAATGTGGCTGCCGCTTTAGATATCTCTTCTCACGAGGTGAAATTTGGTTTCCAATATGAACAACAGTCTACTAGAGCTTTTAGTTATAGACCAACTGAACTATGGACATTAATGAGAGGTTTAACTAACTTCCATATTGGTGAACTTGATAATGATAACCCATATCTTGTTTATACTGACGGAACTTATCATGCAAATGAAACTCCTAGTGGACAGTTTCTTGATACTGTTATCTATTATAGAAAATATGATGGTGGAAGTCAAAGAACTTTTGATAGAAATCTAAGAACAAAACTAGGACTTGATCCTGCAGGGGTTGATTTTATAGATATTGATTCTTATGATATGGAAAATAATACCATTAATGTATACGATAGAGATGGTAAAATGAGTACTATTGCTGTAGGTTCCGATCTTTACGATATTAATTTGTTTAGTGCAGATGAGCTTTATAAAGAAGGTGGTAATACCTCATTAATGTCTTCTTATGGGTATGACTATAAAGGAGATAAGCTTACTGGAAAGCAAAGTTTCGATGACTTTTATGTTAAACAAGATGATAATGGAGATTTCCTACGTCATGCTGGAGCTTATGAGCCAATTTATATGGCTGGATATATTCAAGATAAATTTGACTTTAACGGCGATTTAGTTGTTAATGTTGGTTTACGTGTAGATAGGTTTGATGCCAACCAATTAACGTTAAAGGATCCATATTTATTCTATCCTGCAAGAACTGCTGGAGAATTAACACAAGCGGATTATAACAAAATGAATAATGGTGAAACTAGACCAGGTAATATTGGTGAAGAGTATATTGTTTATGTTGACAATGTTGCTAATCCTACTAGTATTACAGGTTATCGTAATGGTGATATTTGGTATAATGAAGTAGGAGCTGTAATTCAAGATCCTGCCCAATTAGATCAAGGTTCAGGAGTTTCTCCTTATTTACAGAATAATAGTGGAAAACAAACATTAAGTAAAGATGCATTCCAAGATTATGAACCACAATGGGCTTATATGCCACGTATTTCATTCTCTTTCCCAATTTCTGATGAAGCTTTATTCTTTGCTCACTACGATATCTTAACTCAAAGACCATTAAGTAACATTCGTTTCGATCCTACACAGTATTTGTTTTATACTGCTACTACTACTTTCAACAACCCTAATTTGAAACCTAAGAAAACTATCGATTATGAATTAGGTTTTACTCAAAAACTAACCAATACTTCTTCATTAAGTATTGCTGCTTATTATAAGGAAATTAGAAACTTAGTTCAGTATTCTCGTTATGCTGGTGCTTATCCTAAAGATTATTATACTTATAAGAATATTGACTTTGGTACTGTTAAAGGTTTAACCTTAACATATGACTTAAGAAGAACTAAGAATGTAAGAGTTAGAGCTGCATATACTTTACAGTTTGCAGAAGGTACTGGCTCTTCTACTACTACTGCTGCTGCACTGGTAAACTCAGGGTTACCTAATTTGCGTTCTGTTAATCCATTAGCTTGGGATAGACGTCATGCTATTAATCTAGTATTAGATTATAGATATAAAGGTGGTAAAAACTATGATGGTCCTGTTATTAGTAGAGACAAATCTGGTAAAGCTCCTCTTCAGTTATTAGCTAATACTGGTGTTGCTCTTACTTTTAATGGTGGTAGTGGTACTCCATATACTAGATCAGAAAATGTTTATGCTACTGGTAGTGGTACTTCAAGAGTCTTACAAGGTACTTATTTTGGTTCTAGGATTCCATGGACTTTCCGTATGGATTTAAGAATAGACAAGGACATTAATTTTAAACTTAAAGAAGGTGGATCTGGTCGTCAAGCTTATATGAATATTTATTTCTCAATAAATAATATTTTAAATTCTCAGAACATTCAAGGAGTTTATTCATATACTGGTAACCCAGATGATGATGGTTATTTGACTGCACCTCAGTGGCAAAGCGAAATTTCTCAACAATTAAATGAGGAGTCTTACAGATTATTATATGAGTCTTATGTAAATAATCCTTCTAACTATAGTGCGCCACGTACAATTCGCTTAGGTGTAATCTTTAACTTTTAATTAGATGCTGAACTATATTTTGGAAATGAAAAAAAATAAAGAAATGAAAAATATATACAGATTATTATTGATTTTATTGAGTTTCTCTGTTCTAGTACCTGTTAATGCAAGAGAACGTCAAGGAACCAATAAATCAGCAAATCATATTAAATCTACTGCTGCTGGTTGTACACAAGCTACTGGTTTCAGATTTTTGGATGTGAATAATGTTAGAGCAAGAATTAATACTGGTGGTGATATGTGGTGGGATCTTCCAGGTGGAGTAGGATCAAAGTACTTTATACCAGCCGCTGGAACTGCCACATCTTTATACTCTGGTGCTTTATGGATTGGAGGACTAGATGTTAATGGTCAGTTAAAATTAGCAGCCCAGAAATTTAGACAAGATGGTATCGATTATTGGACAGGTCCCCTAACAGTGGACGGTACCGCTGCAATTGATGCTGAAACTTGTGCTGAATATGACAAACATTTTAAAGTAACTCGAGAAGAAGTTGATTTATTTCTATCATGGTGGGAATCTGAGGATAAAGAGGAGGAGTTTCCTGGCTATTCAATTCCCGAATCTTTCTATGATTGGCCGGCTCATGGTGATGTTTCAATGAACCAGAGTTATTATTTGGCTCCATTTTTCGACATGGATAAAGATGGTGATTATGATCCGGAAAATGGTGATTACCCATATTATGATATTTATAATGAACTTTGTCCTATCAATTTTAAGGATGACCCTACTTATGTGCCTGCACAAACTAGGGAATCTGAAATAGGTATTGTTACAGGTGGTATCTTAGTAGATCAAGTATTAAAAGGTGACCAAACTTTATGGTGGGTTTTTAATGATAAAGGGGATGCACATACTGAGAGTGAAGGTGCTGCTATTGGTCTTGAAATTAGAGCTCAAGCATTTGCATTTGCAACAAATGATGTGGTAAATAACATGACATTTTATAGTTATGAAATTATAAATCGTTCAACATTTAGATTAACTGAAACATATTTTTCTCCTTGGGTGGATACTGATTTAGGTAAAGCTGATGATGATTTTGTAGGTTGTGATGTTGGCCGTGGTTTAGGTTATTGTTATAATGGTAATGCTGTTGATGGAAATAATGAACCTGAATCTTATGGAGCTCAACCTCCTGCAATTGGAGTTGATTTTTTTCAGGGACCTTATTTAGATCCTGATCAAACTGATAACCCACAATATAACATTATTATTAGTCAAGGTGATACCACTAAAGAACAAATTGTTGATGAGAGTATTAATGGTGTGAACTTTGGTAATGGAATTGTAGACGATGAGCGTTTTGGTATGCGTCGTTTTGTGTATCACAATAATGGTGGTGCATCTTATATGAGTGACCCCACAGTAGCTCCTGAATATTATAATTTACTTAGAGGTATTTGGAAAGATAATACTGAAATGATGTATGGTGGTAATGCACACGTTTCTTCTGGTGCTGTTGGGCCTGTAACTAATTTTATGTTCCCTGGTGATTCAGATCCTTGGAATTGGGGTACAGGAACTTTACCTCCTAATGGTGGATATAACCAAGATGGTAAGTATTGGACAGAGGAAGAAGCTGGTAATCAACCTGCAGATAGACGTTTTATGCAATCAGCTGGCCCTTTTACTCTGGAATCAGGGGCTGTAAACTATATTACTGTTGGTATTCCTTGGGCTCGAGCCGCTACTGGTGGGCCTTTTGCTTCTGTAGAATTATTACGTGTTGTTGATGATAAATGTCAGGCGCTATTTAATAATTGTTTTAAAGTAATTGATGGACCTAATGCTCCGGATTTAACTTTTAGTGAGCTTGATCAGGAAGTTATTTTCTACATCTCAAATAAAGAGACAAGTAATAATTATGGTGAAACTTATAAAGAACAAGATCCAAATATCGAAGGTGAAGGATGGGATCCGTTCTACAGATTTGAAGGATATCAAATTTATCAATTAAGTGATGCTACTGTAACGGTTGAGGATTTTGACAATGCTGATAAAGCAAGATTAGTAAAACAATTTGATATCAAAAACGGAATTGGAAGATTAATCAATTATGAATATGATGAATCCCTAAGTGTTGGTGTTCCTGTATTAGCTGTCGATGGTGCTGATAATGGAATAAGCCATTCATTTATGATTACTGAAGATGCTTTTGCAGAAGGAAATAAAGATTTAGTGAATCACAAACAGTATTATTTTACTGCTTTAGCTTATTCACATAATAATTATTTGACTTATTCTACAGAACCTGGTATTCTTGACGGTCTACATGGTCAAAAACTTCCATATTTGTCAGGTCGTAAAAACATTAAGACTTATACTGTAATTCCTCATCGTGCTGTAAATGGTGCTATTATAAACACTTCTTATGGTGAGCAACCCCAAATTACTCGTATCGAAGGTAAAGGTAATGGTAATATGATAATTGAATTAACTGAGGAAACAGTTGATGAAATCATGTCGCGTGCACCTGCTGATTCAATTAATCATTTTGGAACTGATACTTATCCTATAGCTTATAAAGCTGCTTATAAACCTGGTTATGGCCCTATTGATATTAGAATAGTTGATCCATTGAATGTCAAAGGAGGAAAGTTTGAACTAAGATTTGATTCTTTGTTAAGCGAAAGACTTTTTGATGTAACTGAGAATGGCGCTATTATTGATGGTGGAGATACTGCTTCTATGAAGATTGGAGGATGGGTTATGAAAGATCTTGAAACAGGAGAAACTTATCAGAGTGAAACTAGTATTCTTACAAGAAACGAACAAATTATGGGTGATCTTGGATTTGCAATTGATATTGAGCAAATCTATTACTCAGGCCCCTACAATGTCGGCAAGGTCATGGCCGGTAATCCTCCTGCTGAAACGAGTGTCTACTCTGTTTTATCTAACAATAATAATGTTTTAAGTAGTGATATCATTTATTCTGATAGCTCTAATATGTGGTATTATGGTCTGCCGGACAGAGATGTTCCGGGTTCGCCATTTGATTGGATTCGTGCAGGTACTAATTTTTCTGGAGATCCAGATTCTGGAGATGCCAATAATGATGATATGAATGGTCCAGCACAACCTTGGGATCCAAGTGCAAATTTCGAAGGAATTGTTGCAGGAACTTGGGCACCATATTCAATGACTGCTGCTAACCAACAAAACATGTATGGACCTGCTGTTACTAAGGATTCTAGATCAGATAATAAACTTAGTAATATTTCTAGTATTGATTTTGTTATCACTACTGATAAAAGTAAATGGACAAGAACACCTGTTATAGAGATGCAAAGAGATAACAGTTTATCTGAAGGTGGCGTTGAGCGTTTCGAACTTAGATCTAGCCCTTCGATTGATAAAGATGGTAATTTTGCAGTAATTGGTGAAGAAGCTTCAAGCAACGAAGAAGATGCTAACTATATTAATTCAGAGGGAATGGGTTGGTTTCCTGGTTATGCTATAAATGTTGAAACTGGTGAAAGATTAAATATTATTTATGGAGAAAATTCTTGGTTATCTGCTGAGAATGGTAGAGATATGAAGTTTAATCCAACATCAAATATAATTTCACCAACAGACGGTAGTATCTTATTTGGAGGGATGCACTATATATATGTTATGCGTCCTGGTTATTTTGAAGGAGATCAACAGTTAGCAGAAATGAATTTCCCAGCATATGATGCAGGAAAATCGTATAGAGATGCTTTAGAGGCTGCTGCTGAATCTCAGTTTCCTAGTTTTAACTTAGGCCAAATATTTAGTACTGGTATGTGGGTTTCAATCCCTTTAGCTGATTCAGATAACTTTCTAGCTAACGATGTTAAAATTAAAATTAGAGTAGGAAAACCTTATGATCAACATTATACTGTATTACCTATTCCTGATAGCATTGAAACTATTTATGGTAAGGAAAACAATAATTACCCTTTATATGAATTCTCAACTGAGCAGGATGAAACAGATTATTTTGTAGAATCTGCTTATGATCAAGATATGGATATGATTAGAGCTGTACCTAATCCTTATTATGCTTATTCAACTTATGAAACTGTTCCTCTTGATAATAGAATCAAAGTAACCAACCTTCCTGATAAATGTTCAGTGACAATTTATAATATGGCTGGTACAAAGATACGTGAGTTCCAAAAAGACAATGCTGTGACATCTGTTGAATGGGATTTGAAAAACTTTGCTGGTGTTCCTATAGCTGGTGGTATGTATTTAATACATGTTGAGGCGGATTTCAACGGAACTAAAAAAGAACGTGTTATTAAGTGGTTAGGGATGTTACGTAAATCTGACATGAACACATTCTAAGATAATTTAAGGCAAATAATTTGATTATAGAAAAAATAAAAATACATAGTATGAAAAGTCTATATAAAATCTCAATAGCGGTATTACTCATTGCATCAATCATACTGCCCCATCAGGATTCCTTCGCTGGGAATAAAGACCGTTCAGGTCAGTCCGGCGCGTCAGAACTCCTGATCAACCCTTGGGCTAAAACTTCTGGTTGGGGTAATGCTGGATCTGCTACAGTTACAGGTCTAGAGGCTATCTTTGGTAACGTTGGTGGATTGGCCCAAACTAAAGGTTTAGATGTTGGTCTAACTTACACTGATTATTTAGGTGCTGCTGACGTTGGAATATATTCCTTTGGTTTAGCTACAAAAATGGGAGAGTCTGGTGCTTTCGGATTAAGTATAATGAGCCTTAATTATGGTACTCTTAATAGAACAACTACAGAACAACCTGAAGGAGGAGCTGGAACTTTTACACCATCTTCTATTAATATTAATTTAGCTTATGCAAAATCATTCTCTAGTAGTATTCATGGTGGTTTAGTTGTAAAGATTATCTCTGAGTCTACATCTGATGTGTCTGCTCAAGGTCTTGCAATTGACGCAGGTATCCAATATATTACTGGTCCTAATGACAATATTAAATTAGGTGTTGCTTTAAAGAATATTGGTACTCCTATGACTTTCTCAGGTGATGGTATCTCTGTTAAATCTTTTCTTCCTGGACAAGCAAATGCTTTTACTACTGAGTGGAGAGGTGAGAAATTTGAATTGCCTGCACAATTAAATATTGGTTTAGGATATGATTTCCTAATTGGTGAATTAAGTAAATTTACCCTTGCAGGAACTTTTGTTTCTAATTCTTTCACTAACGATCAGTATATTCTTGGTGGTGAGTTTTCACTTAGAGAAATCGTTTTATTGCGTGCTGGTTATACTTATGAAGATAAGATTAATGATGATCTTGAGAGCTTAACACTACACAGAGGTTTTAGTGGTGGTTTTAGTGTTCAAGTACCATTGAATAAAGAAGAAGGTACTCATATTGGTATTGATTATTCTTATCAAGCTACTAAAGTTTTCGACGGAATCCATCGTATTGGTGTTCGTTTAGACCTCTAATTAATTTCGCTATTAGAATAGCGAAATGATATCAAGAAATTTTGTTTCTTTGTAAAAAGAAAGGACCCTTATGAAAATAAGGGTCTTTTCTTCATTAATGAATCAGATAAAAAACAATAAAATGTCAGAAATTAAATATTTTACAGAAGAAGGATTAACTAAGCTTAAAGCCGAAGTTAATCAATTGATTTCTGTAGAACGTCCTTCCATTTCTCGTCAAATTGCTGAAGCAAGAGATAAAGGCGATTTGTCTGAAAATGCTGAATATGATGCCGCAAAAGAAGCCCAAGGGCTTTTAGAACTGAAGATTTCAAAATTACAAGAAGTAGTTAGAAGTGCTCGTCTAATTGATGAGTCAAAAATGGACTCATCTAAAGTATTAATCTTATCTAATGTTAAGATTAAGAATCTAAAAAATAATGCTGTTATGTCTTATCAATTGGTTCCTGAAAACGAGGCCGATTTAAAAAAGGGTAAGCTCTCAGTAAGCTCTCCTATATCTAAGGGACTTTTAGGTAAAAAAGTTGGAGATATTGCCGAAATATCTGTACCAGCTGGTACAATACCGTTTGAAATAATTGAAGTATCTAGATAATTAAAGCAATGGAATCATTATTTGTTAAAATAGTTAAAGGTGATATCCCTTCTTATAAAATCGCTGAAAATGATAAATTTTATGCTTTCTTAGATATTAATCCTCTAGCTAAAGGACATACTCTAGTAATACCTAAGGTAGAGATTGATTATATCTTTGATGTTGCTGATAAAGATTTAGCAGAAATGTTTGTTTTTGCTAAAAAAGTTGGTTTAGCTATAGAAAAGAATATCTTTTGTAAGCGTATAGGAATTGCCGTACTTGGCTTAGAGGTTCCTCATGCCCATATTCACCTTATACCAATTAATACGGTTTATGATATTGATTTTAAACAGGCGAAATTGAAATTAGAAGCTGTTGAATTCGAAGAAATTAGTAGTAAAATTAGAGAGACTTATAAAAGTCTGTAATTGTAATTATCATGAAAAATACTTTATACCTTATCCTATTTAGTTTAATCTTTTCAGTTTCTATCGCTCAGGAAAATAGAGTTAAATTTATAATAGAGACTCCATATGGAAATATGAGCGGAGAATTATATAATGAAACGCCTGCTCATAGAGATAATTTTGTAAAATTAGTAAATGAAGGTTGGTATGAAAATTCTCCATTCCATAGAATTATAAAAGATTTTATGATACAAGGTGGTGGAAATGAGGATGGAAGACCTGATCCAGGTTATAAAGTACCTGCAGAATTCTTGCCAACAAAGTTTGTACATAAGAAAGGCGCATTAGCTGCTGCTCGAATGGGAGATAATGTAAACCCTACTAAAGCTTCTAGTGGATCTCAATTTTACATTGCACAAGGTAAACCTGTAAGCGATGCAATGATGGATAACATGGAACAGAAAATGAATCAAGGTGCTCAAATGGGGATTATTAGAGAGTATTGCACAAGACCTGAAAACGTTGAAGTCTATAGAACTATAGATTCTTTGCAGAGACTTAGAGATAGAGCTTATATCAATGCGTATATGCCTAAATTGATTGATCAAATGGAGGCTGAAGGAATAGATATGGGTGGATTTAATTATTCAGAGAAACAAAGAGCTGTTTATCGCACTCTTGGTGGAACACCGCATTTAGATGGTGCTTACTCTGTATTTGGCGAAATAACAGAAGGATTCGATATAATAGATAAAATAGCATTAGTACAAACTGGAGGAGCAAATAAGCCCTTAGAAACAGTGAGTATGAAAATTAAAATTGTGGAGTAAACAATCAATGATCGATCAAGTTAAAGAATATATCAATGAAGTAGAGGCTCTAAGCCTTCAGAAAATGGAAGATCTAGAATCTTTCAGAGTAAAATACGTTGGAAAAAAAGGGATTATTCCTGCTCTTTTTGGTGAGTTTAGAAATGTAGCGAAAGAGGATCGCAAAGAAATGGGCGTTCTTCTAAATAATTTAAAAAATGCAGTTCAAGATAAAATCACAGAAGTAAAAGAGCAATTAGAGAGTTTAGAAGTAGAATCAGGTGATTATTTAGATTTATTTATGCCTGTTAATACTGAGGTGGGTAGCCGACATCCCCTATCTCTTGTTAGAAATGAGATTATAGATATTTTTTCAAGAATAGGCTTTAATGTGGCTGAAGGACCTGAAATAGAAGATGATTGGCATAATTTCACTGCCTTGAATTTCCCAGAAGAGCATCCAGCAAGAGATATGCAGGACACTTTCTTCATTGAAAAGAATCCGGATATCGCTTTGAGAACACATACTTCTTCTACTCAAGTAAGGGTAATGGAGAATCAGAAGCCTCCTATCAGAAGTATTTTCCCTGGTCGTGTATTTCGTAATGAAGCTATTTCAGCTCGTGCACATTGTATCTTTCACCAAGTAGAAGGTTTATATATAGATAAGAATGTAAGCTTTGCAGACTTAAAGCAAACATTAATGTATTTTGCCAAAGAAATGTTTGGTGAAAATACAGGGATACGACTAAGACCTAGTTATTTCCCGTTTACCGAGCCTTCTGCCGAAATGGATATATCATGTCACATTTGTGGTGGTAAAGGCTGTAACATATGTAAATATACTGGTTGGGTTGAAATTCTAGGTTGTGGTATGGTAGATCCAAATGTATTAAAAAGTGCAGGTATAGATACAGAAGAATTTACAGGGTTTGCATTTGGTATGGGAATCGAAAGAATTACCATGCTTAAGTATCAAATAAAAGATTTACGACTGTTTTTTGAGAATGATCTCAAGTTTCTTCGACAGTTCGAAAACGCTATTTAAATTATTAAAGCTTCTTAACAGAAGCTTTTTTTGTGAATGTACTTTTTTACCTATCTTAGCTAAGAAAGAAAAACAAATATTATGAGCAAGATAAAAGTCTTGCTGGTGGATGATCACCAGATAGTTAGAGATGGCATTTTTGCCCTACTTATTAAAGAACACGATATAGAAATTGTTGGAGAAGCATCCAATGGTGATGAATTGTTTGAAAAGCTGAAATTTATCAAGCCTGATATCATTATTCTAGATATATCCTTGCCAAAAATGTCAGGAATTGAAATAGCAGGAATTTTAACTAAGGACTATCCTCAGGTTAGAATAATTGTATTCTCTTCTTATACTGATGAAGAAACCATATTCAAAAGTATTAGAGCTGGAGCAAAAGGATTTCTTCCAAAAGACAGCATGAGAGAAGATTTAGTGGAGGCCATTAAGAAAGTAAATCAAGGCTTTGAGTATTTGAGTGAGAAAATCCCAAATACCATATTAATGGATTATATTAAAAAGGCTGGTAATCAGGAG
Organism: Bacteroidales bacterium; assembly: GCA_016744655.1. Lineage (GTDB taxonomy): Bacteria > Bacteroidota > Bacteroidia > Bacteroidales > UBA12170 > UBA12170. The sequence continues at coordinate 82,389 of JADGDY010000003.1, read as the reverse complement.
GAAAAGTTTAATAATTCAAGGCTCGGTAGCTTAACAAAAAGAGAACGAGAAATTCTAAAGCTTATAGCAGAAGGAATGTCTTATAAAGAAATTGGTAACGAGCTATTTATTAGTGTTCGTACTGTGGAAACACATAAGAACAATATCCTCCAGAAATTAGAACTGAAATCAACCATCGATTTGGTGAAATTCGCAATTAAAAATGATTTAATAGATTTATAAGAGGAATATCTCAATGAAAAAATGATGATTATTAAGATTCAGATGTATTCTATGAGGTAACTAATATCATTTTATAATTGGTAGAACACTTTAAGAGGTTAAAAATATATTACATAAAATAAAACAGGCTGATCAATTTTTTTTGATCAGCTTGTTTTGTTTTGTTATTTGATCTGTTTAGAACGCATAAATTAAAGAAAGGGTAAACCTTAGGTTTCCTACTTCATAAGTGTCTTTTACTTCTCCAAATGAATCAGGTGTACCATAAGCTGCAACTGTGTATTCCCATTCATTGGCAATTATTAAGTTCTTAATTTGGTAATACCATTGAGGACTAACGCGATATACATAATCAATATCAGCTCCTCTGGCATAAACAGGACCGGTGATTTCTTTTTCACTTCCTAGATTTTTAGCTATTCCACCAAAGACTCCAACTTTCAGGTTCCCAAATTTATAGTAAATAGTAGACCATGCTGAAGCAGCTGTTATATTAGAGTATTCAATTTGTGCATTAATACTATCAACTGAAGTTATAGCAGTACCGCCTAACATTAAATGGTCATACAAGTTTTCTCCCCAAACACCCTGCACCCTGATGTCCCATTTTTTATGATTCACTCTAATAAAAGCAAGAGCAGATAAACCAGATACATCATCTGTCATTAGTTGATTGTCAAAAGTCATGCTTCTGAAATGAAGCCTTTTGTAATTTATCCCAGCACCAGCAAAAATGCTTTTGTTAGAATAATGTGCTTGCAAGCTTAAATCAGGAATTACACCATCTCTCAAATACTTACTGCTTACTCCTTGTGGACCAGTACTTGCAAAATCTCTTTGCGCATAAGCTACTGCAACCCATTTTACTGGACCCATATCTTGTGTAAATCTAATTTGTGGTCCTCGAGAAAAGGAGTGCATAGGTGCACCAGTGTTTAATGATAAAATTTTTGGAATCATTTCTGGAACATCGTTTGGATGCCAATACTGTCCCATTAATAAGCTGTTGCTTTTCCAATCTAATTTAATATAAGCATGACGAAGTCGCAATGTGTTATTATGAGCATTACTAGGGCCAGTGAAGTCTGCTTCAATATAAGCCATGCTTTTTGCATTTAAAATGGAAACACCATCAGCTTTGAATCCTAATCTTGAGGTCATTCCATATTGATTAGCAGAAGGGTGATCGTTAATATCTATGCCATTTGCATCATAAACTTTTGGCTTTGGGTAGGATATATAAAAGCCTTCACGACCTTCCACATTCTGACGACTGTCAAAAATATAATCTGCTTTTACAAAACCGCTAAGACTAATGTTAACCTTTTCTTTTTCTGCTTCTTGCGGCCAAATAAAAGCAGGTAATAATAAGGCAAATAGAACTAATTTAATTCTCATTTTATTGATTATTTGATTTGTGTGATTTTTGGCTGCAAAAGTAAAGCGCAATCTAGCTTCTAAATACATTATTTAAAATTCTACAGCTTATTTAGTATGATTTCATTTAAGTTTGCAGTTTGATTGTATTTACTCTTTAAAAAATAAAAATGAATGAGATATAACGTTTAATATGTGTTATGGCATGCTTTTTGGTTTTCAAGTGCCTGGATATCCAATTATTATTTGATTTATTAACCAACCTATTAAAAAACGATTACAATGAAAAAAATTATTTTATTGATGGTCATGTCCGTGGCCATATTATCTGTTAATGCCCAAGAAAAGGTGAAGCAGAAAGAATTGGGGCTTGTTTTTCGGGATTTTGACAATTTTGGTTTGATGTATAAGTTTGGCCATCAGAAATCTATGTGGAGATTGAAGTCGATATATGGGAAATCCTACAAGGAAGAAACGGACTATAACGATAAAACACAAAAGGGAAAACGTCTCGGTATTAGTCTAGGTAAACAGTTCACTATGTCTATCCAAGAGAAATTTTATTTTATTTATGGAGCAGATCTTAGAACTTCTTATTATCACTCAAATGTTGAATACAAATTTGATTCTGATGAAGTTTATTCCGAAATAACTAAAAGAAATAGCTTTAGATTAGGTTTGGACTGTGTTATAGGATTTAATTATTTAATAGGAGAAAAATTTGTGTTTGGTTTTGAAATATTACCTGGCGTTTCCTATTCAATTGGGAAAGAGAAACAACAATCAACTAAAGAAGATTCTATTGATAAAGAGTATAATATATCTGCTTTTTCTTTGGGCATGTCGAGTTCCTCAGCACTATTAAATTTTGCATATAAATTCTAAGATTTTTATCAAATTAATAAATACTATTATAATGAAAAAACTAATTATATTAATAACAATAATATTTTCAATAGTTTCTGTATTTGCACAGGAAAAAACAAAACAACAAGAGATTGGTCTGATTTTTCAAAACCTAAATAGTTTTGGAGTTACCTATAAATTTGGTCATCAAAAATCAATGTGGCGATTGAAATCCATTTATGGTGGCAAAACGAATTATACAAAGAAAAATGATACAAGTAAGGATTCCCAATCCTCTAGCCACTTGGGAATAGGGTTTGGAAAGCAATTTGCTGCGCCTATTGATGAGAGCCTAGATTTTATTTATGGTATGGATATTTCAGGCTCATTAACGAGTTATAAAAATGTAGATTCTTTTTCAGAATCAGATTTAGTTAAAACTGCTGAGAATACGCGGTATTTAGCTGGTTTAAATTTAGTTTTAGGATTTAACTATGTGCTGAATGAACGATTTGTATTTGGTGCTGAGATTTTACCTGGCTTAAGCTATTCTTCTGAAATAAGAAAATATGAAGACGAGTTTGATCCTAGTAATAATTATGAAAATGAAACTAAGGATTTTGAAATCGGCTTTTCTAGCTCTTCTGCATCACTAAGTATTGCATATAGGTTCTAAGATCATTGGAAAAAAACAGCTGGAAATTGATTTCAATTTCCAGCTGTTTTTTTTATCCTATTAATTACCCTAATCGAGCTTTCTAAAATCAAGATTAAAGAAATGGAAGTCATTACTTTTTAAATCTATTTTGAATCCTTTGATGTTTCTTTTAGAATCAAAATCAAAAGTTACATATCCTGCAGGTAAAAATGGATCGGCAAAATGAACTTTAAAAGTGTCGAAATGCCAATGTTCCATATCTGAGTAAAACATATCCTTGGCTGGTTCAAAGACTAAATGCAATTGTTTATCCTTAATAGATATTGTAGCTTTACCGTACATTTTATCTTCGTAGCTTCCAACATAGCTCTCTAAATCTAGACTGGGTTCGGTTTTCTTTACTCTCGATTCTTCTCGTTTTACTAAAGCTTCTTTTTCAGCTTTTTCTCCTCTGGTCTTAAATCCTAAAAACATAGACGCCCAATCGGTGGCCTCCTCTTTTAAATATAAATCGAGGATGTATAATTCCATAGCAGTAGGTACACTTGTTAGTGTATTTGTTAATATGATAATCCCTAAGTTTTCCTGAGGGACGAGTGTGACTTGAGAAATATAACCTGGCATTCCTCCTGCATGTTCCACTACTTTTTTTCCATTATGATCCCATGCGTTCCATCCTAAAGCATATGTAGAAAACTGTGCGCCAGTCATTCTTCTTAATCCACTTACTGATTTCATAGTTCTTGGAGCCATCATATCTCTTACCACATGAGCAGGAAGGATAGTATCTTCTTCAATGATCCCATTGTTTAATAGCATTCTCACCCAACGACTTAAATCTTCGGTACTGGAGAAAATAGAAGCTGCAGCATGTTGTCTTTTCATACTGAAGCCAATTTCTTTATTGTCAATCATTGGGTAAGCAATATTGCTTCCTTCCTCTAATTTGTTTCCACAAGTGGTGGTGGTTTCCATTTTCAAAGGATCCAAAAAGTTTTTCTGAATGTATTCTTCCCAAGTCAATTCGGTTACCTTCTTCATTATTTCTCCAGCTACCATATACATAGTGTTCTGGTATCCATACTGATCGCGAAAACGATTAGTTATTGGTAAATACTGTAGCCTTTCTATTACATCTTCATCGGTTCTATTGGTTTCATACCACAATAAATCGCCATAAAAAGTACCCAATCCACTTCTGTGAACCAATAAATCCTCTATAGTTAAATGAGTAGTTATATAAGGATCTGCAAGTTTGAATTCTGGGAGGTAGTCTATCACTAAGCCATCCCACTTGAGGAGTCCATCATTAACCAATTTTGCCATAGCGGCACCAGTAAAAGCTTTTGTACAAGAAGCTATGTTGTATAGGGACTCACTGTCTACCTGCTTGTCGTACCCAGCTGTACCCCAATTTTTGTCAAAAACTATTTGATCGTCTTTAATCACCATAACTGATAATCCATGAAGTTCGAAATCTTCAAAAGCATTGCCTAAATAGACTTCTAATGTATCAGGATGATTGGCTGGATTTTGAGCCATTCCAACTTGAAAAATAAGGGCGTACAAGAAGATGAAAAATCCTCTTTGCAAAGTATCTGAAATCATGATAAGGGTTTATTTTAATTTGCTTCAAAAATAAAAAAATAAACCCGAAATAAATATTCCGGGTTTTCCTCATCTTCACATTCCCAAGCAATCCTTATCGATTGTACTGCGTTGGGGCTTATCTTACATAAAAAGCCTTAACAAGAGGCTCTTTTTCCGTGTCTAAAATCTTAATAACTACTTCATAATCTCCTATGGGCCATCCGTTGTTTGGTTTATTTAGAGATGAATACATGTCTATATTCCCAATCTCATCGCCATTATTCAAAACAACGGCATCTACCTTTGTTCTTCCATTTTCTAAAAAGCACCAAGAAAATTTAACTTGTGTTTCACCAGGAGGGTTTTTTAATTCACAGCTAACAAATATTTGTGGGGTATTGGTTTCAAATATTGGTTTGTCAACTTGGCAAATATTCTCGCTAATTTGATCACACACTTGAGCTTCATCAATATGTGCCGTATTCAGGTCAAAAAAGAAGGATAAAGCAATAATAATTACAATGATTAGAAATAAATATTTAAAAAACTTTTTCATAGCACATTATTTGTAAACAGACTAGGTAGTTACAGAATTGATGATTATTCAATGAATACCTACATCGAAAGTACAACATCAAAATATAAATTTAGACTTGAGATACATATTTGATAACAATGAACTGAGAAACGTATCAGATGAATAAATAAACGATTATAATGTACAAGATTTGCATTTCTATCATCATTTATATCTCTCTATTATTGGAAAAACAGATATAGGAAATTAAGAATCAATTATCAGACTAATTGAAGCAGATAAGTATTATTGAGGTTTTAAAAATGACATTATTATAACTTTAATGAGAATTTTAAACTCAAAACTATGAAAAAGGCAGTCGTAATATTATTGTTTATTTTTATATCAAGTTTGTTATCAGCTCAATGGGTGACTGATAAAGATTATAAATTCAAAATAAATGTTCCTTTAGATTGGTCTAGAGAAACAAAGACAGAAGGAACAGACAAGATTTATGACTTTGTTCATCCTAGTAATAACATTTTTCTAGAGGTTAGAGCATTTAAAGCTGATGCTAATGTGACTCCAGATGCAATAGCTGAGTATTTTCAAAGCCAATACCTGCCAAATTCCAATAGAGTAGCGTTTGAAAACTATACCTTAAACAATATTCCTGGGAAATTTGCAGGATACAACATGAATATTGATGGCTTAGAAGTTGCACTTGGTACGTTTTATGCTGTTAAGAATGGCATCGGATATGTTCTGTGGACAATGATAGAAACTCGATTATACAATCAATATAGTGGAATTGGAGATGAGGTATTAAATACATTTACTACTATTTCAGCAAATTCAAAGCCTACAGTAATTGTAATTCCAACAACTTTTAAAATTACCAATATGAAATTGGGAAAAAGTTTGACTTCAAACTATGATTTTCTTCCACAAAATGAAACAAAACTATTTCAATCCTCTCAGGAGAAGATATTTGTAATTTGGGATTGGGAAGGAAATGCCGCAAAAAAAACCATGACAGTGAAATGGTATTATAATGGTCAAGAAATAAATGGAGCCGGACAGTCTTATACTTTACCTGCCGACAAAAAAGGGTATGGTTATGCCAATGTCATGAGGCCTTCTGGAGGATTCAAAGCAGGAAATTATTATGTGCAAATTGATTTTCAAGGGAAGAAGCAGAAACGAATTGATTTTGAAGTAGAAAAGCCAGCTAGCAAAGGTGGTGCAGGTATTGTTATTGTTCCTCCAGGGAGTAAAGGGAAATCGTCAACAAATGGTGGGAGTAAAGGAAAAAAAGTAAACCCACAAAAGTCTAATTCATCTACTCAACTCAGCCTAAACCATAGTTCTTTTAAGTTAGGAGAAGAACTTCAAACTGGCTCAAAGGTGAATTTAATAGCCTCCTCTAAGAAGTTTTATAAAAACACACCACAAGTGATATCTGTTTATGAATGGGATGGCAATGGCAACGGACACCAATTAAAGGTAAATTGGCATTATTACGCACCCGGCTCAAGTGATAAGATAACAATTATATCCAGCACCTATGATTTCCCAAATCAAAATGGTGGAGAATCTAATTTTAGTTTAAGTAAACCTGATGCAGGATGGCCAGAAGGTCAATACTGGGTGGAGTATTATTTAGATGGAAAGTTTGAAATCGAGATTAGATTCGATGTTATTCCAGGTCCTTCTTCGGCTACAAGTTCAACAAATAGTGCATGGGGAAAGGCTGCTGGAGGATCGTCTTCGAGTCAGTCGTCTGGTTCTTTTAAATCTGGCGCAAAGAAGATTGTTCTTATAAGTGCAGGTTCGCAGAGTTGTTATAGTTTTAAGACTGGAAAAATCCATGGCGATCATAAAAATACTGACATCATGGTTGAGCCATGGTGTACCGAAGATGTAGGTGTTTGTGGCAATTGGTTGGTGACTAATCATACTCAAATGGATGCTATTAACACGATGCCTTCAGGTAATTTTCTCAGTGATGGGAAATCATATACTGATTGCGATGTAATGCCAAAGAATAAAGTAGTAATTGTGAAATTAAATGATGGTAGCTATGCAAAAATGATGATATTAAATTCGGATTTTACTAAATCCAATAGTCAGAATCCTCCATGCCAACATAAAGCGACCATGATTGTTGAATATCCAGCTTTTTAATGCATCTAAATTCTATTAATTAATGACAAAGAATACGATATTTAAAGGTTTTCATTATTTTTACCTTATTATCGTATCCATGTTTAGTATCAAATTTATTCAATTAGTGAAATCAATGGTATTTAGAATTTCCTTTTTCCTTTTTTTTATCTGTTTCAGCCTGTTGAACTCACAAGCTCAGATGGGAGAGTTGCGTGAGGATTTCCAAACAAAATTTGATAAACTCACTACTAAAGATGGACTTTCGGACAATGAAATTCTCGATATAATTCAGGATCGATATGGGTTTATTTGGGTTGCAACAGCAGATGGGTTAAATAGATATGATGGTTATGAGTTTCTCGTTTTTAAAAATATCCCAACTGATAGCACATCAATATCATCAAATTTTATTACCTCTATCACAGAAGATATATATGGTGATTTATGGATAGGTACAGCTTTTGGATTAAATAAATATGATAGAACAAAGGATGTTTTTATTCATTATTTCAGTGATCAAAACAGTCATAAAGGGTTGCAGAATAATCATATCAGAAAGATTTTAGCAGATGAAAAAGGAATTTTATGGATTGAAACTGTAGAAGGACACCTGCATAAATTCAGCATTAGATCTAATCAAATGAAGCATTATAAGCATAGGAAAATCTATCAAGAATACTATCATTACCATACTTTGTTTAAGGAAAATGACTCCATATTATGGGTAGGAGGAAGGGGTTTGAATGTTCATCGTTTCAATATCAATACTGAAGAATTTAAAATCTTTCATTCTAAAGAGTCTGGTGGGAAATATAAAAAAAGATCGAACGATGTATCCTTTTATTTTCTTGATTCTAGAGATCAGTTTTGGGTTTGTGGATTGGATGGTGTTTATAAATTCGATCGGGAACTGAATGAGTTTGATCATCTGATGGGTGGCTCTACATATCATATTTATGAAGACAGAAATAAGGTTTTATGGTTCGGGAAAGGAAATGGAATTGTAAAGTATGATCCTGAAAAAGAGGAATATACTCATGTATCGGCCGATGTGAATAATCCCAATGCCTTGAGTAATAATCACGTGAATAAGATAATGGAGGATATGTCGGGTGTGGTGTGGGTGGCTACTAATAATGGATTGAATTTGTATAGTCCTAAAAAACATAATTTCACTCACCATTTTCATATTCCAGATGAGAAGAGAAGTATATCAGGTAGAAAAGTGACTGCACTGGCCGAGGAAGAAAATGGAGTGTTGTGGGTTGGTACAAATAATGAAGGACTAAATGCCTTTGATTTTAAGAAAGGTGTAATTGGAGAATATAAACGAGATCATACTGCTCAGTCATTGCTTTCCAATAAAATCAGTCATTTGTATTTAGATAAATCTGAAAACCTCTGGATTTCCCAGTGGGCAGGTTTAGGAATAGATAAATTAGATATTGGGAGAAATACTCTGAAACCCTTTACCATTAACAAAACAAATACTTATGTTGATTGGTATCATCAAATTATTGAAGAAGGAAATGGAAATATGCTTTTGGCGGTGTGGGGTGGCTATGGTTTGTATGAAATAAAAGAAAAGAATAGTGAAATACACAATATAGGTGCAAAAATGATTGTATCTCCCAATGAAAGGTATGTAAGTACAATAACTATTGATTTAGATTCATTGGTGTGGTTTGGTGGTGTAAATGGCCAGTTAGATGTCTTAGTGATTGGGAAAAGAGAAATGGTTCACCTAAAGAACTTATTTCCTGATGACAGACCAAATTATAGGGATCTGCAAAAAATGCAGGCCTATAATTATATCAATATGAATGTGCCTTATTTTGATACCATTAATCAGGTTTTGATAACCAAAGATCAAGTATATTTTGCCAATAGAACAGGTCTTTTTGCATATGATAAAGAACTGCTCAAGTTTCATTCTGACTTTCCTGATGTGATAAAAGATCAGGTTATATTATCAATGGCTAAATCAAAGGATGAAGTTCTTTTTCTTTTACAGAATTCATTAGCCATCCTAAATCTGACTAGTCAAGAGTGGAGAATAGAAAATTTTAAAACTCAAGAAGCTCCAAAAGCTCAAATACTAGTTAGTCCGAATAGACTATGGATTTCGAAAGGTGCCAACCTGTATCAGTTTAATAGAAAATTTCAAATAATAGACTCCTCTAAATACAATCATGCAATTGTGGATCTTCAGAATATTGAAGAAGACAAAGTTGTTTTTGCAGTTGGTAGTGAAATCATAGTGAAAGGAAATTCCGAAGATAAAGTTGAATTGGGAAATAATATTAAAGGATTCATCTGGGAAGAGGATAGAATTATTTACTTGAGTGATCACATGCTTTGGAATGCTCAGGTTCAAAATTCTGGGAAGATCATAGCACAGGAGCTTCTTAATAAAACCAGACCAAATACTGATTTGAAAAGCCTAAAGTTTCATGCATTAAAAAGAAATGGTAATTCGATTTTTGTAGCGAGTAATAAAGGCTATATCAATTATAATGAAAGAAATGGGACTGCATATTTTACCCGAGAGAAAGAGAATTCTTTTATGAATTATCCAGTACACCTACTCACCTCCATTTCAAAAGCAAAAAACAAAGAATATTGGCTTGGAACTACTTCCACAGGAATGGCCAAATGGAATTCAGAAACCAATAAAATAAAGAATTATAATTCAAACGAATTTGAGGAGGATGCTTATTGGGGTAATTCTGTCGATTTTATTTTTAAAGATAGTAAAGGTAGAAGTTGGAGTGGTTCGAGAGGGTTGAATCTCTACTCAGATTCAATTGATGGGTTTTTACATTATACCACAGAACATGGTTTGGCCTCGAATAAGGTAAAAGGAATGGCAGAAGATGATGATGGAAAACTTTGGATGACCACAGATAAAGGATTGTCTAGTTTCTCTATTCCAGAACAAAGTTTTAGAAATTATACATCGGCAGATGGTTTACCTTATGGAGAACCAACATCTGCTATAATCAAGCTAAATGATGGTAGAATAACCTTTGGAATCGATAATGGATTTGTAGTTTTTCATCCTGATAGTTTACATGCCAATAATTATATTCCCCCAGTGGTGATTACCGAGTTTAGGATTCAAGACAATCAGGTGTTTCGCGACTTAAGCGAACTTGATACGGTAATTATTAACCCCAAAGAAAATCATATTTCTTTCCGTTTTGCCGCTCTAGATTATAATAGCCCATCAGACAATAAATATCAGTACAAACTAGAAGGAGTTGATCAAAATTGGATTCAGACCAACTCAAAAAATCGAGCCATTTCTTATTCTAATTTAGAACCAGGAGAATACGTCTTTATGCTAAAAGGCTCCAATAATAATAGAGTATGGAACGAATTCGGTAAAAGTATTACCGTACTTATTCTTCCTCGCTTTTATCAGCAGTGGTGGTTTTATGTGCTTATTTCATTATTCCTAATTTTTATCATTGTAATGATAGTGCTTTATAGAATTAGAGAACTAAAATTACAAAATAAAGCAGCTTCATTAGAGCAAAGATTTTTACGTTCACAAATGAATCCCCATTTTATATTTAATAGTCTTGGTGCCATTCAGAATTTCATCTTTAAAAACGAACCCATAGTGGCTGCAACATATTTATCCAACTTTAGTGATTTGGTGAGGATGATATTGAACAATTCCCGACAAGATTTAATAACTCTGCAAACCGAGATAAAAACACTAAATCAATACCTCGATTTACAGGTTTTGCGTTTTGGTGACAAATTCGATTTTGAAATAGAAAAGGATGAGAATCTCGATTTAGAAAATATTTTCATTCCTCCAATGTTGGCTCAGCCATTTATTGAAAATAGTATAGAGCATGGGTTTAAAGGATTGAAATATAAAGGGCTGATCAAGGTTTGTTTTAGAAGTATTGATGGAAAATTAGCAATGATTTGTCAGGATAATGGAATGGGGATAAATGCCAGTATTAAAGAAAAAGAGCTAAAGAAAAAGAAATATAAATCATTGGCGACAAAAATTACAAAGGATAGGATTGCGGTTTTGAATAAGGTCCATAAATCTAAAATACAAATAGAAATATCAGACATGAACGATATTTATGATAGAGGTCATGGAACAAGAGTAGAAATTAAATTACCAATGAATCTTAAAAAGGAGGAGTCATGATAAAAGCAATAATCGTAGATGATGAAAAGAATGCTAGAGAATCGATTTTGCATTTATGTAATATGAGTTTTAAAGAAGTGGAAATAGTTGGACAAGCTGCTGGTGTATCAACAGCTAAGAAAGCCATTCAAGAATTAAAACCAGACTTAGTGTTTCTTGATATTCAGTTGGAGGATGGTTCGGCCTTCGATTTATTAAAAGAGATCGGAGAAATCGACTTTCATCTTATATTTATTACTGCTTATAATGAATATGCAGTTAAGGCTTTCAAATTTGCAGCTATCGATTATCTTATGAAACCAATCAATCCTCAGGAGTTTATAGCAGCGGTAAATCAAGTCATTATTTCCCACGAAAAAGAAGATTTTCAATTAAAATTTGATGCCTATCTTTCCCATATAAAAGAAAGTCTAACAGAGCATAAAAAGATAATCCTAAAAACCGCTGAGAGTATCCATCTCATTAAAGTATATGATATTGTTCGCTGTGAAGCCGACAAAGGATACACTGAGTTTTTTCTTAGAGATGGAAAGAAAATATTGGTGAGCAAAGGACTGAAAGATTATGATGTCATGCTAAGCGAATTTGGGTTTATCAGAACTCATCAATCTCACCTTATCAACTTGGACTATATCTCAAGCTTCGAGAAATCCGATGGAGGCTATATTTTAATGTCCGATGGAAGTACGGTGCCAGTAAGCTCCCGCAAACGTGAATATGTTTTCAAGATATTTGAGGAATTATAAAAACAGGATTATACCTTCGATAGGTATGATAGTTATACCGATTAGATTTTAGAATGAGCCTTATAGTTCACTTCCACTTAAAGCTTCTTTAAATTGCTATCGGCATTAACTCCTGAAAAACCGAGACAGGCTATTGTAAAATTAAAAGATTGCTTAATGCTCCCTTTAAATTACAATTTGTTTAAGTTTCGTTTTTTATTTTCCTTCATTTCTAGAATGTAGTCTTAAAATGAGAATCTTTGGTGAGTTATTATTTTGTAAGGACCATGAAATGAGCGCATAGTGAATTATGGCATGGCTTGTGTTAAGTGATGATTGAATTTAAAAGATCATTATGAAAAAGTTTTCAATATTAGTTTTAGTTATTGCTGCATTGTTTAGTTCTTGTACCAAAGAATTGAAAACAACAACCGAAGAGTCTATTATCACTTCTGATACAGAATTAGAAGCCCTTAATATTCCTAGTGATTTCGATTGGAAAACCACTAAGACATTAGATGTTCAATTATTGTTGCCAGAAAATACAGATTTATCTAGAACGAAGATAACTTCAGTAGATGGAACCAAAATGTATTTCAAGGGATATCCTTCTGATACCACACAAAAATCCTTACTTACTAAAATTACTGTACCAGCCTATATGGAGGTTTTAAAAGTAAGTAACGGAATTAGAGAGTCTTTTGTTGATATTCATGGCACAACCCTAGCACATGATTTCAATATCGTAGAAAAAAGTGGAAATTCTGAATTTGGTGCTTGTGGTGAATGTGATGGTCAAATCACTCAGTTGACTATGGAATATACCGGAGAAGTATCTAACCCATTGGTAAAAGTAACTCAGAAAAAAGGTGGAAATCATAATTATGTAATATTTGAAGGCAATGTAACTGAGGCTTTCAGTTTTATTGGTGTTAATAACAAAGATAAAATGGGTGCTAAGATTAAAGTATATGTAAATGGAACAGAGAATGTAGAAATTCACACTAGTTGTTCTGTTACTATTCTAGCTGGAATGGAATTTGGGGACTTCTTAATTGTTTCTGGTGAATCTTCTAATGGTGGACCTCTTTGTGAAACTGAAGATGAAGAGCCAGAATCGTTTGCAGGAACTGTGGTTTATGAAGACTTATATCCAGCAAAAGGAGATTATGATTTTAACGATTTAGTAGTGGAATATAATTACGAGATCAATAAGGGAGATAATAATTTTGTAAATAGTGTTGAAGCGGTTTTTACAGTAAAAGCTTTTGGAGCATCTTTCCATAATGCTTTTGGTTTTCAGTTTCCTGGTATTGCTCCAAATGATGTAGCATCGGTTACAGGTTCTGTATTTAAACCTAATACTATTTTTAATATAGCTTCCAATGGTGTGGAATCAGCTCAGTCAAAAGCCACTTTTATTGTATATGATGATGCATTTGATATCATGAGTCACCCAGGTTCAGGTATAGGAGTTAATACAACACCGGGTTCTGATTATGTGAGTCCAGAAACTGTTACTATCACTATTACCTTTGTTCCCAACTCAGTATCTTTTGATGTCCTAGATATTGGAAATTTCAATCCATTTATTGTGATGAAGCAAGATAGAGGATACGAGGTTCATCTGGCAGGTTACGAGCCAACAGATTTATTCGACAGTAATTTGTTTGGTGTTTATGATGATAATAGTGATGCCAATACAGGTAGGTATTTCCTTACTGAAAACAATTTACCTTGGGCTATTAATATTCCAGATGGTTTTGAATATATGAACGAGAAAGCTAAGATTAATACAGGATATTTAAAATTCACAGCATGGGCTCAAAGTGGTGGTGTTAATTTCCCTGATTGGTTTATGGATGAGGCTGGTTATAGAAATCAAGCTAATATTTATCAAATACCTTAAGAAAAAACGAACACAAAAAAAGGAGCTTAAAGCTCCTTTTTTTTGTGTTCCTATGTTTTTAAAATTCATTATCAATAACACCAGCGCCTAGACAAATAGATTCAGATTCGTCGTAAACCACTCCAAATTGACCTGGTGCAATACCCGCAATTTTTTCGTTGGCATCTATTATCACGTGCTTGTTGTCTATTCGCATTTTGCCAGAAAGAAACTCAGGACTATGGCGGATTTTAAATTTAATATCCTTAGCCTCGCTGTAATCTTGATCTGCAATTTCGTTTATGAATTTAAAATCACCCAATTTAACTTCGCTGCCATATTGAGCAATAGGATCGTAGCCATGAGAAATATATAAGATGTTTTTCACCATGTCTTTCTTAACCACAAACCAAGGTCCTTGACTTAATCCAAGGCCTTTGCGCTGTCCAATAGTATGAAACCATAATCCTTTATGTTTTCCCCAAATTTTTCCTGTTTCCAGTTCTACAATATCACCAGGGTTTTCGCCCACATATTGCTTAATGAAATCATTATAGTTAATCTTACCTAAAAAACAGATGCCTTGACTGTCTGGGCGGCCAGCAGAGGGAAGATTAATGGCGTGGGCTATCTCTCTTACTTTCGGCTTAGGAATGTCCTGTAATGGAAACATAGCTTTTTGAAGCTGGGCATTCGTTATACGTCCTAAGAAATAAGTTTGGTCTTTATGCTTGTCAACTGCGGTATGTAGAAACTGTTGTCCATCTCTTATTTCAATTCCTGCATAATGACCAGTAGAAATTTTATCAAATTCATGCCCCATTTTATCATTAAAAGCGCCAAATTTGATCAATAGATTGCACATGATATCTGGGTTCGGAGTAAATCCTTCTTTTACGGTATCTAGTGTGTATTTAACTACTGTCTCGTAATACTCTTTTTGCAAATCGATAATTTCCATTTTACAACCGTATTTCTTAGCGATATACGAAGTTATCTCAATGTCCTCCTCTTTTGGGCATACATATCCAGGCTCATCCTCTAATCCTATTTTGATATAGAAAATAGTAGGATCATAACCCATTTCTTTCAATAAATGAACTGTAACGGAGCTATCCACTCCTCCAGAAACCAATGCTGCAATTTTCATTCTTATAATTTTTGCAAAAATACTAAATATCGAGATGATGAGTCTTAAAGAAATTTAAAACCTCCTAAAGAACTAATTATTGGGCATAAAAAAAAGCCCGAAATATTCGGGCTTTTGTGGCATCGACTGGAATTGAACCAGTGACACAAGGATTTTCAGTCCTCTGCTCTACCAACTGAGCTACGACGCCATCGTTGTTTTGCGAGTGCAAAGATATAATAATTTTGGGTCTTGCAACACTTTTTTCAAAAAAAATACATTTTTCTTTAAAATATTTTTCCTTGAGCTTTTTCAAAATAGATTTTGAAGCGAATCAATAGCGTTAAATAAGACAAAAAATCTGTATTTTATTATGCTTGCATCATAAATCATTCGTACCTTTGGGCGGGTAAAATACATAGAGAATATTTTGTTATTTTCGTAATTCTACTGATATGATATTTCATGGAATACTCCCACATTTGCTGGCAACAAAATCAAGTTCTTTGTGTTTATTACAAATGCAAAAAAACACATATTTAAACAAGTCTAATATCAACCAAATTGACAAACAAATTTAAAATGAAGAACACTAATTCAAAAATCATCTACACACATACAGATGAAGCACCAGCATTGGCAACCTATTCTTTATTGCCTATAGTGAATGCATTTACAAACAATGCAGGAATTAAGATGGAAACAAGTGATATCTCGCTTGCAGGTAGAGTTTTGTCTCATTTTTCAGATTATTTAACTGAAGAACAACATCAGAATGACGATTTAGCATTGCTAGGAGTTTTGGTAAAAGAACCAGAAGCAAACATCATTAAATTACCTAATGTGAGCGCTTCTATACCACAGCTAAAAGCAACTATTCTAGAACTACAGGAAAAAGGGTATAAATTACCTGATTATCCTGAAGAAGTAAAAAATGATACAGATAAGGATGTGTTATCGCGTTATGCTAAAGTTTTGGGCTCCGCTGTAAATCCAGTTTTAAGACAAGGGAATTCAGATCGTAGAGTTGCACCTTCTGTAAAAGAATATGCTAAAAAGAACCCTAAGAGATTAGGAGCTTGGGCTAAAGATTCTAAAGCTGAAGTAGCCCACATGAAAGGTGGCGATTTCTTTGGTAATGAACAATCAGTTACTATGAATGAAGCTGATGATGTGAAAATAGAATTTGTAGCTAAAGATGGAGCTGTCACTGTTCTTAAAGAAAAAGTAGCTTTATTGGAAGGTGAAGTGATAGATTCTACATTTATGAGTGCAAAAGCACTTCGTAGCTATATCGAAGAAGAATTAGAGGATGCTAAAAAAAGAGATTTACTTTTCTCAGTGCACTTAAAAGCTACTATGATGAAGGTGTCGGACCCTATTATGTTCGGACATTTTGTTTCGGTTTATTTTAAAGATGTATTTGAAGAGTATGGAGAGACATTTGAGAAATTGGGAGTAAATGCTGATTTAGGGTTAGGAGATTTATATCTCAAACTGCAAAAGCTTCCAACTGAACAAAGAGAAGAAATTGAAGCTGCAATAGCTGAAACTTATAATAACAGAGCTAAATTGGCCATGGTTGATTCTGATAAAGGAATTACCAATCTACATGCAAGTAACGATGTGATTATTGATGCTTCTATGCCAAATGTAGTTCGTGATTCTGGTAAAATGTGGGGTGCCGATGGTCAACTTCGTGATACCAAAGCAATGATTCCAGACCGCTGTTATTCTAGTTGGTACCAAGAATCTATAGATTTCTGTAGGGAAAATGGAGCTTTCGATCCAGCAATCATGGGAAATGTTTCCAATGTTGGTTTAATGGCTCAAAAAGCTGAGGAATATGGTTCTCACGATAAGACTTTCAAAGCTCAAGCTGATGGAACTATACGCGTAGTGAATTCAAAAGGAGAAGCCATTATGGAACACCAAGTAGAATGTGGCGATATTTGGAGAGCTAGCCAAGTGAAAGACCTACCCATTAGAGATTGGGTGAAATTAGGTGTGAACAGAGCTAAAGCTACCGGAAGTCCTGCAATATTCTGGTTAGACGAAAATAGAGCTCACGATGTTGAGTTAATCAAGAAAGTAAATGTTTACTTGAAAGACCATTATCTAAGTGGTTTGGAGATTAAGATTATGGCTCCTGTGGAAGCTATGAAATTTACTTTAGCTCGTACTAAGCAAGGGTTGGATACTATTTCTGTTACAGGAAATGTATTGAGAGATTATTTAACTGACCTTTTCCCAATTCTTGAATTAGGAACTTCAGCTAAAATGCTTTCTATTGTTCCATTATTAGCTAATGGTGGTTTATTTGAAACTGGTGCAGGTGGATCTGCTCCAAAGCATGTTCAGCAGTTTGTTGAAGAAGGTCACTTAAGATGGGATTCGCTAGGAGAGTTTTTAGCGCTTACTGTTTCTTTGGAAGACCTTGGTGTAAAAACTGAGAATGATAAAGCCTTAGTTTTAGGAAAGGCCTTAGATCAAGCTGTTGCTAAGATTTTAGATTTAGATAAATCTCCATCTAGAAAAGTAAATGAAATAGATAATAGAGGAACTCACTTTTATTTAGCTTCTTATTGGGCAGAAGCGTTAGCTTCTCAAGATGAGGATGGCGAATTGAAAGCGAAGTTTGGACCTATTGCTGAAGAACTTACTGCTAAGCAAGATCAAATAGTAAAAGAGTTGTTAGAAGCACAAGGAAAACCAGTTGAAATTGGTGGGTACTATCTGCCAAATCCTGAACTTTGTGAAAAAGCAATGCGCCCAAGTGTCACTTTGAATGCTATTATCAATAATATTTAATTGAAATGAGGCCTTTGCAAAAGGGTTTTACAAAGGTCTCGTTTTACACTACCGATATTGATGCCTTATGAAATTAGGAAATAAAACACTAATTTTGAAGGACTTTAATACAAACAACAAAACCTAAATAACAAAACGAATTATATAAACATCTAAAAAACCTAAATAATGAGTGAATTAAAAGACATACTCTATAAAAAAATACAAGAACACAGACCGCGTGTCACCAATTTATTGAAAAATTATGGTGATGTAAAGGTTGCTGATGTTACTGTATCTCAGATATTAGGAGGGATGAGGGGAATCAAAAGTTTGGTGACCGATATTTCCTACCTAGATCCTAATGAAGGAATTCGATATCGCGGATATACTTTGCCTGAAGTATTTGAGAAACTACCTAAAGCTAAAGGTGCAACTATGCCTTATGTGGAAGGTTTATTCTTTTTACTATTAACAGGAGATGTTCCAACAGAAAGCCAAGTAGCTGACGTGATTAACGATTTTAGTAATCGTAGGATTCTTCCAAGGTATGTTTATGAGGTGATAGATGCTTATCCATGTTGTTCTCATCCTATGGCCATATTCTCATCTGCTATTATGACCATGCAACGTGAGTCTTTCTTTAACAGAAAATATCATGCTGGTATGAATAAGCAGGACTATTGGGATTCAACCTATGAAGATGCTATGAATCTTTTAGCCAAGCTTCCTGAGATTGCAGCTTATATATACTCTAAGCAATATAAAGATGGAGTTAGAATTCAATCGAATCCTAATTTAGACTTTGGAGCTAATTTTGCTCATATGATGGGTATTGATAAGCCTTACGATGATGTAGCTAGAATGTACTTTACTGTTCATGCTGACCACGAAAGTGGAAATGTAAGTGCTCATACTGGTCACTTAGTGGCTAGTTCTCTTTCGGATGTTTATTATGCAACTTCAGGTATGATTAATGGTTTAGCAGGTCCTTTACATGGATTGGCTAATCAAGAGGTATTGAGGTGGTTACAAGACCTTAGAGAGAAAATGGGTGGTGAGTTACCTAGCGAAGATGAAATGAAGCAGTTTGTTTGGGAAACACTAAACAGCGGTCAGGTGATTCCTGGTTTTGGTCATGCTGTATTGCGTAAAACAGACCCTAGATATACTGTTCAAAGAGAATTCTGTCAGAAGAATCTTGCAGACTATGAGCTGTTCAAATATACTGATATGCTTTATAAAGTTGTTCCACCAATCTTGAAGGAACAAGGTAAAGCTAAAAACCCATGGCCAAATGTTGATGCACAATCTGGTATCATTCAATGGTATTACGGTATTACAGAATTTGATTTCTATACTGTATTATTTGGAATTGGTCGTTCCTTTGGGGTATTAGCCAATGTGATTTGGGACAGAGCACTTAGTTATCCGCTTGAGAGACCAAAATCTATTACAACAGATATGCTAGAAGACCTTGCTGGTGTGAAGAAGTAAGATGATTAAAATATAATTTGTAAAGCCTTGTCCTTGTGGATGAGGCTTTTTTATATAAATGCCTTCCAAACATTATCATCTTCTGGAATAGCAAATTCAAATCTCATATTCTCCTTTTTTACAGGATGAACAAACTCCATATATCTTGCATGAAGGTGTATGGATTGATCTGGATTTGCTCTTTTAAAACCATATTTCACATCGCCTTTAATATGACAACCGATTTTAGCTAATTGTGTTCTAATTTGATGATGACGACCCGTTTCTAATGTAACCTCAAGTAAATGATATTTGTCTATTGAGGATAGATATTTATAATGAAGAACAGCTCTTTTTCCTTTCTTATTGCTTGGTTTGGCCACGGAAGATTTGTTTTTCTCTTGATTCTTAACCAAGTTGTGAATAAGCGTGTCTTCTGTTTGAGGAGGTCTTCGATCAACAACTGCCCAATAAGTTTTTTTTACTTCCCTTGTTTGGAACATTTTGCTTAGTCGGCTACTGGCTTTGTCTGTTTTCCCAAAGACTAAGCCACCGCTTGTTGGTCGGTCTAATCGGTGGACGAGTCCAAGGTAGACATTTCCGGGTTTGTCGTACTTTTCCTTAATATATTCTTTAAGAATATCGGTTAGTGGTTTGTCACCAGTTTTGTCACCCTGTGCTATTTGCCCTGGTTTCTTATTAATGATGATGATGTGATTGTCTTCATACACCACATCGATATTGTATTTTTGTTCTAGTCTTCCCATTAACAATAATTATTTGGGCATTTGTTGCCAAAGTATAAATAAAAGCGATAAACTAAATAAGCTAATAAGGTACCAAGTACAGCACCACCTATAATATCTCCTGGAAAATGTACCCCAAGATATATTCTGCTATAACTTACTAAAGCAGCCCATATAAAAGCAAACCAACGGTAGTTTTTATAGTGTGGAGCCAAGAAATACGAAGTCATGGCAGCTAAAGCAAAGCTATTACTGGCATGGGAAGAAACAAATCCGTAGGCACCACCAAAGTATCCATTGAGGGTGTGTATTTGTTCTTTTAATCCTTCGGTATGTGTAGGGCGGAATCTCTCAAAACCATATTTAAACCACACAGAAACCTGATCGCTGGCAGCAATTAATAAAGCTACACTTAACAATATTCCTACACTTCTCCATTGATACTTCTTGATGATAAGATACAGGATGAATGCATAAAGTGGAATCCAGATGAGTTTATCACTTAACCACCACATAATGGGATCGAGCCAAGTGGCATGTAATCCATTTAAAAATAGAAAAAGTGATTGATCTAAATTGATTAGAAATTCCATTAATCTTTCGTTTAATAAAAAAAACCTATGTAAAGAGAACTATTACACCATCAACTTCCAAAGCTCATCTTTAAGCCTATCTAAACCTATTTGTGCAACGGAAGAAATATACATGTGTGGAATATCTTGAAGGTCTTCACTCAACATACTCTCCAACTCCTCATCTAATAAATCTGATTTTGTAACGACTAAAAATCTCTCCTTATCGAGAAGTTCAGGGTTATACATCCTCAGTTCGTTAACCAAGATTTCGTATTCTTTTCTAACATCCTCAGTGGTTCCGGGAACTAAAAATAAGAGAATTGAGTTCCTTTCTATATGTCTTAAGAATCGAATACCAAGACCTTTGCCTTCGTGAGCTCCTTCAATAATTCCAGGGATATCAGCCATCACAAAAGAGCGATGATCACGATAAGGAACAATACCTAGATTAGGCGTCATGGTAGTAAAAGGATAGTCTGCAATTTTAGGTTTAGCAGCAGAAATAGAAGAGAGGAGGGTGCTTTTCCCCGCATTTGGGAATCCAACCAACCCAACGTCGGCCAGAACTTTCAGCTCAAAAAGGATATCTCGTTCTTGAGCTGGTTCTCCTGGCTGTGCATATTCTGGAGTTTGATTCGTTGGAGTTTTAAAATGGTCGTTGCCTAAGCCTCCTCTACCACCTGCTAGAACAATGTGTTTTTCCTGGTCTTCAACAACTTCGCAAATCACTTCGCCTGTTTCAGCATCCCTACAAACTGTGCCTAAAGGGAGCTCTATTATCGAGTCTTCACCATCAGATCCAAAACTTCTGTTTCCTCCACCAGATTCACCATCTTTAGCACGAATGTGTCTGGTATATCTGAGGTGAAGTAGTGTCCAAAGGTTTCTATTACCTACTACAACTATATCAGCTCCTTTTCCGCCATCACCACCATCGGGTCCACCAAAAGCGATGTATTTTTCTCTACGAAAGTGAACAGATCCAGCTCCACCTTTTCCAGAGCGGCAAAATATTTTTATATGATCTACAAAGTTTTGATTCAAGAATTACCTCCCGGTTGTTAATGTGTTGTCTATTTTCTCAACCAAGCGCTCAAAGATTTCATCTTGAGTTCCATGACCGTCAATAGTTGTAAATTTATTATGTTTCTTATAATAGTCACCAACGATTTGTGTTCTCGTATAGAATTCATCTAATCTGTTGATGATAAGTTCCATATCTTCATCGTAAGGTCGTCCGCTTTCTGTTTTACCTCTATGAGATAATCTTTTGAAACACTCCAATGTGGAAGCTTCAATACCAATTGCTACAGATACCGATTGGTTTAGTTTAAGTAATAATCCATCCAAAATATAAGCTTGAACAATAGTTCTTGGGAAACCCTTAAAGATAAACCCATTGGCTTCTGGATGTCTTTTGATTTTTCTTTCAATCAGTTGAATGGCAATTTCATCAGGTACTATTTCTCCTTTTTGCATAAAGTGAGTTACAGATTTACCTATTTCTGTTTCTTCTCTCATTTCTTTGCGAAGTAACTGTCCGGTAGAAATATAAACAAGGTTATATTTTTCTGCAATTTTCTCAGCTTGTGTTCCTTTACCAGAACCTGGAGGGCCATACAATACTACATTGATTAATTTCTTCTTCAAAGTAGTTGTAATAGTATCTGTTAGCTTATTGAAAATGTTTTCAATAGTTCCTGTTCCTTTTATTGGATGATACAAGCCCTTCGCTTTATAAAAATCAGCAACAGGTTTCGTCTTGTTTTCATATTCCTCCATTCGGAATTTGATAATCTCTAAAGTATCATCTTTTCTTCCTGAAGTTTTGGCTCTCTCCATCATTCTTTCTATGAGCTCGTCCATAGGAACTTCTAAGCTCAACATGGCAGAAAGGGAGGTGTTTTGTCTTAATAATAAACCATCTAAGATATAGGCCTGCACAGTTGTTCTCGGAAATCCATCGAAGAGAATACCATCGGAGTTTTCGTCTTTGGTAATTCTTTCTTCAATAATCTGAACGATTACTTCATCAGAGGCCAGTCCCCCTTTTTCGATGATGTTTTTTGCTTTCATTCCTAAAATACTACCTGCAGCAATTTCTTGTCGGAGAATATCACCCGTAGAAATATAAGTGAGGTTGTATTTCTCTAAAAGTAGTTTAGATTGTGTTCCTTTTCCGGCTCCCGGAGGGCCAAATAATGCGATGTTTAACATATCTTAGGTTTTAGTTTTAGTCAATGATTTTGTATATATCAGGAAGGTTTCTTCCAAGTCCATCGTAATCAAGGCCATAGCCTACAATGAAATCGTTAGCAATATCCATTCCGATATAATCAATTGGAAAATCTTTTTGGAAAGCTTTTGGTTTGAATAATAGAGTGGCGATTTTTACATCAGCCGCTTCCATTTGTTTTAGCTTAGGAAGGGTGTCGTGCATAGTAATTCCAGTATCAATGATATCTTCAACCACAATTACATTTCGGCCTGCCAAAGATTTGTCGAGGCCAATAACTTCTCTTACCACATGTGAACTTTTTGTACCCACATAAGAAGATAGTTTAACAAATGTGATTTCACAATCGATATGGATTTTTTTCAATAAATCGGAAGCAAACATAAATGCACCGTTTAAAACGATGATGAATAAAGGGTTTTTACCTTCATAATCCACATTGATTCTATCGGCAACTTTAGAAATCGATTCGTCTATTTCCTTTGCTGGAATTGAAATTTTAAACTCTTTATCGTGAAGTTTTACTGTTTTAGCTTCCATAGTTCCTTGTTTTGAAAAAATAAAATTAGGTAATTAAATACCACATTGTTTAATAAATAATAATCTACAAAATTAGTGAGAATAATGAGATAGACAAAGGTGCATTGAAAATTATAATTAAAAACCTGAATTCGATTATTAAATAAATCCACAGAAAGTCAATACTGCATCAGATTTGATCTGGAATTCAAGAAGATATAGCAGGCTATATCAATTGGATTTCAGTAAAAAGATGATGTGTTATTGACTTTTCCACAAGTGGATTTCTATAATTAACTCATCTTCTTCATCAAATTTCATTGAGTTATCCCGATAGCTCTTCATAAATTTGATTCGAATATGAGCTAATTATCTGAAAATGTGGTGATATTTAATGTCGAATCCAGGTTGGAAGTTCTATTTTTTATGGGTTTCACTTACTTTTTTCAATTCTCTTTGCTTTAAACTTTGTTTTCTTGCCGACTTCATCATGCTATTTTCAACCAGCATTTCCAGTGGTTTTATCGACATGGCAATAATCGCTTTTATGGCTAAGCTCAAATAAATATTATCGGCATAAGAATCGATATAGGGTTCTATTAAGGCTTCGGAAAATACAAAAAGGATAAGGGCAAAAACAAATACAATAGTAGTCGCTTTTCTACCCACTCGTGCTTTTACCAAATCGTCAATGGTATTTTGAAGCTCTACATTTTTATCGTTGAGCTGGTCGTTTAGTGTGGCAAGTTTGTCGTTGGTTTGGTCTAGTTTCTTTTGTAGTCGGTCGCTAATACGAGTAATGAGAGTGATTTGGTCGAGGAGCTCAGAATAGTTCTCGGTGATGGATTTATATCCATCGGTGAGTTTGTCTAATTGCTGAGCGTCCTCAGTTTCCAGAAATTCGGTAGCTTCTTGAATATAGGCTTTCTCTTTCTGGAAGATATTTTCTTTGCGTTTTCTTTTGGCCATTCCCCTTATTCTTCCTCTATCTCGTGATATTCAAATTCCAATCCAGTAACGTCTTCATAATCTTCACCGGTTTCCATCATTTCTTCATCGTCTTCATCGTAGCACCAATCTACTCGTACTGCTCCTCCGCCTTTTATAACTTCTTTCAGCTTTTTTAAAACTTCGAGAATGTATTTTGAAGAGGAGGTGTTGAAATATTCAAGATAAACCTTTAAGACAGTCTCCTCTTTTGGACTTTTGGCGTATTCCATCAGCCATTCTAATAATGGATTGTAGAATTCAAAAGAATTCTCTGGAATACTTCTGCCACTTAATTCTAGTTTTCCTGCATCGGCATCGAAATCTACAAATGGACTTTGCTTGGTTCCTTCAATTTTTAAATGTTCCATATTATTTCTTCACTTTTACTATTAAAGTATATTTTCTTAAATTTTCATTCACCTTTTCTATGCTGTATGATAAATGTTCGCCAGACCTTTTTTTCATATCTATAAAGCCTAATCCTGCGCCACCTTTATCAGAGAATTCCTCATTATTTAATACTTGTCTGTAATAGACTCGAAGTTCTTTGCTATCCATTTTATTGACTTTGTCAATCTTCTGTATCAGCCTATCTTCATCTTTGTTTAGAATGAAATTCTGAGTATGCAATAAGTAGCAATCTTCATCCATTTCAAAGGACAAAAATACAACTCTTATCTCTTCATCTTTCATTCCTTCTAATACTAAATCTCTAGTATAATGATATAGGTTTTGAAACATTTCTACCGCGATATTGAAAATCTTTTTTCTCAATTTATCTGGTATATCAAGGTTGATGCACTTAAAATCTAAATCATCTAATAATTCACTTATGATAGGGCCATTGATTTCCCCATGATAACGAAGGACTGTAGTCAGGGTTTTTGCGTTCATAATTTTAATTCTGGAAGCACAACAAATATGCTGAATTTTAGGGAGAAAAGCAAATGTGGACAAGGCAAACGCATGCTTTTATTAAAAGCTATAAATACCAAAGAAATGACTTATAACATACAATTGGTTAGCGCGGAAATGTTTTCCGTGCAAATATAATAACAGTAAAAAGTATATTTTAAATGCACGGATTGCAAATACGCGCTAGCTTTGTTAAAATAATTGTTCAAATGAAAGTATGAGTTTATCTACAAATATTGACCTTAGCTTCTTTTATATGTTGTCTTTAGTAAGGATGGCAAATAATCGATGGTTGATGTAGTAGTTTCCTACACCTAACTTTTTCTTAACCAGAAGACCATCCTTAGCCAACTTGTTTAAATAGTTAGCAGCAGTAATACGCGAAACGCCAAGGTCTCTTTCTATATATTCAATTTTTGTATAGGGATGTTTAAAGAGATTGTTCAATAAATCCTGACTATAAAATTTATAATTACTCCTTAAAGTTTGTTTGAACTCCATCATTAACTCTTTAATCAATCGAATTTGAATAATGGTTTCTTTTGCAATGTTTTCAACTGCTTCTATCATATATAAAAGCCACTCTTCCCATTCATCATTATTTCTGACAGTTTGTAAGAGCTTGTAATATTCTCTCTTGTTTTCAATGATGAATTTGCTCATATAAAGAATGGGAAGATTCAATAAATCGTTCATGACCAAGTAAAGCACATTGATAATTCTCCCAGTTCTCCCATTTCCATCGTAAAATGGATGAATGCTTTCAAACTGAAAATGTATAATAGCCATCTTTGTCAATGGGTCTAAATCGGAGGAATCTGAATAATTGATAAACTCTGAGAGGTTACTCATATAATCCATAATGGTATCATAGTCCTGAGGAGGTGTGTAAACAATTGCTCCAGTACTGGCGTTTTTCAGTGTAGTTCCAGGACCTTTTCTAATTCCAGCATTATTTTTTTCTAATTCTGCTTGAATTTCGATAATATCATTATTACTGAGAATGTTGTGTTTTGCGATTAATGAAAATCCTTTTTTAATGGCGGAAATATAATTCTGTACTTCCTTTGATTCCATGGAGTTAAACCCATCTAGTTCTAACCCTGTTTTGTATAAATCATCATGGGTTGTAATGATGTTTTCTATGGCAGAACTGTCTTTGGCTTCTTCTAAAGAAAGCGTATTGATGAGGATGTTTTCATTTGGAATGGACGAAACATATCCTTTCAATTCAGCCAATGCTCTATGAGCTTGAGCCAATCGCTTTAAAACTTTCTTGCTTTCTATATCCTTTTTAAAAGGAAGTTTTTCCAAAATGAATTTTTCCATTTGTAAAGATTTTGAAATATTCTTTACAAATGTAGTGTATTATGTAAAGAAAATCAAGTAATCTTTACATAAGACAAAGAATACGATAAGAAAAATGGATAATCTTTACATAATGGTGGTTAAATGATAAGAAAATGGAGTTTATTTATCGAAAGACTTTGGATAAGCAACTATCTTAAAATCGAATTGTTGTTCATTAGTTATTTGACGATTTCGAAACCATGTTGATGATTAGGGATATGTTCACCATTATACCAGATCTCGGAAACAATTGTTGAATGTTTTGAAATATGCCATCTGTTCTTAATAGTGTCGGTATCAAAATTATTTAGTTTTAAATAACTTAGGCTTTCTCCAGTTTTTATCCCAGCTGAATCACTAATTATATTTTCAATATTTACATTTGTGAATATGCGTAAACGATAAGGGGCTTTTTCGGTGATAAACATGATGTTTCTTGGTGATGCCATGTTTTCATTATATACTTCAGTAATACCATCATTAAATTGATAATATAACTTCATACTATCAATGTAGTAGTGATTTATTGTTGTTTCATTTAACAGGTCTTCAACTGCAAAATTTCGAAAAGATATGTCAGTATGTATATTAATAGTTGTGCCGTAAATAGTTTCACTTTTATCTTTATTACAGGAAATAAGGAGAATAACACATATTGCAATTAAGAGAATCTTTTTCATAATATAGGAATATAGATAAAGTTTAACCAAACCTTACAAAGGTAAAGTAAATAATTAGGTTAATCCACTATTTGTTTGATAACTCAAAAGGATAAATCACCTTCCAATCCTTTTTCATATCAATAACGGTCCAACCATTTGCTGTGGATTCATCTAGGCCTTTATCTAAACGGCCAATATGAGAATCTCTATCGTAAGCCCATTCTCTTTCTGCATCGGTATGATGTAGGTAAAGCACAAACCTCTCTCCATCTCCTGAATCTGTATATTCCATCATTTGTAAATCACCATCGGAATTGCCTGAAGCAAATACAGGAATTCTACCAATATGTCGATTGATAGCAATGGGTTTTCCTTTTTTGTCGTTGTTGAAATTCAATTCTGGTAAACGAAGAATTTGAGGACCATTTTCAGTAATAACAAAATCAGTTTCTATGGTGCTTCCAATAATTTGGTCCTTGGGAATATTATAAACTTCATCGGCGAAAGCTCTCATAAAGTCAATACCACCGCCGCTTACAATAAAGAGTTTAAAATCATGGTCTCTTAAATAATCCAATAATTCCAGCATAGGTTGATAAACCATTTCTTTATAGAGTTTCCCAGTTTTAGGATGTTTAGCTGAATTCACCCATTCTATAACACTAGCTTGGAATTCTTCCGCTGTATTTCCGGTATGAGAAGTCATTAATATCTTTGTTATGCCTTCATCTCCAGAATGAAGCACGGCTTCAATATCCTTATTTATTGCAGCTTGAAATGATTCATCGTCTTTCCATTCTGGATGTTCAGGAGCCATCATTTGAATCATATCCATAGCAAAACGAAGCTGAAAATAGTAAGGCTGTTCTGCCCATAGGTTTCCGTCATTATCAAAGGTGGCAATTCTATCTTCTATTTTAATGAAATTAGGACTGCTTTCATTTGTTACTTCTTCCACAAAATTGATAATGTTTTGCTTGCTTGGGCTGTCATTCCAAGATGCTAGATATTCTTTTTTGTCTTCTTTATTTTTTACTTTTACATTTACATCACAGGCTGTGAAAGAAATGAGAAGGATAAAGCTAAATAGGCTGATAATTAATTTACTTTTCATGGGCATTATTTTATGGGTTTAGATCTTGGAGCTCGTTTTCTGCTTTTTTCTTCTTTGGTTTTAAGAGGTTTTGAATCCTCCAATATTTAGTTTTTGTCTGGATGATTCTTATGTTTCCAGAGGATTTTTTAGAGGAGTCAAATAAGGAAGCTTTGAGTTTTTCTGATTCTTTTTCATATTCAGAATCTCCTTTTGCCAAATGCGAAATAGTTTTTTCATCAGAAGGAAGGGGAGTTCTGTTGAGCCATGAATAGAGTTGTACGAGTAGAGATTTCTCAGTCTTTTGTTTCATCAACTTATCGAAGTAATAGCTTTCGCTTTCTTCGTAGACCAATCTTTTTACTCTATAATGCTTGTAGACTCCTATTACTGTTTTCCATAAACCTAATAAAAGGAATACTAAAATGATAGCATAAAATCCATATTTCAGTCCTTTCTTCCAGTCGAAGGCCTCCTCTTCTTGCACCATTTCATCATTAAAAACTGGGTTGAGTGCATTTAAAGAATCTCTCAATTGATGTAAAGAAGCCATTTCAGGATTGGGAAGAACCATGATTTTATATTCAGGAAGCTCTCGCTTATAGAATTTCCC
The DNA here is from genome assembly GCA_016744655.1 of Bacteroidales bacterium. Classification (GTDB taxonomy): domain Bacteria; phylum Bacteroidota; class Bacteroidia; order Bacteroidales; family UBA12170; genus UBA12170. The sequence goes on along the minus strand of JADGDY010000003.1, from coordinate 53,123 downwards.
CAATGCAGGATTGAACCATGAAACCTCCAAAGAAGGGATAGTGAATTCTCCTTCTTTCTCCAATAAATAGGAGTAAGTATCTTCTCTTTTTCCATTCACCGATTTGTCATCTCTTAAATCGGTAAATGTTGGCTCTTGAGCATATAGACTGGCGAACTGAACTTCTTCAACAGCAGGAGCATCAATAAAACTGGGTAAGGTTCCATTGGCACGAGTAGTAATTTTTCTAATTAGGACATCGCCAATTTTTACTTGACTCAAATCTTCCGACCAAGAATTTTCTAATCTCACATCAGTGGCCACCATCCATTTTTCTTCATCATATCCATTGGGGACTTCTTCTACTAAAATGGTAAGTGCTTCTGTTTTTAATATTATATCTTGGCCTTTATAATCTCCTTCGGGTGGGATGTTGGCTTTGATTTCTATTGCTGGGAAAGTGAGTTCGCCGGTTTGATAAGGGAATACGATATAATAAAATTCCAGGCTTGCATATTTCTTTTTATTCACGGTAGACATGCTGCTCAAGGTCCTTTTGAAGGTTTGAACAAATGCACCTTCCATTTGAATATTGTCAAATTCAAGTGGTTTTGTAAACCATGTGGAAGAGTAAGCTTTTACTTTCACTTTGAAACCTTGTTCCAACAGCACTTTCTTTTTACTACTCTTGGCTGTGGCAAAGGCATCTATCTTTTGCGCACTTAGGTTGAGTGTAAAGAATACCAAAATCCATATGTATATAAATCTTACCATGGGTCTATGGCCCCCTCTTCCTGTGAATAGTATTTTTCGTATTGGAATTTAAAGCGTCGGCGTAAAAACTCCGAAGGGTCGGCAGATATTTCTCTCAGAAGTACATTTTGTGGGTTTTCTCCATTCCCTGCTTTGAAATCGTCTGGAACTTTCTCCAATTCCTTAGCTTTTCTTTGCCCTGTTTCCTGCTCGTCAGTCACTCGTTTACCATCTTTCGGCAACTCTTTTACTTCGGTGTCTGATGTTAATTCTTCGTCTTTTCCTTTGGCTCTGCGCTCCTCCAATTTTTCTTTTGGTTTATCAGTTTCTTCTAGTTTTTTAGCCTCCTCTGGATGGCTAGTTCTCAGAGAATCCATGGTCATCATTCTTTGCTCATTATTCTCTAAAGATTTCTGGATATTTTCATTATTGGGGTCTTTTTCTTGTGCCAAACTTAAAGCCTGCTGTGCCAAATCATTTTGCCCAGAAGCAGCATAAGCCAATCCTAAATTATATAATGAAGAGCTTGAAGAGTCTTGTTTAAAAACTTCTACTGCCGATTCAAAATCCCCTGATTTATAAAAGGCTATTCCTTTATGACTGAGGGATTCAAATTGATAAGCAGCTTCGGCATATTGCTCATTATTCATGTTTTTTTGGGCTTGATAATCTTTACTATACCAAAGGTCTTCCCAGGAATCTACAGAATTACAAGAGGTAAAAAAGAACAATAAAACGCTGTATTGTATCATCCAGCCTTTGCGGAACCATAAGGCAAAGAAAATGACCAATAACCATATTAAAGCATAGCCCATTTCTTCCCATTCTTCATCTTTCTCTTTGTCCTTAGAACGGAAGACAAGATTTTCTCTCACCTTCTCAGCAATAGCTATCATGTTTTCTTTATCGAAACTCATGGTGTTTACATGGATGTTTTTCTCTTTTTGTAAATCGAAAAGAATATTCTGTTGTAATTTCGAAATCACAAAATCACCTTCTTTCTTATAGTAACCACCTCGAGGATTTGGAATTTTCCCACCTTGCAAAGTAGCCAGACTTAGTAATTCAATTTTATGATGATTATTCTTTGCAAAATCCTTTAGAAGCTTTGCTTGATTACTATTGATATCGTCGCTGATGAGTAAAAGGGTAGAAGGCGCTTCCGTTTGATTCAAGAGGGTGTCAGCTAAACTCATTGCATTTTTGAGTTTCGTTCCCTGCAATGGCATAATGGAAGGATGTAGATTTTCCATTTGATAGGCTACCATTTCGTAATCCATAGATGGGATGACTACAGTGTGTGCACTTCCTGCATAAACAATTAATCCAACTCTCGCTCCGGGCTTAGCTTCCAACAAATCTTTCACCATAAATTTAGCTCTTTCCAACCTATTTGGTGAAACATCCTCTGTGAGCATGCTTTGAGAAAGGTCAAGAGCGATAAGTAGTATGGCTTCGCTTTTACTTCCTGGAACTTCTACTTTCTTCCAAGTTGGGCCAGCCGTTGATATCACCATTAAAGAGGTAATAATGATGAATAATATAATAGGGCCTAATTGTGCAAAACGACTGCCTTTATTTATGATAAAGGGGCGAAGGTGTGGAGCAATTCTTTTCTGCCATTTTTGCTCTGAAGAGGATTTGATAAAAGTTAAGAGTGCAATAATTGCAATAGGAATAAAGAGCCACAACCATTCAGGTCGTAGAAAATGAAAAAGACTCCAGTCGATATGTAGATATTCTTTTATCATTTTTTTAATTTATTTATCCAAATATTGATGGCGCGAAGCACCAATAATAAAAGGGAAATGGCCAATGACACTATCAATGGGATATGATATAAACTAGTTGTTGGTTTATATTCTTCCTCCTCAAACTCCATAGGTTCTAATAGCTCTAGCTCAGTGTATATTTTTTCTAATTCTTCAGCATCAATAGCTCTGAAATATTTCCCTCCAGTGATTTCACTGATATTTTTCAAGGTGCCTTCATCTAAATCAGAACCAGGAAGGGTAGGGTCGCCAATTCCAAGGGTGTAAATTTTTATGCTGTCGTTTTTGGCCATATAGGCAGCGTCGGTTGGGGAAACCCCTTTCCCTCCATCTTTTCCATCGGTGAGCAATAGCATTACTTTTTGGTCTAAGGAATCTTGCTCAAATAAGCGGATTCCAAAACCAATGGCTTTTCCTATACTGGTCATTTGGCCGGCCATTCCTACTTCTGTTTCTTCTAAAAACCAGTCCACGGTTTCTAAATCGGTGGTAAATGGTGTTTGTAGATATGCATTGGTACCAAAGAAGATGAGGCCCATTCTGTCGCCTTCTCGTTTGGCTATAAATTCGCTCATTAATGATTTTACGGCGTCCCACCTTGTGCTTCTTTCACCTTCAACTACCCAGTCTTTACTGGCCATGCTGAAAGAAATATCTGCTGCTATTACGAAACTCCTTACTGTTTTTACTTTCATTTCGGCTTGTCCAACAATTTGTGGCTTTGCCAATGCTAATAATAAACTGCTCCATGCCAATAAGAGGAAAATCCATTGTAATAGATTCTTCTGAGAAATCCATGCTCGTTTTCTAAGTTTTTCGCCACTAGCTTTTGCTGCTCTCTTAATAAAGGGGACCATAATCACATTGGATTTGGTATGCAAAGGCGGTAATAGCCAATACACCAAAAATGGCAATGGAAACAAAGCCAAGACCCATATGTGTGCAAACTCAAACATGATGATTATTTATCCAGTTGATACTTTCCTTAATGATTTTGTCTTGATTTTCTTTTGATAATTCGGTGTTTTGATACAATCCTTTTGAATACAAAGCTTCAATATCTTCTGAGAAAACAGTTTTGTTTTTATTTCTTTTTTTGAGGAGGTCCAGAAATTTTACTCCACTTAAATGAACCAGATTTTCTCTTTCGTAACTGGTAATGGCTACCTGTTTTATGGTTGCCATAGTGTGGGTGAGGAATGCAGTAGATGAGTGGTTCGAGACCTTGAATTCTTGCAATTGTAGAATGGCTTGTCTTCTGTATTTTCTTTTTTTGTGTCTTAGGAAAAGTAAAAGTCCGATAATAGCAAGAATCACAAAAACTATAGCCAATAGTATATACCAACCTGGAGCTCCAAAACTGAAGGTGATAGGATTGGGCTCTATCAAATGTCCTATTTGTTGGTTTTCGTTCATCAGCTTCTTCCAAAAATGGTTTTTATCTGACTGATTAAATCCTCAGCAGTGGTAATTTCCATCACTGGAATTCTATGCTTCTTGAAGAAATCGAGATTCTGATTTCTTAAATTTTGTCCTTCTTTCCCAAATTCCGATTTTGTTTTTTCTTTCCCATCCATCATCACCTGATACTGCCCATCTCCAATAGGGATTTTCCCATCAGGAAATTCAAATTCCATGGGGTCGTTTATCATCACCGCTATCACATCATTATGACGAGAAATATGGCTTAGATATTCATGGGAATGGGCTTCTAGATGCTGAAAATCACTAATTAAAACCACCACGTAATCGTGGGTAATCATGTTTTTGGCCTGAAAGAGAACTTTGTTGATCATGTCCTGCTTTTCAGGAATATTCTTTCTTTCAGTTAGTAACTGGTTTTTCTTAACGATCTCCTCTAATAAATGTAATAATGATTTTCGGCTGCGTTTGGGCTTGATGTTTTCAATGTTTTCATCATCGAAAACAATACCGCCAATTCTATCACCCGATTTAATAATTTTAAAACCAGCTATGGCAGCCAACTGAGCCGCTAAAACAGATTTAACGCTTCCCTCAGAAGCAAAAAACATAGAGGAGCTTTGGTCTACAATTAAATAGGCCGGACGTTCTTTTTCCTCATTAAAAACTTTGGTGTGGGTGGTTTTGGTTCTAGCAGTAACTTTCCAGTCAATATTTCTAATATCATCACCATGAACATATTTCCTAACCTCAGAGAAATCAAGTCCGCGGCCTCTTAATTTGGAGGCATGCTTTCCCGATAAGGCAGAATGCACCGCCTGTTTGGGGAGGAGATTGAAATCGTTCACCAAATGCTCTAGACGTGTGAGGTCATGGAGCTCTATAGCTATTTCTGGAGGTGTTTTAGAAGGCATAAATTACAGAACTGCAACTACATTTAATAATTCATCTATTACATCATCAGCACTTACTCTGTCAGCATTGGCTTCATAGCTCAATATTAATCTATGGCGTAAAACACTATGGATAATGGCCCTGATATCGTCAGGGTCTACATAGTTTCTTTCGTTTAGCCATGCCATCACTCTAGCGCATTTGTCTATGGAAATAGTTCCACGTGGACTGGCACCGAATTCAATCCATTTGGCCAGTTTCTCACTATATTTTTCAGGATATCTTGTGGCAGAAATGAGGTCTACCATATATTTTTCAGCAGCATCAGAAACTTCAATATCTCTAATTTCTTTTCTAGCTTCAAAGATGACTTTTTGGTCAATGGCTTCTGCTTTTTGATGGATGCCTTTGCTTTCTTGGCGAACCAATTGCAGGATTTTTCTTTCTGCATCGTCGTTGGGATAGTCAATGAGGATTTTCATGATAAAGCGGTCCATTTGTGCTTCTGGAAGTGGATAGGTTCCTTCTTGTTCAACTGGGTTTTGTGTAGCCATCACCATAAAGAGCTTTTCCATGGGATAGGTATGACCTGCTACCGAAACTTGTCTTTCTTCCATTGCCTCTAAAAGCGCAGCTTGTACTTTTGCTGGAGCACGATTGATTTCATCGGCCAGCACTAGGTTTGCAAAAATGGGACCTTTCTTAAATACAAAAGACTCCTCTAATTCTGGCTGATAGATTTCTGTTCCAGTGATATCACTTGGTAGTAAATCCGGTGTGAATTGTATTCTAGATAATGAAGCTTCTAATTCTTTGGACAAGCTTTTAATGGCTCGTGTTTTTGCTAAACCTGGAAGTCCTTCGAGTAAAAGGTTACCATCGGCTAATAAAGCCACGAGTATTTTTTCAACTACTTTTTCTTGACCAATAATAGACGCATTAATGCGCTCTTGGAGTTGTTTAATTTGGGAAAGACTATTTTTCATCTGATTATTTGTATAAATGAAAAGGAAAAATGTGAGACTGTTTGGAATGAATGATTTTATTAAGCGAAAATCAGTTTTGCCCCTTCCCTAAAGGGAGCCTGATTTTCTATGGTTTCACCCTTTAGGGCCGGGCCAAAAGCCATAGAATTTTAAAAAAATCATATCAAACAGCCTCACAAAAATAATTATGTTTTAGTGACCAGCGCCACCTTCTTGTAATTTTTCCATCACCTGATCGAGAGAGAAGCTAGCTGCTTTCTGACGAGGAGGATATTCTTGGAAAGTAGATAAGAAACTTCCTACATAGGTTTGTGCAGGAACCAAAAGATAGGCTTTGTCAAGTACCCAGTCAAAATAGGTATTTGATGTAAGTGGTGCACGTTCGTATGGGTCACGTCTTAAATTTAGAATCAATGGAACTCTTAATGGAACAAATGGTTCCATCCAAACTCTAAATGTACCTTCTGTTTGTTGCTCCATAAAGATAAGTTTCCAGTCATCATAACGTAAGGCTGTTAAGTCTCCATCATCCGAGAAATAAAAAATCTCATGTCTTGGGCTTCTTACTTTTTGAGGACTTTTCAGGTGTTCTGTAATATCATAACCATCTAAATGTAATTTATAATCGCGGTTAAGGGCATCAGAATGGTAGCCGTCAAGCAAATCTTCTTTGATATCATCTTTTCCGGCAGCAGCTACAAAAGTAGGTAGCATATCCATATGGTGTACTATACCATTACTTATAGAGCCTTCTTCAATCACACCAGGCCAGCGCATCATAGCAGGAATTCTCCATCCACCTTCCCAATTGGTGTTTTTCTCACCGCGGAAAGGAGTAGCAGCAGCATCTGGCCATGTATTATAGTGAGGGCCATTATCAGTTGAATAATGAATAATAGTATTATCAGCTATTCCCAATTCATCCAATAAATCTAAGAATTGACCAATATGCAAATCATGCTCTACCATACCATCACCATAGTTGTCTTGTCCAGAGATACCTTTAAGCTCTTCTTTTACGTGAGTTCTAAAGTGCATACGAGTACCACTCCACCATACAAACCAAGGAGTTCCTTCTTTCGTTTTACGAATGATGAATTCTTTTGCAGCAGCAACAGTTTCGTCATCAATAGTTTCCATTCTTTTCTTTGTCAATGGTCCTGTATCTTCAACTGGTCCATCAGCACTAGATTTGATAACACCTCTTGGGCCATAAGTCTCTTTGAAAGTTCTTCCATCAGCCATAACCATATCGCCTGGATAATCTTCATCTTCTGGCTCCTCTTCAGCATTTAGATGGTATAGATTACCTAAAAACTCATCGAAACCATTATTTGTTGGAAGATGCTCATCCTTATCACCTAGGTGGTTTTTACCAAATTGACCAGTAGCGTAACCTTGGTCTTTAAGTAAACTGGCTATGGTAGCATCCTTAGTACTTAATCCTAATTCAGCACCAGGAAGTCCTACTTTTGATAATCCAGTTCTGAAAACACTTTGACCTGTAATAAAAGAAGAACGACCTGCGGTACATGACTGCTCACCATAATAATCGGTGAAGATGATTCCTTCATTAGCAATTCTATCAATATTTGGGGTTTGATAACCCATCATTCCCATGGTATAAGCTGAAATATTGGAACGTCCAATATCGTCACCCCAAATGACTAGGATATTAGGTTGTTTGTCTTGGGCTTCTGCAAAGTTTGCAAAAGCAAATCCCATCACTACCATAAATAGTGTTGCGACCTTCTGTAAGTTTTTAAAATTCATTAGGTGTTAATTTAAATGTATAAATTCGTTTAGGTTTATTGTTAACTATTTTTATTTGTGGGTCTACCTTAATGTGTTCTGTTTTTTATGCGATTGAAAAACAGTTTTTTTCTGTATGGTAAAAGTAGTTAAAAATATTGGCATTAACAGTCAGGTGGTATGCATGAGGTTCAATTAATAAAATATTAACAGTGAATTCTATGGTAATACTTAGTTATCTTTGCACAATAGAAATAACATCATGGAAAAACACATACTCTCAAAGTCGACTTTTATTAAAGGATATCATTGTCCAAAGTCTTTATATTTATACAAAAAGCGCCCTTTTTTAAGAGATAAACTCACCGCCGAACAAAGGGCGAAATTTAAAAGAGGGCATCATGTGGGCGATTTAGCTCAAGAGATATTTCCTGGTGGTATTGATGTGAGTCCTAAGAGTCCTTCACAGTATCAAAAATCGGTATTGAGAACTTCCGAACTAATAGAGCAGGGGCAAGAAATTATCTATGAAGCTACCTTTCAGCATGAGCAAGTTTTAGTGATGCTCGATTTATTGGTGAAGACTGATAAAGGCTGGATGGCTTATGAGGTGAAATCTTCTAAAAAACTCTCAGAAACTTATTATACCGATGCTGCTCTTCAGTATTGGGTGATTCAAAATTCAGGATTAGATATTGAGCAATTCTTTTTGGTTTATGTGGATGAAAACTACCGATTAGAAGGTGAAATAGACTTAAAAAAGTATTTCCTTTTTGAAGATGTGACAGAAAATGTATTGGGTAGACAAGGGTTTGTAGGAGAAAAAGTAGTGGCGAATAAGGCCGTTCTTTTGGAGAAACACAGTCCGAAAGTGGAGGTGGGAAACCAATGTTTTTCTCCCTATAAATGCGATTTTGTTGGCCATTGTTGGAAGAAAATTGCTGATAAGCCCTATGTGGCTCCTGATATTTCTTTTGCTGGGATTCTAGGGGAGGCTAAAACTCAAAGAACTCCTATCTCTTTTATTTATAATGAGCAGGCTGTTCCTGTTTGCCAAAATGAAAAGGCTTACGCTCCTCAGTTTTTAGGTTTTCAGGTTGGAGAAAATGATGCTCTAATTTCAGGTAAAAGTTGCGAAGAGAAGAAAGCTATGATTGTTTCTTTTTTTGAGCAAATAAATTTAGAGGAGTCTTTTGTTGTTTTTGACCACTTCAAATTGAAATTATGGATTGAAGAAGTAAAATCTCAGTTTCCAGAATATCAAGAAAAAGCCGATGTTTTGTTGGACAAGTCAATGGGTATTTTAGAGTTGATGGAAGAGAAAGAGGTATTCAATGATGAAAAGCGTTCTCTATTTACTCCAGCTTGGTTCTCGAAAAATCATGGTGATAAAGCCTTGAGTAAATCAGTTATTTATTCCGACATTTTGGCCAATGAGCTTTATGGTAAAATGCAAGTCGATTTGTGGGGAGCTGACAGCCCCGATTTAGAAAGTCTGAAATTATACTTGGCTCAATTAAATCAACTTTCTATAGAATTATACCAAATGCTTTAATTAGTGTTCGTCTATAAAGTCCAATTTCGTCGTTGTTGCTCAAAATCCAAATCCTCAAATACACCAGTATTCTGCGGTTTGAATTCTTCACACGCCTAGAACTTGAACTTTATAGTTCAAACACCTGACTTTATGGACAGACTCTAATTAGTATTGATTTATCCTCTATTGTTTCTTTGCGCTCTGATTTAATGTTCTATTTTTGTGAGCTAAAATTTAGAAAATGGCCAAGAAAAGAAACATTCCGCATACTTATGTCATCGTATTTTTTATCATCATAGCGAGTGCGATAATGACTTGGTTTATTCCAAGTGGTGAGTTCAGTCGAGTTGATAAGTTGATGCCAGATGGCAGTTCTAAGTCTGTAATTGTAGATGGCTCTTTCCATGCAGTTCCCGACGCACCTCAAACCTATCAGGTGTTTACTGCATTTTTTCAAGGTTTCGAAAATCAGGCAGATATCATCATCTTTATCCTGCTCATTGGAGGTGCATTTTGGATTATGAATGCTAGTAAAGCTATTGATGTGGGGATTATGGCCTTTTTGGGATTCACCAAAAAATTGGAGCGGATTGATTTTCTGAATAGGTTGGGAGTGAATAATATCGTCATGGTTCTTATCATGCTCATGTTTAGTGCCTTTGGTGCTATCTTTGGGATGAGTGAAGAAACCATTGCTTTTATCATAGTTATCATTCCTCTGGCCATTAGCATGGGCTATGATTCCATTACGGGAATGTCCATGGTATATGTTGCAGCTCACCTTGGTTTTGCAGGGGCTATTCTGAATCCTTTTACCATTGGTATTGCTCAAGGATTAAGTGATATTCCTCTGTTTTCTGGAATTGAATATAGAATCTTCTGTTGGTTTGTAATCAACTTGGTAGGTTTCGCTATTATTTTGAGATGGGCCAATAAAGTAAAGAAAGATCCCAAGAAATCACCCATGTATACTGCCGATGAAGTATGGCGCAAAGAGCATCAGAATAACGAAGTAAGTTTTGATTATCATACTCCAAAAGCCGCTTGGTTGAGCTTTGTATTAATACTTGGAGCATTAATTGGTTTCTCCATTTATTTCCCTGAAACGACTTTGAAAATTGGAAACAGTGAGTTCTCTGGTTATGTAATTCCAATATCCACAGTCATATTTGCCATCGGCGGTTTGATTACATTAAGAAAATCTATACACTTCTTTATTCTTCATTTATTGGCTTTTACTATTCTATTCCTTATTGTAGGAGTGATGGGATATGGTTGGTATGTAAAAGAAATAGGTTCCTTGTTCTTTGTGATGGGCTTGGCCTCTGGCATTGCCATGGGAAGCAGGCCAAATGAGATTACCCATTTATTCCTAGCAGGAGCAAAAGATATTATGTCTGCTGCACTCATCGTAGGTTTAGCAGGTGGTATCATCGTTATTCTTCAAGATGGGAAAATCATCGATTCTATTATGTATCATTTGTCACAATCTATGAATGAGATGGGAAAGGTAGCTTCTGTGGGAATAATGTATGTGATTCAAACAGGCTTAAATATCATCATCCCATCGGGTTCTGCAAAAGCAGCTTTAACCATGCCCATTATGGCTCCGTTTAGCGATTTAATTGGTGTTTCCCGACAAGCCACAGTAATGGCATTTCAGTTTGGCGATGGCTTTACCAATATGATTACTCCAACTTCTGGGGTGTTAATTGGTTGTTTGGGAGTAGCCAAAATCCCTTATGATGTTTGGTTTAAATGGTTCTGGAAAATTGCTTTAGCTTTTGTGATTCTTGGGTTTTTATTGTTGATTCCTACTGTATTATTTGAGATGAATGGATTTTAAGGTCTGGCCTTTGATCCTTGGCTTTTGACCATTTGCCTATATTAGTATTGTTTTTTAAGGTCACTATTTTTAATTGTATTGAGTCAATTAATTCGCTCCCCTGTCTAAATGATTTAGTCAGGTCGACTTTAGGGTTGGGGCTAACGAAATAATATCTTGATTTAAAAATTGTATTTAGCACTAGCATCTTAAGCGAAGTACTTTACAATTCTTTTCTTTCTTTTATCATTCTAATTATATACTCAAACCAAATAAAAACTGGAAATTGACTGCCTGAGAATTTCTACTATAGCCATCTACATAAACAGTTCTAATTCCAATTTGTGTGGGGAACTTGCTTCTCAAAAAGTGAACGTCAGCTGTTAAATCTATTCCTGTACTCCAGAAATCATTTTTTCCTCCATAGCCGTGATCACTTGGTATATCTGGTTGTTGAGAGTAATCATAAAATAAGCCCATCACTACCCTTTTGGTATAGATTAGTGAGCTTAAATTCCAATCAGGATATAATAGTGGAACTTGATAGTCTGCTCTTATAGTGAGGAGGTCTTGATAGCTAATAGAGGAGTATCCTCTTGCAGGACTGGCCACATCTGAATAGAAGCTTGAGTTATTATTGCTTTTGTCCTGATATGTACCCATCAACCTAAATCCATCATGCCTGAAAAAACCTGGTAAATAAATCGCCAAATTAGTAGCTAGCATTTCTCCAGCATCTGTGTTGAAAGGGGTTTCATTATAAGCCAGCAATAGACTTAAGCCCAATTCAGGGAAAAGATTTTGAGAAGGCGACTTCTTGGTTGTGGAATATTGTAAGGTGTAATTTGTCGATTTTATATTTCTAAAGTTGAAGTTCAATTCAACTCCTTGATCTATTTGTTTATAGTTTAATCCTGCCTGAGGTTGTATGCTATGCGACCAAGCACCACTTGTAAATAGAAGCGGTAAATAAACTGTAGCATTGATATTGGTTTCATACCAATAATAAGAAGTGGTATCTTGTGTTTGTTCATCAATGATATCAGTAAATCTTCTGCCATAATCCATCCCAATATTTAAAGCAGGGTATAGTCCTCTATAGTCAATAGCAGCGGAGTAAGTTGGGGCCTGTGTGTTTAAATTGTAATTGATTCCGGCTGTAGCAGATAAAGTGGAAAGTTTGTTTTGTGTAAGGATATTTATTCCCGGGTTAAGTGATGAATTATCAGCATCTACACCAATCGGGCTCCAACTATGGATATTGAAAAGGTGTGCTAATTTGCTGTATTTCTTTACTTCATATTTTGTATCTGGAATATATTTAGGATTCAGAATGGTATCTACTTGATCACTCAATATATCTGCTAATTTGTAAGCATGGTTTTTAACTTCGGATATGGGTATCCAGTCATCAGAATCCCATTTTTGTGTCACTAGTTGTTTTCCAATTGCGCTATGGTTTGCAAAAGCTATAGTTTTTCCATCAGGGCTGATGGTGTAATCACTAGCACCAAAAGCAGTATTTGTAGTTTGGTATAATGATTTAGTTCTTACATCTAATGCATATACATTCATAATTCCATTATATGCGGCTTCAAATAAAATATATTTCTTCCAGAAGCTAGGGTATTGAAGGTGGATATGCTGGTAGGGCAAAACTCGTTGAACTTTTGGCTCGTCAACAGAAAAAATAGCCAGTCCTTTTCCATTTGAGTTTAAGACCTCAGCAACTATCATGTCCTCCTCTGGTGACCAGGATGGATGGGCAATGAAGTCATTATCAGGGCTTTTTATTCTATGAATAATTTCTCCATCTTTAGAATCTAAGATGACTAAAAAGCGATTACTGAACTCGTCTACTTCTACCACTGCAATGTTATTTCCAGTCGGAGAAATGACAGGAGAGAAATAACGTGTTTTCTTTAGGAGTGTTCTTTTGGTTTCAGTTTTTGTATTATAAAGTAAGATCTTCGTGAAGGATCTGTATCCCCAACGTGGATCGTATTGGTATTCTGACCAACATATTTCATCACCACCTTTACTGATCATCTCACTAAAATAATAACCAGGAGTAAATAGTTTTTTTTCTTTTCCTGTGGTTGATATACTCACAAATCTCCCGATATCATGATAGTCTTTTTTTAAGGAAAAAATCTTTTTATCGTTCAAAAAGAAGTTATTGGTATAATTGGTATAGCTTTTATGTTGACTTAAGAGGTTTACATTGTCGGCTTGAGTTTGATTCAACTGACTTTGCCATCTTTCAGATAAATCATCTAACATGGTTTCGTAGAACTCTTTTTTGCCCAATCCAGAATTGGTGTGGATACCTGTTCCAAATGGAACGACTGCAAGAGGATATTTCCCAACATTAGCTAAAGGTTTATTCCAGAAATCGACTCCATAAAGTGCTCTCCCTTGACCAACTAAAAAATAACCTAAATGGTAACGATCTGTAGTGAAATCTTTGTAGGACCCTAAGCTTGCTTTTTCTAGAGAATATTTCCCTTTTTCTAAAATTTGAGAACGTAATTCTGCTTCAAAGTTTGGATCGCGACCTCTTCCTGTTTTGCTTAAAGCTGTTTCAGATACTGTGGCATCACCTTCAATAAACCAATAGGGGACATATAATCCAAATAAACCTACAGCAATTTGTTCTCCAAAGATATTGAAAAGAAACTTGGTGAAGCCTTGATTCATAGCTGATATTTGAAGCACATGAGTATATTCATGAATGGCTAATTGCTCATACCAAGGTTGGCCATAAGTTGATTGTGGCGTTACGGTATAATATTCCATTCTTCGAGGAGCCCATGCTACTTCGGCATTGCTACTCACAGTTTGATTGTGGAGAATAATAGAGATTTTTTTGGTTTCTATATGGCGAGTCTTTAGAGTTAAGATTCTACCATATTCCATGGTGTTGATTACATATTGAGCTACTGAATCATATCCTCGCGGATAAATCACTTGAAAGTTGGGGCTGTTGATCTGATTCCATTTTAATGAAGCAGGATCTTGACCAGAGGAATAATATTGTCCATAAGAAACTGGTACAATAGATAAAACGAGTAGTAAGAGGAGGAGTCTTTTCATTTTTCTTTATGTATATCAATTTTCAAAACTAAGGTTTTTTAGTGAGATTTCTATTATTGAGAAGTTAGTAGAGTGCTTCATGATGAATAAATAACTTTGTTTTTAGATTATTCCCCAGTCTTTATGTTTATTTCAGAAGAATGTGTAGATGATTACGATCCATCAAGCAACCAGCAAGTGCGGTTGGACTCTCTAGGGGATGGGGATTAGGAAGCCAGTATAGTACAAAACTATCAATACAGCAATGCCTGTTATGCTTAAAATAAATTACAGGCGATATTCCCCCTTGCAGTGTTCTTTTTGTTAAGTGTTTTATAGGTTTTGTCTTATTTACTAATAAATTCTTTGATGTATTAAAAGTGTTGAATTGTTTTTATATGTTATACAAAGATAGCATGTTCAGTTTTACAGTATTTTTCTATATTTGAATATTCAATTGATTAACACATATAACGATGAAAAGAATAAGCCTAATTATTTGTATTGCAGTAATATCCGCATTTTATATAGGATGCGAAAAGGATAATGAAGAGGAGGTAATAGAAGAAAGCAACGTAATTCCTGTTGCTAATTTTTCAGCTGACATTAAAAAAGGCCGTGTACCTTTAACAGTAAGCTTTACTGATAAATCAGAAAATAGACCAACAGAATGGCTATGGACACTTGGTGATAATAGTACAAGTACCATAGAAAACCCAATAAGAACCTATCAAAATGAAGGTATTTATTCTGTAACATTAACAGTATTAAATAAAGCTGGTTCTGACACAAAAATAAAAACAGAATATATAAAGGTAACTGCAAGTAATACTGCTCCAGTGCCTATCTTTACAGTGTCCCCAACTAGTGGATTGATTAATACGATTTTTACTTTTGATGCATCAATATGTAGTGACGACTACGATCCAACAAGTAGTTTAAGAGTAAGGTGGGACTTCGAAGGTGATGGGATATGGGATACTGATTGGGATACCAATAAAACTCAAAATCACCAATACAGTATTGCTGGTTCTTATACAGCAAAATTAGAAGTGAAAGATACTGATGGTTTAACTGCAGAATATTCCAATAACATTACGGTGACTGCTAATGCACAACCTATTGCCACATTCACCTTAACTCCATCTGAAGGTTTGATTAGTGTGGTGTTTACTTTTGATGCATCAGCTTGTACTGATGATTTTGACCCAGCAAGTAGTTTACAAGTAAGGTGGGATTTTGAAGGTGATGGAACTTGGGATACTGATTGGGATACAAATAAAATTCAAAGCCATCAATACAGCAACACTGGTTCCTATACAGCCAAATTAGTAGTAAAAGATACAGAGGGGTTAACAGGTCAATTTACAGATATTGTAAATGTGAGCGAAGGTTGTGCTGGGGAGACTCATATAAGCTATGGGGGACAGACTTATGAAATCATTGAAATAGACTCCAAGTGCTGGATGGCAGAAAATCTTAATTACGAAACTGAAGATAGTTGGTGGTATGATAATACTAGTGACTATGGAGATATCTATGGGAGGCTTTATACATGGGAGGCAGCAATTTCAGCCTGTCCAAACGGTTGGCATTTACCAAGTGATGAGGAATGGAAAACCTTTGAAATGGCCTTGGGCATGAGCCAGAGTGAGGCAGATGAGGCTGGCTACCGTGGTACAGATCAAGGAAAACAAATGAAAGCAACAAGTGGATGGAATAATAATGGAAATGGAACAAATACTAGTGGCTTTACTGCCCTTCCGGGGGGATACCGTAGTGTCAATGGTTCGTTCAACAACCTTGGCTACATCGCTAGCTGGTGGTCATCGAGTGAGTACACAAGCTTGGATCCTTGGTATCGTATCCTCAGCTACGACTACGGCCTAGTGAGCCGCCGCAATAATGGCGGCAAGATGTTCGGACGAAGTGTACGTTGCCTAAAGGATTGATTAAGTGATTTATAGTAACCAAAGACAAATTCCTTATTTGCCTAATTAATTTGAATAATTAATATGAAGACAGAAAACATCATAGATATTTACTTTCGCAGGCTTAGTGATTACATCTCAAAGCAGTGTGAAAATCAATTGCAATCGATATTATCCCTCAACTTGGTTTTAGTGTTTACTCTATTTACCATAGTAAATCTTGAGGCTCAAATAAAGATTCATGTCAAAAACCCAAACCAGCAATTCTATTATCTCCAACAAATAAAGGGGGATAGAATAATAACTTTAGATAGTTTGCAGGTAGATATTAACCATTTGGACTTCTCATGGGAAACTAACTATCAACAAGGCCAATACAGAGTTGTCAACGGAGAAAATAAGGTAGTTTTTTGGGCAAATGAACAGGAAATACAATTGCAAATAAATGATCCTTTTGAACAAAAAAGCCTAGTAGTTATCAATAGTATTGAAAATCAAATTTGGTTGGAGTATATAGAGTTCAAGAACATAAATTATCAAAACTTAGATTTGCTCAATCCTATTATTAATTGGTATGATAAAGATTCGGAGTTTTATCAAATTGCTTATCAAGAATTCAACAAACAACAAGGGTTGTTGCCTGCATTTGTTCGTCAAAAGGGGAATAAGTACCAAAACAACTTTATTCTGCCATTTATTCAAGCCGATTTAAAACCCACCTTGCCTATGGGATTAACTTTTAATGAACAAAAAGCATATCTACAACAACATTGGTTTGATGGAGTAGATTGGCTAGAAAACAGCTTGATAAATTCAGATATTCTTACTACAAAAATCACAGAATACTTAGGTTTATATGCTGATAAAAACCAAAGCAAAGGTATGTTGGAATTAGCCTTTAAATATGCTGTTGACCAAATCATTCCTAAAACACAAGATAACCCCGAAATGTATGCTTTTGTGATAGATTATTTGGTCAGGGGATTCGAACGTTATCAACTGGAGGAGGTTATTATACATATTGCCAAGAACTATCCAACCCCGGAGCAACAATGTGAAAATGAGGAAAGAAAATCAGAAGCCTTAGCCAGACTAGAGAAGTACGAGAGCATGCAGATTGGACAAACTGCTCCTAATATCGAACTTTCAAATGTAAATGGAGAAAATGTGAATGTTTCAGAAACAGCCAAAGAGAACATCCTTATCGTTTTTTGGGCTAGTTGGTGTCCACACTGCAAAACATTAATACCAAAAATACAAGATTGGTATACAACTGAAAAACAAGAAACTTGGCAGGTTTATACCATTAGTATAGATACTGAGAAAAAAGAACTAGAGTCGTTCCTAAACTTGAAAAATATACATTTAGAAACCTTATGTAATTATAAAGGTTGGGATACCCAAGCTGCTATTGATTATAATATCTACGCTACACCTACCATGATAGTTTTGGATAGAAATTTGAATATTGTATCAAAACCAACAAACATGATGGATTTATAAGTTATACTATTATCATTATTAGCATAATTGTAGTTAATCATATTCACTATTGGTTTCTTTGATATTTTAATAGTAGGGAACATTATTTTCTAAGGTTTACCAAGAATTTAAACTAACTATATAATTTTTCTATATTTGAATATTTAATTGATTAACACATATAACGATGAAAAGAATAAGCCTAATTATTTGTATTGCAGTAGTATCCGTATTTTATATAGGATGCGAAAAGGATAAAGAAGTAGAAGAAGCACAAGAAATAGAAGAAAGCAATGTAATTCCTGTTGCTAATTTTACTGCTGATATTAAAAAAGGCCGTGTACCTTTAACAGTAAGCTTTACTGATAAATCGGAAAATAGACCAACAGAATGGCTATGGACACTTGGTGATAATAGCACAAGTACAATAGAAAACCCAATAAGAACCTATCAAAATGAAGGTGTCTATTCTGTTACATTAACAGTATTAAACAAAGCTGGCTCTGATACAAAAACGAAAACAGAATATATAGAGGTAACCGCAAGTAATACCCCTCCAGAGCCTAATTTTACAGTGTCTCCAACTAGTGGACAAGTTAGAACCATTTTTTCATTTGATGCAAGTGCAAGTACAGATGACTACGACCCATCAAGCAGTTTGCAAGTAAGGTGGGATTTTGATGGTGATGGAAGTTGGGATACAGATTGGGATACCAATAAAACTCAAAACCACCAATACAGCCTTGCTGGTTCATATACGGCTAAATTAGAAGTGAAAGATAATGAAGGGTTAACTGCACAATATTCCAATATCATTACTGTGATTGCTAATGCGCAACCTACTGCCTTTTTTACTTTAACTCCATCTGAAGGTTTGATTAGTACAGTTTTTACTTTTGATGCATCAGCATCTAGTGACGACTACGACCCATCAAGTAGTTTACAAGTAAGATGGGATTTCGAAGGTGATGGAATATGGGATACTGATTGGGATACGAATAAAGTTCAAAACCATCAATACACCACTGGAGGTTCTTATATAGCTAAATTAGAAGTAAAAGATACAGAAGGGTTAACGAGTCAAATTACAACATTTGTTTATGTGAATGAAGGTTGTGCAGGGGAGACTCATATAAGCTATGGGGGACAGACTTATGAAATTACAGAAATAGGAGCACAGTGTTGGATGGCAGAAAACCTCAACTATGAAACTGATGATAGTTGGTGGTATGATAATAGTAGTGCCAATGGAGATACCTACGGCAGACTTTATACTTGGGAGGCCGCACTTACTGCTTGTCCAACTGGCTGGCATTTGCCAAGTGATGAGGAATGGAAAACCATGGAAATGGCACTTGGAATGAGTCAGGATGAAGCTGATGGTACAGGATGGAGAGGTACTGATCAGGCTAAACAGATGAAATCTAGCAGTGGTTGGGATAATAATGGGAATGGAAATAACACTAGTGGTTTTGATGCCAAACCAGGTGGGTGCATCGCCTATGGCGGTTCCTTTTCTTTCTCTGACCTTGGCGGTGGTGCTTACTGGTGGTCCTCTAGGGAGTATTCAGACACTAAAGCTTGGCTCCGTTTTATGCACGACAATCTGGACCAAGTTAATAGATATTATCACATAAAGCCCTTAGGACTCAGTATTCGCTGTCTCAAGGACTGATTGAGTGCATTTAGCACTCATTGACCATTTTCCTATTTTACAATTTGCTCGCCTTTTTCGGCGAGCCGAAATATTTTAAGAGCTGTAGTATAGCTAACTAATAAGATATGGTAGATTTAAGCAAGGCTCGTCTTATCCATTGCAGATGCCAGGGCAAACGCATCTAAATATACAAAATCTCCAAATGTTTTAAAATCAATAAGATAAAAGTTGTACGTTCCTATCAAAATATAAATATTCTCCTTTGAGAAACTTTGAGTCTCCTTTGAGAAACTTTGAGTCTCCTTTGAGAAACTTTGAGTCTCCTTTGTGAAACTTTGTGTAATAGCTGTACCACAAAGGAACACAGAGGATTCACTAAGAACCACGAAGAAAAAAGATGAGTTTGCCCTGTTGCAGATACTGCTTAAAGATGTAGGCTATTGAAATTTATAATTAACCATTAAAAAATCAATCATTAAACATTA
This sequence comes from Bacteroidales bacterium, assembly GCA_016744655.1. Classification (GTDB taxonomy): domain Bacteria; phylum Bacteroidota; class Bacteroidia; order Bacteroidales; family UBA12170; genus UBA12170. Next base: position 33,573 of record JADGDY010000003.1, on the reverse strand, counting down.
TTATTAAATAGAAGCCCCAAATAAAAACTGAATGTGAACACTCTGAGGATTCTTGATATAACCATCAACATAAACTGTTCTTAGCCCTATCTGAAAAGAAAATTTGCTTATTAAAAATGTACATCTGCAATAAGATCCATGCCTGTACTCCAGAAATCATTTGTCCCGTAATGGTCTTTAGGCAAGTTGGGTTGTTGAGTATAATCGTAGAACAAGCCCATCACAATTTGAATATCATAATCTATTCTCTCATATTTTTGCTTTTTTTAATAAATTGAACTCCCTTTTCATTAGGAGTTAGATACCTTCAATTAGTGAAAATAACTTTATATTTAGATATTTCCCCAGTCTTTGCGTAAAATTCTGAATTTCTATATAATCCACCGAATAAACAGAGAGGATTTCCTATCTTTGATGCAACACTTTAAACAGAAATATGAATCGAGCAAGAACCCCTTTCATATATTGAAATGAATAGAGGACTTCCTGTGAGCTGCATATGACAAAATTATTAAATGATAAACATATGAAAGATTTTAGTTCTATTGAAGAAATATTAGACTTTGCTATTAATAATGAGCAGGTTGCTGTTGATTTCTATATTAAACTTGCGGCTAAGTTTGATGAAAAAACCATGAAAGAAACCTTCGAAGATTTTGCTAAAGAAGAAATGGGCCATAAAGCTCGTTTGACAAGTATCAAGGAAAAAGGTTTATACGATATGCCAGTGGAAAAAGTGATGGACTTAAAAATTGCTGATTTTGTAGTTCGTGCAGATACCAATGAAGACATGAGCTATTCAGATGCTTTAACTTTAGCCATGAAAAGAGAAAAGGCAGCTTATAGATTATATTTAAAATTAGCTGAAAGAGCTCCTAATGAAGAAATGGCTAAGATTTTCAATGGCCTCGCACAAGAAGAAGCCAAGCATAAACTTCGTTTCGAATTAGAGTATGATGAGTATGTGTTAAGAGAAAACTAGAATCGCTCTATAAAGATATTAAAGCCTCATCATTTGTTTGATGAGGCTTTTTGCAATCATTAATATGTCTTTATGTGTATATCGGAGAAAGATATTCTAAAATTATTTCATATAAACCGTCTATGTAATTGGGAAATAATAGATAATTAAATATTAATTGTCATTTCCTGTTATAGGTGTTTATTTAGATGAACAGCCAGTCTATTTGACAACATATTTGGCTGTTTTGTTAATAGACTAAGCTGTTAAGTTATAATAGTTTATTTAGGTGCAAAAACTTCAACAAGAATCTCGCAAAATTGGTCAATACCGTCTTTAGAAGCCGCAATATTTGCATGTCCCATTCTACTAAGCCACTTGTCTGTGTCTGCTTGTAGAGCCATGTAGGTGTTATCATCTATATTACAAAGCTGCATAACCTTGAATTTAGAATATTGATCGGGAATTACTTTTGAAGCTTTGATGTTTGTATCACCAATCCTGCTCCAGTACTTGTTGTTATCGGCACGTAGAGAGATTGTTAGGTCATTATGAATGACGACAGTGTGTTTGCAATATTTATCAGGTACTGTTACTGAGGCTTGAATGTTTTCATCTTCCTTCACAGTTATATATTTTCCATTGTTTGCATTCTTTAAATAGATAACATCACCTTCATGAAGTTCAAGTTTGATCTCTGGGATTCGAATTGAATTTGACATAATTTTTTTTCTTTATTTATATTATTTGTGAATACTTATTAGGCTCTAGCCTATAATTATTTGTTTAGATGTCTGTTAATATTAAGATCTTAGGGTAATATATTCTACAAATATTAAAAAAGCATTCTTTTAGAAGATATTAATCTAACTTTTCAAATATAATAATATAAAAAACACCTTTAACAAAAATAAAAAATATATAAGTGTAAAAATGTAGTGCTGTTTCAAGGTATGTTAATTGAATAACAACTCTAAGGCCCAGTTTTTATTATAGCGTGGAAATAATATAAATAATTGTATAACAGTATTTAAAAAACATTATAAATATTAAATTTAACATATTGAGTATTGTTTTTATGCTAAATTTAAAGTGTATATGTAATGTAATTTATCCTGGAAAAGTCTTGTTAATGCTTACGTAAGATGTGTAAAGCATGAAATTTAATTTTTTTTCGTTTAAAGTATTCTAGATTCTGATATTTTCGGAATAGATTCATTATGTGAATAGCGGTAAGTTTTATTATTGGTTGTTGAAATTTAAACCCTAGAAAAAAGCTGTAGCTGCAAGTTAATATCAGATATTTAGAGAAAAGTTAAATTATACCTAGTTCTAATGTTCAAGAACCAAAAATTTTATTAACTACCCATCAAACTCTTCAATCCTTTCAACTTATTCAAAAACTTTTTAGAGGAGCTTAAGCCCGGAGCATCAATCTTTCCATTATAATCTTCGCCACGATGCAAGAAATACTTGGTAAAGCTGCCGGATGTCATTCCCCATTTCATTAGAAAGGTATGTGCACCTTTGTTTTTCTTGACTCTGCCAGTGGATTTGCTACCAAAATGATAAACGCGGCTTTTGGCTACGCCCTTAAATTCTCTTACTCCTGCATCCCAGAACTTCTTGCTCAAATCGGGATCGGAATACATGCCTGGATGATATTCGGGGCTCATGCCACCTACTAAGTCCCACATGTCGCGGTGCATGAGATTTGGAGGCCAAGTGCTGCCTTTCCAATCAGGCTTCTCTAAGCTCTCAAAGCTATCTAATAACTCCTGCTCTTTAAACTCTTCTAAACTCTCCCCAAAGGGTGCTACAATTACCGATTTGTTACCAGTGTCAAAAGGCTCAATCATAGTGGAGGATAGCATAAATTCAGAATGACCTATTTTGTTAACCTCCTCCATTAAATGAGCATCCCAATGAGGAAGTAGGTACATATCGTCGTTGGCATAAAGTATATACTCCGACTTAATGAGTTGACGAGTGATATTGAGTCCGTAGCAAATCCCAATATTCTCCTCCGCATAAATATAATCCAAGTCATCTTGAGCTTTTACCCATTCCAAACTACCATCATTGGCTTCATTTAAAATAATAATGATCTGATGCTTCAAATCACTATTCTTTCGAATACTATTTACACACAGCTTTAGGTAATCTATATTATTCCACGAAGGGATAATAAGTGAAAAGGCTGGACTGAAATCTAATTCACGACTAAATTTGCTGATTTTTTGGAGCATAGTTTTATTCAAAATGTAATAATTAATGTTTGCCCATAAAGTCCGACTTCTTCGTTACGCTTGCACTGAAAACAAACATTTACAAATGTAAAATTATTGTTATTCAGTAATTCACAAGCCTCGAATTCGAACTTTCTGAATCAAACACATTAGTTTATAGGCAGACTCTAATGAGTTTAGTGCAAATATAAAAAAACGTCAAAGACCTGCTTACGCTGTTTTTGACGTTTTTTAATTCAGACTAAAGAATCGTTATTTCTTCTTCTTCGTCTTATCTTGTTCTTTCACCAACTTTTGGCATTCTTCTAAAGTTAAATTTTTTGCTTTTTCCATATAGGCTTCAGCTAATTTTTCTTTGTCTTTAAAACCAGTTGGTTTGGCAATTTTGTAATTACCTTTTTTGTATTTGATATAGGGACCCCAACGGCCTTTTAATACTGTTAATTCAGGTTCTTCATCGAAGCCTTTAATGAATTTCTCAGCATCTTTCTTTTTCTTTTCCTCGAGTAACTCAACCGCTCTGTCATAATCAACACCAGCTGGATCTTCGCCTTTTGGAATAGAAGCAAATACTTTATTGTGGCTCACATAAGGACCAAAACGACCAATGGCAACATTTACGACTTTCCCATCTATTTCTCCAACTTTTATTGGGAATTTGAAAAGTTCTAAAGCCTCCTCTAAATTGATCTCAGTAATACTTTGTCCTTTTTTCAAGCTAGCAAAACGAGGTTTTTCTTCATCCTCAGCTTCACCAATCTGAACCATAGGTCCAAATCTTCCAATACGAGCATAAACGTTCTTTTCAGACTTAGGATCTATGCCTAATAATCTTTCACCTTTTTCACGCTCAGCATTTTCAATGGTATGGTCCACTTGGTTTTTAAATGGTTGATAGAAATCACCAATCATTTTATTCCATTGTGTTTTTCCATCGGCTATGGAGTCAAATTCTTTCTCTACTTTAGCTGTGAACTGATAATCAAGTATTTCTGTAAAGTGTTCGGAGAGGAATTTGTTAACTAAAGTACCAATATCTGTAGGCAGTAATTTATTCTTTACTGCACCGTAAACTTCAGATTTAACCGCTTCTGTAATTTCGTTTCCACTCAATCTGAGCTCGTTGAAATCGCGATTGAAACCGTCTCTGTCATCTTTTACCACATATCCTCTTTTCTGGATAGTGCTAATGGTTGGAGCATAAGTAGACGGACGTCCAATACCTTGTTCCTCTAACTTCTTTACCAAGCTGGCTTCAGAATAACGAGGTGCGTGTTTGGTATATTTTTCAGTAGCCAACATGCAATCTAAATCCAAAGGCTGACCATTTTTCAATGGAGGCAACATGCCTTTAGTTTCGCTATCATTATCCTCATCTCTCGATTCCATATATACTTTCAAGAATCCCTCAAAAGTAATGACTTCACCTTGAGCTCTCATTTTCTCAGGTGCTTTAGAAATCTCAATATTAATAGTTGTCTTTTCAATTTTAGCATCCGCCATTTGAGAAGCAATGGTACGTTTCCAAATCAACTCATAAAGTTTCTGCTGGCTATTGTCACCTTTAATAGTTTTGTTCTCTAAATAGGTAGGTCTAATGGCTTCGTGAGCCTCTTGAGCACCTTTAATTTTTGAGGTGAAACTTCTGGTTTTACTATAATCAGCTCCGTAGTTTTCAGTAATCACCTCTTTGGCTTTTCCAATAGCTAAATTACTTAGGTTTACAGAGTCAGTTCTCATATAAGTAATATACCCTGCTTCATATAATTGCTGAGCTACTACCATGGTTTTACTCACACCATACCCCATTTTTCTACTGGCTTCTTGCTGAAGGGTAGAAGTTGTAAATGGAGGAGCTGGAGATCTTTTTCCAGGTCTTTTCTCCACTGCGTCTACTTTGTAAGTAGAAACTAAGCAGTTTTCTAAAAATGCTTTTGCTTCTTCTCTTGTGGCAAACCTTTTTGGTAATTCAGCTTCTAAAACAGTTCCTGAACCATCAATTAAGAACTTTGCCATTACTCTGTAAGCAGAAACAGGTACAAAAGCCTTGATATCATTTTCTTTTTCTACAATTAATCTTACAGCCACAGACTGTACACGACCAGCAGAAAGAGAAGGTTTTACTTTTCTCCATAATACCGGAGATATTTCATAACCAACTAAGCGATCTAATACTCTTCTCGCTTGTTGTGCATTAACTAAATGTTCATCAATATCTCTTGGATTATCGATGGCATTTAAAATTGCAGTTTTTGTAATCTCGTGAAAAACGATGCGGCGCGTTTTTTCTTTATCGAGTTTTAGTGCATTAAATAGATGCCAAGCTATGGCTTCCCCTTCGCGATCCTCATCCGAAGCTAACCATACCATATCAGCGGCTTTTGCATCCTTCTTCAACTCTGTCACCAATTTCTTCTTATCAGCAGATACTTCATAATTAGGTATAAACCCGTTTTTAATATCTACTCCGAAATCCTTCTTTGCCAGGTCCATCACATGACCAAAACTAGACTTAACCATAAAATCCTTACCTAAGAATTTCTCTATGGTTTTTGCCTTGGCAGGTGACTCCACAATTACTAAATTCTTTGCCATATATTGTGCTGCTCCTTTTTAGATGTTGTAATTACTACGAAAAAATATCAGCGAATGAATGCTTTAAAGTGCTTGCTAAACGAAAAAAAACGTTTTGTACAAACACTGTTTACGGTTTTACTTTTTCGAAATTTGGCGCAAAGTAACACATAAATATTTTATTTATCCAAATGTATTCTTCGTTTGAAAGAAAAAATACGTACTTTTGCCGCCCATTGGGATAGGTTAACTGTCTAATATTCATATATTTAGAAATATTTAACAAAAAATCGTTTGTTTTTCCCAATCGTTAAATCTGAAAGATTCTATAAAATACCGAGTAATAGAGTAGTTAAAACTCTTAATCGGAATTTAAAATTGAAACGGATCAGAGATATTTAAATAATTAAAAAACAAAGCTTTATGGACTTAAAACCCATTACAAAAAAACTATATATAGAAACCTATGGATGTCAGATGAATGTGTCTGATAGTGAAATTGTAGGTTCCATCATGAAAGGGATTGGATACGAACAGAATGACAACCCCGAGGAAGCCGATGTGATATTTATTAATACCTGTTCTATTCGAGATAATGCCGAGCAAAGAGTAAGGAAGCGCTTATTTGAGATTAAAAAGATGAAAAAACGCAATCCGAATCTTACTGTAGGTATTTTAGGATGTATGGCTGAACGATTAAAGGAAAAGCTTATTGAGGAACAAGAATTTGTTGACTTAATTGTAGGTCCAGATGCTTATCGTGAGTTGCCAGGCATGATTAAAACGGTAGAAACTGGTCGTAAAGCTATTAACGTACTACTTAGTGAAGAAGAAACTTATGCTGAGATTGAACCAGTGCGTTATGGGGATAATGGAATTTCGGCATTTATTAGTATCATGAGAGGTTGTCAGAACTGGTGTACTTACTGTGTAGTTCCATTTACTAGAGGAAAAGAACGTAGTCGCGATCCTCAAACTATTGTTGAAGAAGCCAAAGAATTATTTGCTAAAGGATATAAAGAGGTCACTCTTTTAGGTCAAAATGTGAATTCATATAAATGGGATTCAGAAGAAGAAAAAGTAGCATTCCATGATCTACTAAGAATGGTTTCCGAAGTGTCGCCACAGTTGCGTGTGCGTTTTGCAACATCTCATCCTAAGGATATTTCTGACGATTTAATTAAAACGATAGCAACCCACCATAATATTTGTAATTATATTCATCTTCCTGTTCAATCAGGTAGTTCTGCAGTATTGAAAAAGATGCACCGAAAGTATACCAGAGAATGGTATATGGAACGTATTGAGACCATCAAAAAACATATCCCTGATGTAGGTTTGTCTACTGATATCATTGCAGGTTTTTGTTCAGAAACAGAGGAGGATCATAAAGAAACTTTGAGTTTAATGGATTGGGTAGCCTACGATTATGCTTTTATGTTTAAGTATTCTGAAAGACCAGATACCATTGCTGCCAAGAAATTTGAGGATGATGTGCCAGAGGATGTTAAAAGTAGAAGATTGCAAGAGATTATTGAGCAACAACAAAAGTCTGCTATGGAGCTCAACCAGAAAGATGTGGGTAAAACATTCGAAGTTTTAGTGGAAAAAGTTTCCAAAAAGTCTGACGAGCAATTGGCCGGGAGAAACAGTCAGAATAAAATGATCGTATTTCCAAGAAAGGATTTTAAACCAGGAGATTACGCTATGGTAAAAGTTCTGGATTGTACTGCTGCTACTCTTATTGGAGAAGCTGTAGAGTAATATGTTTTTGATCATGTTTTTCTAACATAGAAATAAAATATAATTTATAATTTCGCACCATAATATTCACATTTATGGTGCGTCGTTATTTACAATGGTTTCTTACCAATAAGAAAGCGGTTTTTTTAGTCATTAGTTTTCTTACGATTCTGGTCATGTCGTCTCTGTTGCATAGAGGTGAAAAGACTTTTGGCGTTGATAAGAATCTATATTCACACTATAATAATTATGAGATATTTAAATATTCTCATCATCATCTTGTAGACGGGAAAAACTTATACACTATTCATCCTACAGAACATTTCGATTATTTTAAATATTCACCAAGCTTTTCAGCTTTTTTTGGCATTTTTAGTCACTTTCCCGATTGGTTAGGATTAACCTTATGGAGTCTGCTGAATGCCTTATTGTTGGTATATTCCTTATATTATTTGCCCAGGATAAGCGATTATTCAAAAGGCATAATGATCATGATTGTGTTGTTAGAGTTGGTTACTGCTTTACTCAATGCCCAATCGAATGCCCTTTTAATAGCTTTATTGATTCTTAGCTTTGGAAAAATGGAAAGAGGCCAAGTGTTTTGGGCTAGCTTTTTTATGGTGAGTTCCATTTTTATAAAAGTGTTTGGCTTAGTGGGTTTCGCCATCTTTTTATTGTATCCAGAAAAATGGAAAGTAGCTTTGTATTCATGTTTTTGGTTTTTAATTTGGTTGGCTTTGCCTCTTGTTTTTGTGAGTTTAGATCAATATCAGTTTTTAGTTGAAAGCTGGATGAGCTTGTTGGGTGCTGAAAAAATTACCTATCTGAATTTTTCATTTTTAAGTGTTGTTAAACTCATCTCTCCTGTACAAATCAACAATCTTTATATCCAGATGTTTGGAGTAATCGTTTTCTTGATACCAATGTTGTTTTATAAGAAATACCGATTTTATAGATTTCGTTTGCTCACGCTAGCGTCAATATTGATTTGGGTAGTTATTTTTAACCACAGAGCAGAATCACCCACCTTTGTGATTGCAATGGCAGGGATTGCCATTTGGTATATTGCAAGCCCCAAAACAAAATGGAATAATATCCTGTTTATCTCTTCAATGGTATTTACTTCTTTAGCATTAACCGATGCTTTTCCTCCTTTAGTACGACGTGAGTTTATTGTTCCATTCTCAGTGAAAGTGTGGCCTTGTATTGCCATTTGGTTTAAAATAATCTACGATATGATTATGGTTAAAGAGGATGTAGGAGGTGATCTAATCGCTGAGCATTCTTAATATTTTGTGATACTAGTTTCCTAAATTCCTTAGTGAGAATCGGATAGGGAAAAAGTGTTTAAATCTTTTCGAAAGCCTTATTCCTCAATTAAGTGAAATGCCTTATTTTTGTGCTTTTCCACAAAATTTGATACTTAGAAATGGAGTTTTTATACCCTAATATTTTATACGGATTGTTTGCAGTGGCTATTCCCATATTAGTCCATCTTTTCAATTTCCGAAAGTATCAAAAAGTATACTTTAGTAATGTTGCTTTGCTTAAAAGCATTCATAAAAAAACCAAGAAACAATCTCAGCTAAAGCATTTGCTGATTTTAGCGATGAGGATACTAAGTATAGTATTTGTGGTATTGGCTTTTGCTCGTCCTTTTATTCCAAATGATAATGTTGCAATAGAAAAACAAAGCCATCAATTGGTGAGTTTATATTTGGATAATTCCTTTAGTATGACTCATTTGGGAGAGAATGGAAGTCTGTTGAATGAGGCCCAAAACATGGCTTTAAATATTCTAGAGTCTTATAATAATAATGATAAATTTCATTTGATTACCAATGAAATGGATGCTCGTCATCATAGATGGTTTAATAAAATGGAGATGACTCAGCATATTATGGAGGTGGAACCAGTATATGTGCAACAAGAATTAGAGGAGGTTTTTCAGAGAGAACAGATGCTCCGAAATCAAGATGATCTATTATCCAAATCGGCTTACTTTTATTTGCTCTCTGACTTCCAAAAGAATTCGAGTTTTAATAAGAGTATGGAAGTAGACACCAATTTGCTCGTACGACTCTTGCCTCTGCAGAATAATCCCGTTAATAACTTGTCTGTTGATAGTGTTTGGTTTGAACATCCTGTTCAGCTTCCTCAAACTGTATCTCTATTGCATGTGTTATTAAGCAATAATGGAGAAGAAGATCAGAATAGCATTCCTCTAAAGTTATTTATTCAAGAGCAACAAAAAGCGGTCCTCACAGTTGATTTAGAAGCTGGAGCTAGCCAAATATTCAATTTATCTTTCACCAACGATGAGCAAGGTCAGTTTTCTGGAAGGATAGAAATTGAAGATTATCCCATTACCTATGATGATAGGTTGTATTTTGGATTTCAGGTAAGAGATTTGTTTCAAGTTGCAGTTATTTCAAATGATCAACCAAACGCTTATCTAAACCAGCTTTTTAATGATGATAGTCTGATTCAGATGAAAAATTTCACTGCTAATTCTGTTGATTATAACCAACTTTCTCAGCAAGATTTAATAGTGATAAATGGTTTAAGAGAAATAGGAAGTGGTTTGGCCAAAGAGATAGAAGATCATGTGAAATCTGGTGTTCAAGTTTTATTTATTCCATCTGAGAATAATCAATACCAATCTTGGCTAAGAAAAAACAACTTGCCTCTTTATCAATCTATAGATACCGGAGAGGTTCGATTGAATGAAATCAACAAAGAATTATCTTTTTTTGAAAGAGTATTTCAAAAGGAATGGGGGCAAAATGATAAAAATCAGAAGATAGATCTGCCTTTGATTTATAAATATTGGCCCATTAACCTGAAGTCTTCCAGTTCCAGTTTAAACCTTTTGCAAACCAGAAATGGAAATACATTATTAAGCGAATCAAAGCTAGGTTCAGGAAAAGTATATCAATTGGCTTTTCCGCTTCAGGTTGCTTATAGTCAGCTGCCTCAACATGCCTTGTTTGTTCCTGTGGTGTATCAAATGGTGATGCAATCAAAATCACAAAAGCCAAATTATGAAATCTTGGGTTCAGGAAATCCGGTGGAGGTGAAGATAAACAACGAAAACAAAACTAAAGATGCGGTAATTTATTTAAAGCAAGACGAGCAAGTTTGGATACCTGAGATGAAACATAAAAATCTTCAAGAGTATACATTGCTTCATGTTCAGTGGCCTAATGATGGAGTTTTTAAGGTGGAATTTAATGAGGAGGTCACAGAGAAAATAGCAGTAAATTATAATAGAAAAGAATCTGATTTTAGAATATGGTCAACAGAAGAGTTGTCAAACAAGATCGCTCAAAATAATTGGCCAAATTTTCAAATGATAAAATCCTCCGCCGATAAAATCACCGCCCAATTGGTTCAGATGGATCAAGGATTTAGTCTTTGGAAATGGTTTCTGTTTTTCGCAATTATATTTATTTTTGTGGAAACTATGATATTAAGGTTTTGGAAATAACCTTTTTGGGTAAAGAATGACAGCACAAGCATAAAATTAATAAGAATGGACGACGAATATATTGAACCTTTAGACGAAAATATAGAGCCAGAGGACGAAGAGCAAGAGGATGGCCATGAGGAGGAAGAGAACCGGGGGGAAATGCAAAAGGCATTACACCTTTCTGGAATGTATGAGAATTGGTTTCTCGACTACGCTTCTTATGTGATTCTAGAACGTGCTGTTCCAGATATTCATGACGGATTAAAACCCGTTCATAGAAGAATACTACATTCTATGCGTGAAATGGATGATGGTCGCTATAATAAAGTGGCCAATATCATTGGTAATACCATGAAGTATCACCCTCATGGTGATGCTAGTATTGGTGATGCATTGGTTCATATTGGACAAAAGGATTTGTTAATCGATATGCAGGGAAACTGGGGAAATATTCTAACCGGTGACCGTGCTGCTGCATCTCGTTATATAGAAGCTCGTCTCACAAAATTTGCTCTTGAAGTGGTTTTTAATCCTAAAACCACAAATTGGAAACCTTCTTACGATGGTAGAAATGATGAGCCTGTTACCCTGCCTGTGAAATTTCCTTTATTACTGGCTCATGGAGTCGAAGGTATTGCTGTAGGTTTAGCTTCAAAAATATTGCCACATAATTTTAATGAATTAATTGATGCTTCAATTGCAGTCCTAAGAAATAAAAGCTTTGAACTGTATCCTGATTTTCAAACAGGTGGATTGATTGATGTGGAAAGATATAAGGATGGACTTAGAGGAGGGAAAATAAGGGTGCGAGCTCGTATTGTTCAAGAATCAGCTAAGTTGCTAAAAATAACCGAGATTCCGTTTTCTAAAACTACCTCAAACTTAATTGATAGCATCCTCTCAGCCAATGATAAAGGCAAGATAAAAATTAAAAAGATTGATGATAATACGGCCCAGGATGTGGAGATTTTACTACACTTGGCCCCTGGTGTTTCTCCCGACCAAACTATAGATGCACTTTATGCATTTACCGATTGTGAAGTGAGTATTTCGCCAAACTCATGTATCATCATGCACGATAAACCTCATTTTAAAGGGGTGAAAGAGATGTTAAAGTTCTCTACTGAGCAAACAGTACAATTGCTCAAACTGGAACTGGAAATTAAAAAAGGCGAGCTTCTAGAACAACTGCATAATCTATCTTTAGAAAAGATATTTATTGAAAAAAGAATCTATCGCGATATTGAAACCTGTGAATCGTTTGAAGAGGTTATTGTTGCCATTGATGATGGATTGAAGCCTTACGTTAAAGATTTTATCAGAGAGGTGACTCGTGATGATATCATTAGATTAACAGAAATAAGAATCAAGAGGATTTCAAAATATAACAGCTTTAAAGCTGATGAACAGATTTTTGGATTAAATGAAGAATTAGCACAAGTTGAATTCCATTTGGCCAATCTAATTGACTTCGCTATTGATTATTTCAAACTCATCAAGAAGAAATATGGTAAGGGTAGAGAGCGTAAAACTGAGATCAGAAATTTCGAAAGTATTAATGCTGCTACGGTCGCAGTCGCAAATACCAAGCTTTATGTAAATCGTGAGGATGGATTTGTTGGAACAGCACTCAAAAAAGATGAATATGTAGGCCTTTGTTCCGATATCGATGATATCATTGTCTTTATGCAAGATGGTAATTTCATGGTGACCAAGGTGAGTTCTAAAACCTTTGTGGGTAAGAATATCATTCATGTGGATGTGTTCAATAAGAACGACGATAGGATGACCTATAATATGGTTTATCGAGAAGGAAGGGGAGGCAATTATTATGTGAAGCGCTTCCCTGTAACATCTATTACCCGTGATAAAATGTATGATCTTACTTCTGGTAAAAAAGATTCTAAAGTTTCTTATTTTACTGCCAATCCAAATGGTGAAGCAGAAGTGATTAAAATATACTTAAGAGCCGAGCCAAAGCTCAAGAAGACGGTTATTGACTTCGATTTTAAAGATTTAGCTATTAAAGGTCGTGGATCCAAAGGAAACATCCTCACCAAAAAATACATCAAGAAAATTGTTGTTAAAGAGGATGGAGTAAGTACATTAGGAGCTATAGATATTTGGTATGATGATACTGTGAAACGATTGAATACAGAAGAAAGAGGAGAGTATCTAGGTGCATTTAAAGGCGATGATAAAATCCTCACCATCATGAAATCGGGTCATTATCAACTTTATAATTTTGATTTGAGCAATCACTTTGATGATCAAATGATTCAAATTGTGAAATACGATCCTCGAAAAGTAATGACTGTAGTTTATACAGAGTCTGCCACTAAATTGCCTTACGTAAAACGTTTTTATTTAGATGAAACTGATAGAAAAGTTAGTGTAGTTGGGGATGATGCGGGTAAATTGCTTGAGTTTAGTCTTGATTACTTAGCTCAATTACAAGTAACCACAGGTAAAGGTAAAAACCTAGATGTGGAAGTGATTGATGTGGATGAGTTTATTGGCATTAAAAGCCTTAAAGCTAAAGGAAAACGAGTGACCAATGAAAAGGTAAAATCATTCAAATGGGAAGCCCCATTGGCCTATGAATACCCGCCATTGCAAGAAGAGAAAAGCGAAGAAGCAGAAGAGGCGGTTGAAGAAGAAAATACTAGTGCTGAAGAAACATCATCAGTAGAAGTTCTGGATACTTCTGAAAGCACTGAGAAAAAACCAATAGAGGAGGCTGTAAAAGTTAAACCTGAGCCAGAAAAGAAAACCACATATAAAAAGAAGCTTGCTAAAATTCCTCCCATGAAATCTACAAAGTCAGAGGAGGATAAAGTAGAAGAAGTTGGAGATTTGAAGATTGAGTTGGAAATTGAGGTGGACGAGAACCATGTAATAGTGGAGGAGAAAAAGGATAAGCCTAAACCCATGCATTATAAAAAGGCCAAAAAGCCAACTCCAAAACCAGGGGCGGCTTCAGATGAAAACCAGATTACTTTAGATTTTTAGAAGGCTGTAATATTTTATATAAAGAAGAGTTAGTGGGATAATTCCCATTTTCAGAACTCCAAATTTGTGATTTAAATCATGACGATTCGAAGAATGTCGCTATAAAGAGGAGTTTATTGTTTTTCCGTAAAGCTATTTATGGAGTAGATTTTTTGATACAGCGGTTGTTTTTGCTACCATTTTTCGAAAAAGGGTAAAAGAAAAAGAATAATCAAACGAAAATTTATATTAGTCACAGAATGATGGCTAAGTGATTATACTCTAGCACTACTCTTCAGCCTTTGATTTTATAAGGCCATAAAATACACCGTAGGTATTACTGAACTATATCCCCGAAGTATTCAAATTCCCCAGACTAATAGTAATCAACCTCTCTTTATCCAAAGAGGCATCGGAGCTAATATACATACTCACTTGCAGGTGTAAGTTATAGATATTCATATACATTTCTTTGGATTGAATTTGCCCAATCTTTGAAATGTCAGAATTGATAATGCCATCGTATCTCGATTTCTTTGGAGGGATAATCAAGTTGTTGCCTTTATCAATCCATTTATGCTCATATTCTTGGAAATCAAAAACATTGGCGATATCGTGGATGGTATAAACCTGAAGATTTTCAATACCATCGCAATTAATTAAGAACCAGTTATGAGAACTCTCGTCTAAAAGGCACCTGTTCAGGTTGTCTTTATTAAGAATTCTAGCATTATTGATAATGGCACTACCATAATAGTTATCATCAAAATGGAATAAAGTATCATGTGTAATGGCATATCGAAGTTCAATATTTCCAATAATCTTTCTCAATTTAGGGAATAGGTGAAAGGCATTATAAGAACGAACCACCAACTCAAAATTAATGGCAAAAAGAACTGCATGTAGCGGAGTTTCTAAAATTAAGAATCCTCCATCACCTGTGCTAATAAAGGCTTTTTCTATACTTTTCTTATCATAGTTCTGGAATACATACTGATTGGATTCTAGGCAGAGTCTAATGGCTTTGTCAAAGAAAATTTTAAATAAAGCAGGAATTAAGGTTTGCTCCAAATGCTTAAACATCCCATATCTATATATGTCAATTCCTAATACAGCCCTTCTACTAAAGCTGTCAGTATCAATATATGATGAAATTTCTTTGTATAAATCAGCGTTATCAGGAATAATATTTACTTTTTCATAGGTAGATTCTAAATCGTATTCATTTAAAATCTCTAATACACTATCAAAATGTAATTTTCTAATGGGCTTTTTCATCTGCGATGTTTTATTGAGGTTTTCCTAAATTATATGTTATTCAGGTAGCGAAATTATACAATTTCTCGCTTAGAGTTCGTCCGAAATCTGAATACTTTTAACAATTAATAAAAAGGTAATAATTCCTGAACCAATAAGAAATGGCCAAATCAAAAGTTTGTCGTCAGTTTGAATAATAAACTCATACACTCCATGAAAGAATATTGCACCAAATAATCCTGATAGGGAATCTATCATCCTATTGTTTCTAATTTTTCCCATGCCTACAAAAAATCCCATCACTACAGCATAAACCATTCCCACTAAAACATTTGAAATAAGTATGCTATAATCAGTATTAGGAAAGAATAGGATAATACCAACATTAGTAGCTGTTACAGCACCAAAAGAAATCATTAAGGAATAGGTAATCCCATCAGAAGGATTTCTGAAAACCTTTGTGGGTAGCATTAAATATCTTAAAACAATAAATTTGCCAAGTTCTTGACCAAAAGCAATAATGAAAAAACTAAAGAATATAATTCTTCGTAGGTTTTTGAGCTCTATATAACCTTGTTGGTAGGAGATATAGAATACAATTGCAAAAATAATGGTGCTAAATAAGCCCCAAAAATAGGAGCGGAAAAGTAGTCCAAAATATCCTTTAGGGAAGCGGTATTTCATATAGCCAAATAATAGAGCTGCCATAATTGGACCAAGAATGAGCGATATAATAATTTGTAGCATAGAATTCAATTTGTAAAACTTATGTTTTGTAAATTTACGGCAAATTATTCAAAGTATTATCTTTATCGAAAATTTCTATGTGCATAGCATATGAATTGAATCTGGTTTTATTGAGGATTGAATAATGAAAAATTAATTTTTTTAAATGACAGTAGAAAAACAAAACAGCGGTGTAGTTATACGATCTACAGGCAGTTGGTATGAAGTGAGAACAGATTCAGGACAGATATTATCTTGTCGCTTTAAGGGGAAGTTTAAAATTGCAGGGATTAAAAGTACCAATCCAATTGCAGTGGGAGATAGGGTCACTTATATCGACGATGGAGAAGAAAATGGAGTCATAGATTCCATATTGCCCCGAAGAAATTATATTATTCGAAAATCGACCAAGCTAAGTAAACAAACTCATATTATCGCTACCAATATTGATTATGCATTTTTGGTTGTTACCATCAGTCAGCCTAGAACCAGTTCAGGGTTTATCGATCGTTTCTTACTAACAGCTGCCGCCTACCATATTCCAGTGGTTCTGGTTTTTAATAAAGTGGATCTCAATAACGAGAAAGAAAATGAAATTCAAGGGGATTTTTTATACCTATACCAAACTATTGGATACAAATGCTTGGTGACCAGCGCAACAAGAGGTGATGGTATAGAAGAGCTTAAAACCATGATGAAAGGTCATACTTCCATGTTTGGTGGTCATAGTGGGGTGGGGAAATCAGCTTTGGTAAATGCAGTACAGCCGGGGATTGAATTAAAAACATCCGAAATTTCAAAGATTCACCAAAAAGGGCGACATACCACTACTTTTGCTGAAATGCATCCTCTGGATTTTGGTGGGTATATCATAGATACTCCTGGAATTAAAGAGTTTGGTGTGGTAAACATGGAAAAACAAGATGTGGCAGGTTATTTTCCTGAATTGGAATATTTTATGCACGATTGCAAATATAACAATTGCTTACATGTTAAAGAACCTCAATGTGCAGTGAAAACGGCGGTTGAAAATGGGGAGATTGCAGAATCTAGATATAATAACTATCTTGCCATCATTCTTGATGAAGAATTTGACAAAAAACCATTCTAAATGCTGGCACAAGAACTCATAACAAATACTATTGTACCTCTAAAAACATCTGACACCGGAATGCTCGGATTGAGTTTGATGGAGGAGTATAAAGTAACTCATTTACCCATAGTAAATGCAGAGACTTATTTGGGTTTGGTGAGTGAAAATGATATTTATTCCTATAATAATTTTGAGGAGGCCATTGGAGGACATCCCATTGCTAATAGTAATATTTCTGTACGTTCTGATCAACACATGTTTGAAGTTTTAGAGTTGATACATGAGCATCAACTGACAGTAGTGCCTGTGCTTGCTGAAAATGAAATCTATTTGGGAAGTATTTTGGTGAGTGATTTAGCCTCACGTTTGGCAGAAATTACTGGAATTAGTAATCCTGGAGGTATCATCGTTTTAAAAATTAATATTCATGATTATTCTTTGTCAGAGATAGCCCAAATAGTAGAAACTAATAACAGAAAAATCCTCAATATGTTTGTGAGTTCTTTTAAGGAATCTACTAAAATCGAAGTCACCATTAAACTAAATTCTGTGGATATCGAACCTGTCCTACAGACTTTCTATAGATACAACTACGAAGTTAAAGCTTCTTATACTGAAACCGACTTAAACGATAGCCTCAACGAACGCTACGATTCACTCATGAACTACTTAAATATCTAGAATGCGGAAAAATATCTTGGTCTGTCTGTTTGCTTTTGTTTTGTTTTTCAATCATATTGAAGCGCAAGAGCAGCATTCATCGCTAGATACTTTGGTTGTAATTGATGATATAGTATTGGTTGGTAACAAAGTCACACGTGATAATATTCTATTACGAGAAATAACTTTCAAACCCGGAGATACAATTGGAGTCTCCTCTTTTTCTAAAATAGTTGAAGAAAGTAGAGAAAACCTAATGAATACTTCATTGTTTAATTTTGTGGAGGTTGAGGATTCTTTAAGTTCTGCAGATGGAATAAAGAAGTATACTATTTCATATTCTGTGATTGAGCGTTGGTATATCTGGCCATTACCAATTTTTGAATTGGCAGAAAGAAACCTAAATGCCTGGTGGGAAACCAAAGATTTCTCGAAAATAAACTATGGTATGTTTCTGAACTGGGAGAATTTTAGAGGAAAGCGAGAGAATCTAAAAATCCTTTTACAGTTTGGTTACGATGAGAAATTAGGCTTTAGTTACTCTATTCCATATATCGATAAAAAGGAAACAATAGGCTTAGAGTTTGGTTTTAATCAAACAAAGAATCATGAAGTATCCTACGGTACTTTTGATAACAGAGTAGAGCGAGTAAGGCTAATTGATGATTATGCGCATAAAGGATATTCGGGATATTTCACTTTAGGTCATCGCCCTAATATTCACCAAACACACAGCGTGGAGGTGAGTTATAACGATCATATTTATGCTGACACAGTATTCGAAATAAATCCAGATTTTTATGATGGAGACGACAATAGGGCTCAGTATTTCAAGATCAACTATTATTTCAAGAACGATCATAGAGATTATAGAACCTTCCCTTTAAAGGGGTATTATATCGATTTCCTTATTGAGAAAACAGGAATGGGCTTTTTCAAAGGTTCAAATATCAATATCATTAATGCAAAAGTGAATGCTAGGAAATACTGGAAACTTAATAATAGATTCTATTTTTCGGAAGGACTAACTGCCAGACTTGGGAATGGGGGAGATCATCCTTATTTTTTGAATTATGGTGTGGGTTACGGAAGAGATTTTGTGAGAGGATATGAATATTATGTGGTGGATGGACAAAATTACTTTTTACTCAAAGGGGAACTAAAGTTTGCCTTAGTCCAACAACAGGTTTCTACGGTGAAATTTATCCCGACTGATAAATTTAATAAGATTCCTTGGGCAGTGTATTTGAGTTTGTATAGTGATGGTGGCTATGTTCCTAGTGATGTAAAGCAAGGAAACGATTTGCAAGATAGTTGGTTGTGGGGCTACGGAATGGGCTTGAACTTGGTGACCTATTACGATATTGTTTTTCGATTTGAATATTCTTTTAACAAAATGGGGGAAAGTGGCTTTTTTATACATTTTATGGCTAGTATTTAAAGCTGTATTATAGTGAGTTTTTCGTCAAAGTCCTTCTTCAATTTCTCCTTGTTTTCTCTTAGTCTTTTATATTGATTTTGAATAACTGAGGAAATCACCGATTTATCTTTAATTTTCTTGTTATTCACTTGAAAATTTTATCTTTGCTCACCCAAAACGATAGCATGCGGATATTAATCATAGTTAATAAAATACCTTACCCTCCAAAAGATGGTGGAAGTATAGCCACTCTTACTTTAGCTCGCAATTTTGTGAAGCTTGGACATCAGGTAGATATTCTTACTATGAATACCTCGAAACACTATTTCAGACTCGATCAACTTCCTCTTGAATTAAGTAGGTCAATGCGCTTTATTGGTGTAGATACTCCGGCACTTATTTCACCTATGGGAGCTCTTAAAAATCTTTTTTTTTCCGATAAAGCATATATCGCTGAGCGATTTTATACAGAGAAGTTTAGAGATAGACTAGAGCTGCTATTAGATGAAGAAAACTATGATGTGATTCAATTAGAGGGTAGTTATATGGGGATGTATATGCCTTCTATAAGGGCACATTCTTCGGCTAAAGTTTCTATGCGAGCACATAATTTGGAGTTCGAAATATGGGAACGAACAGCAAAAAATGCATCGTTTCCTAAAAGTTATTACTTCTCAAACTTGGCTTCTAGAATAAAAAAAATGGAAGTTAAACAGTTGAATGAGTTCGATGCCATGATTCCTATTACCAAAAGAGATGGGAAAATACTTCAGTCTTTGGGTTGTAAACTACCAATTCATACTACACCTACAGGTTTCGATGTGGATGGTAGTAAACTAGATACCAGTAAACAAGAATTTCCATCGGTATTTCATATTGGAGCTTTAGATTGGCCTCCAAATCAAGAAGGCTTGTTATGGTTCTTTGATAAAATATGGCCCATTGTTATTAAAAAGCATCCTCATTTGAAGTTTTATTTGGCAGGAAGAAATGCTCCGGATTGGATAAAAACCATGAAGGTGAAAAATCTAGTTTATATTGGTGAAGTAGAAAGTGCCATTGAATTTATGAACAGTAAAGCTATTGGTGTAGTCCCCTTGTTATCCGGAAGTGGAATGAGAATAAAGATAGTGGAGGGTATGGCTTTGGGTAAAGCCCAAGTTACTACAAAAATTGGTGCTGAAGGTAATCCTGCTCAAGATGGAAAAGAGTTGATGATAGCCGACGAACCAAAAGAGTTTGCTGCTAAGATTATGGAGCTAGTAGAGAATAAAGATCTATTCGATTCCATGGGGAAAAATGCCTACGAGTTTGTGAAGAAAGAATTTGATAATACAGTGATCACTCAATCCTTGATTGATTTTTATAAAAGCTTATGATGTTGACACTCCAAATATTGTTTTGGTTTTCGGTGCTCATGATATTTCATAGCTATGTATTCTTTCCTTTTTTGGTGAAGTTCTTGGCCAAAGGGAAATCCTTTAATCATCCCGACCTATCAGAAGATGAGCTTCCTCAAATGTCTATTCTAGTTTCTGCTTTTAATGAAGAGGCAGTAATAGCTGAGAAGATTGAAAGTGTATTTAAAAGCAATTACCCACTGCATAAATTTGAATTGCTAATAGGTTCTGATAATTCTGATGATGAAACCAATAAAATTATTGAATCCTATGCCGCAAAACATCCCAATCTGGTTTTTAAAGCCTACAGCAAAAGGCGAGGAAAGCAAAATGTGGTTAACGATTTGTTCCACCTTTCTAAAGGATCTATATTGATCCTAACCGATGCCAATGTGATTTTTGATGAGAATACCTTATTAGAGATTGCTCGACCGTTTACCGATGAGAAAATAGGTTTGGTGGACACTAATATGATTAATAGAGGATTGAAGAAAGAGGGTATTAGTCATCAAGAGAAAGCATATATTTCCAGAGAGGTTTATATTAAGCAATACGAGTCTTTAGTTTGGGGCAGTATGATGGGACCTTTTGGTGGTTGTTATGCTATTAGAAGAGAAGATTATAGTCAGGTGCCATCAAATGCCTTAGTGGATGATTTTTACATCAACATGAAGATTTTTGAAAAAGGAAAACTAGCAGTTAATAATTTGGAAGCTAAGGTTTTTGAAGATGTGAGTAATGATTTAAAAATAGAATTGATTCGAAAAATCAGAATTGCCACAGGGAATTTCCAAAATCTTAAATGGTTCGGACATATACTTTGGCCATTGAATAGCGGAGTTGCTTTTACTTTTCTATCTCATAAAGTATTGCGTTGGTTAGGTCCGTTTTTCTTACTCATTAGTCTTTTTAGCTCGGCCTTACTCTGGAATACTCCTTTTTACCAATTGGCTTTTTGGCTTCAGATAGTTGGATTCTCCATTCCATTCATCGACTCTCTTTTGAAAAAGATCAGTGTTAATTCTAGACTCCTCCGTTTTATCACGCATTTCTATAGTATGAATTTGGCCTTGTTTATTGGCTTCTTTCGCTTTTCTAGAGGTGTGAAATCTGGTATTTGGAAGGTAACTAAGAGGAATCAGTAGCCTTTTTTAGTGTTGGAAATACTTAGAGTTAGAAGTACTTAAATTGGCTAAAGTTAACAGAGCTTAATATTAACTAATTAAACTTCTGCTTAATAAGTTGACATCCTTAAGACAGCTCTTTGTGAAGCATTTTCATATTTATCCACAGCTTTTAGGTGAAAGCTGTAATTGGTGTCTCCCTGAACAGGGTAGATGGAATATTGACTTTCATAAGCAGAAATAGTATCGGTTTCTTCGCCTCCTGGTGAGTAATAAAGGATAAAATAATTGATGCTTCCGGAATAAGCATAGGACCAGCTTAAGTGTATTCCAGAATTGTTTCGTGTGCCTTCAAAGTTTGTGACGGCTGGAACTGATGCTTGATCCACATAGGATTTTTCATCTTTCTTATTGCAAGAAAATAGGATGATTAAAAAGCTAGATAAAAATAAGAATCGTTTCATAACAAATATAAATTGGTTTGAAACGTAAAGATAAATAAAATACTACCCAACCGTAACGTTTAATAACGATTACTATTTGTCAAGTTTCAGAATGGCAAAAGCATAAGCTCCTAGAGCTACTGCTCCACCAGTTTTCAATTGACTAATACCAACAGTTACTTTTTTAATAGGATCATAATTGATTTCTTCTGTGGTTTCTGGGATGATTACTTTCTGGCCACTATTTTTTAGGAAGTCGGCTTGGCAATCTTTGTGATTCCAGTTATAGGCAAAAACTTCCATACGCTGTACCTCGCCGCCGCAGGGAGTCTCGAACTTCTTGTTCAGCTCTTCCACTAAAGTGGGTAAAATAAGCTCATGAGCACCGCTTAATCCACCTCCAATAACCACTGGAGCATCAAATATGGTTATGGTATTTGCTAGGGTATCTGCAGCAACTATAGCTAATTCTTTAAAGCTAAGCTTGGCAGCTTCTTTATTACCCTCCTCTTGACCTTGAGCTATTTTGAATATTTGAAAAGGCTCAGGGCATTTTTCTATTTCTATATTACACTCTCTAGCATAAACTCTTTTAATACCTCTAATGCTGACGCTTTCTTCTGATGTGTACTCAGGATAGAGGATGTTTCCCATTCTGTTAATCTCTCCACCAGCACTATTGTCACCAATTATGAGTTGTTGATTCACCACAAGTCCTCCTCCAAACCCTGTTCCAAAAGTAGCACCAATTAATTGCTTGTATTGTTTAGGGTTTCCTGAATTCTCTAATGCTGTATTAATCAAAGGCAAGAATCCACCTAAAGCTTCACCTAAAGTAAATAGGTCGCCATCATTATTAATGAAAACAGGGATATTGAACTTCTTTTCCAAATATGGACCCAGAGCTACACCACCTCTAAACACCGGGAGGTTCTCTAAATCGCCAATAATACCTTTAGGGTAATCGGCAGGACCAGGAAATGCAAAGCTAATGGCATCAGCACTTCCTGCTTGCTGTTTTACTTGTTCAAATCCATTGGTTATTCTTTCTAAGAAAGCTTCTAGGCTATCAACCTTAGCTGGAAGGATGATTTCTTTTCCTAACATTTTTCCTGCCTGCATGGCAGAAAATACTAAGTTGGTTCCTCCTGCGTCGAGACTTAGTACTATTCTTTGGTCGTTTTGGATGTTCATATTAAATGCTTTGATATATTTTGGTTCATTGTATTCTTAATTCAATAGCCTATTTCGCTAACCAGTGAACAGGATTTAACTTGCTAGTACTCTTCCAAATTTGAAATTGTAGTTTAGTGGTTTTATCCTCGGGGTCTTTTGCTATTTTCCCAATATCTTGTTTCACTTTTATTTGATCACCTGGTTTAACAAAAACCTCTTCTAGGTTTGAGTATAGAGAGAAAAACTGGCCATGTTTTACTAGAACTGCAAAGTTTGCAGAACCAGGTACAGAAATAATACTTCTGACTTCTCCATCGAAAACAGCTCTTGCATTACTGCTCTCATTGGTAACAATGTCAATGCCATCGTTACGAATTTTAATCCCTTTTAAAACTGGGTGAGCGTGTTCTCCAAAACTACTGTAAACCACTCCTTTGGCAACTGGCCAAGGTAGTTTACCTTTATTTCCATCGAAGTTTTTCGATAGCTGTATTTGGTCAGGTGTTAAACTGAATTCTTTTGCTTTTTTAGCTTCTGCAGCTAAAATCTTCTCAATCTCTTTTTTCAGTTTATTCTTTTGGTTGTTTTTCTTCTTTAGATCTTTCTTAAGCTTTTTTTCTTGCCCTCTTAAATCTCGTAATCCACGCTCTTGCTTGATTTTCTTTTTATTGATTTGAGAAATTTCGTTCTCTTCTTTTCTTCTAAGCTCCTCTTTTTGAGATTTTAAATCTCTAAGTTTTACTATGGAACTATTTAGGCTATCTTGTTTTTGCTCAATAATTTGAACTTGCTTTTTTCTGTAAGCACTGTATTGCTCAAAGTATTTCAGTCTTTTAAATGCCTGATTGAAGTCTTTAGAAGCAAATACGAACATCATTCTATCGTATTGATTGAGGTTTTTTTGAGAATATACTATCATCAATGCATATTCATCTTTCAAACCCAGAAGTTCTTTTTCTTTTTGGCTCACCATGAGCTGTTTGTCAGCAATTTGTTGATTCACCAATTGTACTTCTTGGCGAAGCTTTTTTAATAATCGTTGCTGCTTTTTAATCTGTTGATCGAGCAATTTGATCTGAACCAGGGAAACGCTTTTGCTTTTTTGAGTTTCTTTGAGGAGCTCGTTGGTATAACTAATCTCTTTTTCGAGGAGTTGAATTTGAGAATTTATTTTTTTCGTGGATTGAGAAAAACCAGTAGAAAAAGTAAAGATTATCAAAAATAAAACCAATAAGGAGCTTAATTGCTTCTTTGTGGAATTATAATATGTGTTGATAATCATCATTTTATCTCTGTATATTTAGAAGGTATATTAAAAGGGAAAGATAGTTCTTTTTCTAAATTTACCTTCATCAAAGTGGCATCAATTTCAACGATCTCTTTTGCAGATATGGTCAGGTTGTATTGTGTAGGTAAAACTTGACCATCCACCTCCTTGAAATCTGCATAATCGGCTACAATCTTTTTATTGTCGTTTTTTATTTCTTTGATTTTAAGCCTTTCAATTTTAAAAGATGTGGGATTCAACCAAAGACTTTGATAAATAACCTGAGCAACTGCATCGTGAGCTTTTATGTATTTCTTCATTTTTCTGCGATGAGCCGACTCTAATTGATATTGATCCTGAGCAACGGTAGCTTTTAATTCTTGATAATCGTACCAAGTGAAATCGTTACCTGTTAATATGGCTTGGACTATATCAAAGTCAACTTGCGCATTGATCATCTTATTAATAAAGTTGTAATTGCCTGCAAAGAAAGTTTTGTCTAGTCGGTTAAGAAACAACACCGAATCGTTAGTGAGCATTACTCGTGCTGCTTCTAAACCTACTCCAGCCGAAATTGAAACCCATATCACACTGTCTTTCTTAATGCGAATATTGAGCTTTAGATCGTTGGTTTTACCTTTACTCGTAAAACTCGCTAAAGCTTTTGCACTGAATGTTTCAAAGTGGTTTTCATTGGCCTTCATCTGGGACAATAAATAATCAGCGCCCTCCTCTTTAATTGGACTTCTATAACCTCTCTTTTGAGTATTACAAGAAGATATCAATATGAGTATCGATAGAAAAGCAAAAGCTATCTTAATTTTTTTAATCATCATTCTATTTTTGCTTAAGCTTCTCGTTTAAGATTTTTGCATCACCACCAGCTTTTTTGGCTTTTTTCCAATTGCTTCTGGCTTCTTTAGTATTTCCCATGGCCATATAGACATCTCCAAGGTGTTCAAGTACCACAGCACTTGGTTCTTTGGTTATATCTATGGATTGTGATATATACTTTAAGGCTTCTTGATAGTCTTCCAAAAGATATAGAATCCATCCGTAGGTATCTAGATTGTTTTCGTTTGGATCTAGTTCAATGGCTTTTAGGGCCATCTCTCTGGCTTTATCAAGATCTTTATTCTCTAATGAAAGATAATAAGCATAGTTGTTTAAAACAAAACTATTGTCTGGGTTGATTCTAAGACAATTATCATAATTCTCATATGCTTTTTTGGTATTGGCTTCAGTGTGATAAGCATCACCAAGTAACATATAGAATTGTTCTGCTAAATCTTGATTGCTAACAAAATACAGGCCTTGCTCTAAAGTGGCAATGGCAGCCTTGGTATCTTCTAATCTGAAATTGGCTAATGCATTCACATAGTATGGAAACTCTTGTTCTGGAAACAATTCAATGGCTCTAGAGCTAAAGTTGGCTACTTTTTGGTGGTCATCTTCCATGCCTAAAGCATATAATAATTGATTCCATGTGATGAAATTGGAACTGTCCATTTTTATCACAGCTTCAAATTCTCTAGCAGCTTCTTGGTAAAGGCTATCATTAAAAAGCAATTCACCATATATTGTGCGTGCTTTATAACTATCAGGATGTGTAGTTGCCAAAATATCTACCAATTCGTAGGCTCTTTCTTTCTGAATGCTTCTTTGTCTATTAGAATTCATGTAAGTAGCTAGAACTTGGATTTTAGTATCAATATCTAGATTTGGATTGGAATATCCTTCTTTTAAATAGTTATAGGCAGTACTTAAGTCGTCTTTTTTGGCATAGAAATCAGCAAGTGTGATTTTGATATATGGATTGTCGGGGTTGATTTTTATAACCTTTTCGTACCATTCTAAAGCTTTGTCGGTTTTTTGCTGTTGCATATACAACTCAGCAACCATGCTACAGTATTTCTCTTCATTGGGAAAAGCATCACTCAGCTCTATCATTACTTCTATGGCTTCTTTGGGCTCTCCATTTTGCATATAAAGCTTATTCATCTGCAATCTGGTTTTTTCTGAAATACCATCGATACCTTCAATTTTTTCTATTGATTCAATGGCTTTTTTGAAATCTTCACTAACAGTGTATAGACCTGAAATGCTCAACAGATAATCTGTGTTATTAGGTTCGTTTACCAATAAGTGTTCATACACAGCAATGGCTTCAGGTATTTGATAGTTGTTCCTATATAAATCTATAAGGATGAGGGCATACCATTTATTACTGTCATCAATCTTATAAGCCTTCTCTACCCAAAAAAGCGCTTCGGTGTATTTTTGTTGAAGAATATAAAGGCGACCAAGCTCATACATAGCAGGATCGTATTCTTTATCTATATCGAGTGTTTTTTCGTAAAGCTTAATGGCTTCTGGATAGTTATCGAGCATTTTGTTTTTCTCGGCATCCAGAAAGGTGTTCATGGCTTGTTTTGCTTTCTTTTCATCTTTAGCACTTTGGCTAAAAACAGATGAGAAACTACATAGTAATACAAGTAAAAGCCAGTATTTTGGTTTTAATAGAGTCATTTCTTTTTTTTCTCTGTGATTTATTTCTTTCCAGTTGAACCGAATCCGCCAGCACCTCTGTCGGTTTCTGATAAGGAATCAACTAATTCCCAATCTGCTCTCTCGTGCTTTGCTATAACCATTTGGGCTATTCTTTCACCATCCTCAATAATAAGTTCGGTTTCGGAAAGGTTGATAATAATAACTTTTATTTCTCCTCTGTAGTCTGCATCTATGGTTCCGGGACTATTTACCACACCAACTCCTTTTTTGTAGGCCAATCCAGATCTTGGTCTTACTTGGGCTTCATAACCGACCGGGAGTTCCATGAAAAGGCCTGTAGGGATTAATGTTCTACCTAAAGGTTGAATATGTAGTGGGGATTCTAATTCGGCTCTTAAATCCATTCCTGCAGATGCAATAGTTTCGTATCCAGGAAGTTGATGCTTTGATTTGTTTACGATTTTTATCTTCATAAAAAAATAAATTCCATTATAATATTGAGGCACAAAAGTAAAGAAAAGAATAAAACAAAATAACATATAATACTGACTAAGAATTAATTCTTGTTAATTTGTTTCATTGGATTTCAATTTAATGAATCTGATTGATTTTAGGTATTGATTTTTTATAATGATAATGATGATGAAATGTGTATAAATGGGCCAGTTTTTCAAAAATATGACGAAAAAAATGACGCTCTTGAAAAAATAATTTCAGTTAATATTATGGAATTGTGATAAAGCATTCTGAAAAATAAGTGATTACGGGTGTTTGTAGAAAAGTAAAAAAAAACAGAAAAAGTTTGCAGGTTAAAAAAATGCTTGTAAATTTGCAATCGCTTTTAAGGTCAAACGCTAAGAAAGTAAAGTTCAATAAAAAACTTTAAGATATATTCCTCTTTAGCTCAGCTGGTTAGAGCATCTGACTGTTAATCAGAGGGTCCTTGGTTCGAGTCCAAGAAGAGGAGCAAAAAAGGTTTATCATTTGATAAGCCTTTTTTTGTTTCTGGTTGTTTCTATTTAGAACAGAAACATAGGAATATTATAATAGATATGCCCCCATAGTTCAAGGGATAGAACAAGTGTTTCCTAAACACTAGATACAAGTTCGAGTCTTGTTGGGGGTACTTTTGCCTAAAACAATAACATTCCAAAAGTTGATATTATTGACAATCAGTAAGATACGAAAATTTTAGCAAACAAAAAAATCCCATTATTTCCATTTTCATTGTAATTTTACACCGTTTTTCACACCGAAAATTTCAATTTACACCGAAAATGCAAAATCATGGAAAGTCCTGTAAATATTACTCCAGTATTTGATCGCCATAAAACCAAGAAATCTTTAAAACCAATTGAGCTTAATGTTTATAAAAAGAGCATGATTCGAAATTATATTCGATGTGGTCTTTCTACATTGGTTTGGGATGAGAAAAAGAACCGGCCAAAAGATATAAGAGATGGTTTTTTAATGGATGAGGCCATTAAGGAAATTACAGAGTATTGTGTTCACATGGAAAGCCAAAATCAGAAATATGATAAAAAGAGTATCGAGGCCTTTTTGAAAACCAAAAGACTCACAGATATTTTCAACTTCTATGATTTTTATCAAAAGAGGGTGCTTGATAATTTGGCTTTGGAAGACAGTACCAGGCATAATAAAAAGAACCTGTTAAAGTGGTTGAAGGTTTTCGCCCCTGGGCTGAATCTTTATGAAATTGATTATGCATTTGTATCTAAGTTTAGAAGCTTCTTGTTTGAGCAAAAAATACAGAAATCGAAAGAAGTAAAAGCACCATTAAGGAAAAACTATATTGATTCATTGGAGAAACATTTAAAAGCAGCTTTAAATATAGCCAGGAAAGAAGGTTTAATTGAAAAGAATCCTTATGAGAATTTAAAGCGTGTAAGCGAAAGAACCAAAAAGGACTATTTATCCAGGGCCGAACTAGATATTTTGGAAAGATTGATTGATACCATTGAACCACATTATGTACCACATCTTAAAAAGTTCTTGTTTGGTTGTTACACCGGATTAAGAATATCAGATTTAAGGCAGCTTAGAAAATCCCATTTCAGGAAAGAAGAGGAGGGATGGTCTATTTATCTGCATCGCATGTATAAAGTAGATAAGGAGGTTTATTTACCGCTTTATTCATTGTTTGGTGGTAGAGCTGAGAAACTCGTTTTAGAAGCTCTAGAAAGCGAAGATAAAACAGATAGTTTGGTATTTGATTATTCATCTGACCCCAATTATAATAGAATATTAAAATCTATCCAGGCTAAGAGTGGAATTGAAGGAAAACATTTTGTTAGCCATTTAGCCAGGCATACTTTTGGAACCAATCTAGCCAAAGAAACAGGAAACGTTTTTACAGTGATGCGATTTATGGGAATTAATAAAACCGAGACCGCGCAAATTTATATCAATATGGCTCAGGGTAGTAATGTTGACTCCTTGAAGGATTCTTTTAAGGAATGGGTATGATATTAATTATCAAAACTAATTTTTTATTGATTCGAGTACAGGGAATTAATAGCATCTTTTAATAGTTGGGGTAGGTTTGTAAGGAGTAATCATTAATGATTTATTTCCATATCTAATTCGAGTATTCATCAGAAGTTCCATTTTTAGTCCAATATCTCTGCGATAGATCTCTATGTCACTTACAAAAAAAAGCTTTATTCTTTTGTAATCTATGAACAATAGTTCTGAGAATTTGTGTTCTATAAAGTCATACACACAAGTTTCGAATTTACCAATCATGTTGTCAAATGTGAATCCTTGAGAGTTTTTTATAGCTTTCAATTCGACAATTGATAATGAATATTCAATATCATTGCATTTTAATACTATTAGACAATCTGGTGATGGGGGGGGGCGTTCCCGATTGAGACTATTATAGTAATCATCAACTTTAATAATTACATATTCTTCTTTATTTATTCTTTGATCGAATGTGACACTAATGTCATTTTCTGAACAATTATCACAAATGAAATGTGATAGGATAGGATCATTTTTAATCCGGTTAATATTATTACTCATCCTTCTCTAGTATATTCATTCGTTCATCATAAAGTTTTCTCGTAATATTTGTGAAATTGTCATCATAAATACCTTCATTTGAGATTGACATATCTTGGTTAACAACGCAACCCTGAGGGGTTCGAATTAAATGGTATACTTCTATTTTTGAGCTGTCCATTTCTTTGTCAAGAATTAAATTATTGAGTTTGTTCAGCATGTAATTACTATGCGAAGTCATAATGATTTTAATTCCAAATTTGATCAGTTTTGTAAAAACAGACATGATCTTAACCTGAATTTCCGGATGTAGATGTGCTTCAGGTTCTTCAATAAATAATATACTATTAAAGTTTGTTCTCTCTTTTTTTCTCGGAAAGAAACCAACAGTAAAAGGTGAGTTATAAGTACTTCTTCTAGATGATTGATATTTGTTGCTGATTATGTGACGTAAGAAGATGACTATTGGTGATAGTTCAGAAACCATTGATGAAGCTTCTGAGAGATCTAGCCTTAGATTGAGGTTGTGTGGGATGTATATGATTTTTTTTGCATCATCATCATACAACTTTGCCATGCAGAATGTCGTTCTCAATTGTACTTATGATATTATCAAACTCTTTATTTAAATGACTAGTTTTTAAGGTGGATAAATCGATAAAGTAGTCAGCTAATGGTTCCGGTAATGAAGGTAGCTCGATATTTCTATTTTGAATAAAGAATCTGTTTTGAGTCATTTCTGCCATGATAGGGGTAAAAGCATTCAGTGCTTGATAAAGACCAGATCTTGATGCGGGCAAAAAGTATATCTCATTAATATTATCTTGAAGTTGTTTAATAGTAAATGCAATTTCACCTACAATGTATTTTGCTAATTCTAAAGTGAAATGTTTTTCATTTGCTACTCCAAAGGTTTTTTTATGATTAGTATAAATAGAAAATTTAGTGGTTTTTGTATCCTTTAATATTCCTTGTATAGCATTATTTAGTGTAAAACTAGTGATGATCGCTTTGCCATATTCGTCAGATCCTATGATCATTTGGCTATTATCAAGGTGGAATGTCAAATTGTAATATTCATCGGAATATCTATTCTTTAAATTACTTAAAGATGAAAATGTATTTTGGAAAGAGTTTATTATCCCTGGTAAAATGCTTAATGATAATTGGGTAATAATAAACTCTTCAACAACGGAATTTAAATTAATAAATTCATTTTTATTGGATGTTTTTATTTTTTTCAGAACATTTTTTACAATATGTTCTATATCCCTAGATGCTTGGGAGCGACCTAGATAAAAAAAACTGCTATTATCATAATTTATATTTTTGAAATTTTTTAATAAGCAATAAACACAATAGGCACCATATGATTTTCCAATTGCATTTTCTCCATAAATAAGATGTAGATCCTTCTTAAGATCAAAGGACATATTACTAATTGGACCGAAGTTTTTTATCTCTATTCTCATTATTCAAAGGTATTAATCTTTTAGTTCGTACAAACCAGAATGTGTTATTTTAAAGTTTAATTTTAACTTGCATAAAAGTTTTTTGACCATTTCTTGAAACCATGCGTCTGCGAAAGGAGCAATAACTATCTCACCAATTAATTCATTAATATCGGCTTTTATAAGCTTTTTATCCAAGGGTTCTCTTTGAATACCATTTTTTATTGCATGAGGAATTGGCATATCTATGTAGAATAATCGTAATTCTTTTTCGTGTTCAAAGCTTATTCGTTTATAATTAAATTGACTTACGCTACCACCTCGCCCAGTGGCCCTATTATTTTGAGGTTCAAACATTAATTCAGTAAATGTACTTTTATTATAATCTCGATAGTATATTTTGCTTATATAAATATTGTCTTTTGATTTCTCCAGACTTTTAATGATTTTCCCAACAGTAGTTTTTATTGCAATTCCATTTTTGGTATCTAGAAAAATTTTCCACATAGCGTCTGACTGATTATTATTTATATGCCAGCAATTAAGAAAGTAAAATTTTTTAGTTAATTCTTGACCTTGAAGCATATTCTTTGTCTCATCGTAATCCTTTAATAGAAACATTCCTTCGTATGGGTCATCAAATTTATCTGAACGACAAAAAAATAAATTACTGCTTGTTATTAAATCAACAAACTTCGTGAAATCAATATATCTCCATACAACCGTGTCGTTTTCTGGAGTGTGAAACAGGTGATTTTCTTTATACATTGGGGTGATTTTGTTGTAGAACTAATGGTGATTTTTCATGTTCGTAGTTTTTTTTAAGCACTAAAATCTATAGGAAAATCCCTAGCAATATTTAACAAAAAACGATTCACAGAGCTATTATCAACCTTATATGTCTTTTTGTACCAATTAACAAATGCACTCTTCTCTAAAAAATTTAAAAAGGCAACTTCTCTAGCAGATGCTGATAGTTGTATTCGTTCAATTTCATCATCCTTTATTCTTGGAAATAAGTGTTTTAGTACTTTAGAGAATAAAGGTTTCCTATTAACATTAATGTATTCTATTTTGTTTTTAGAAGAGTAAAATAAGTACATAGGAAAGTTTTTCTCCATTCGTTTTATTGTGATTAGTTTAATGTCTTTTCTGTACCTTTTGTTCAAGTATTCAATAGGCTCTGCTAATGTGAAATCAATATATATATTATTAAGTGATGTGATAAAGAATTTATCCTTTATAGTAAATGGGAATTCTTCCTTTGTTGGTTCTATTTTTGATTTTTCAAAATATAAAGGGTTAGAGTTCGTAATAAAATATTCAACTTCTTTTTCGAACTTATTCCTTTCTGGTGTCTCAAAAAACTCACAAATATCTACCTCTAATACATCCGCGAATTTTTCTAGACTTGATACTTTTAAATCACCATTATTTAATGCGAATGATAAACCTTGCCTGGTATAACCAGTTTGTTCAGCTAAATATTTAATGGTTAGCCCTCTTTTTTTTAAAATATTTTTTATTACTTCACCCGTTTTAATCATCTGTAAATCAAAATTATATAAATAATTATCAAAATAAGAACGATGAAACTTTCTCGTAGAGCAAGAAAACGCTTGCGTCGCGAAAGAAATATTGCTAATTTTGAACCTGTTTATTTTTACAAACTTAACAATAAAACAATTAAAAAACTGAGGTCATGGGACAAAATATTGCAACAGAGATTTTAAAAGAAACTATTAAGGATGCTTTACGAGAGTATGATAAAGAGAGAATACATCCAAACACAGTCTATTATATTAACCAGGTAGCTAAGCAAATGAATACTACCTACAGGAAAATAAAAAGCTTAATTGAAAAGGGGCTGCTTAAAACTACCAAGGATGGCAGAATAACCCAAAGAGCTATAGATGAATATTTAGAAAACAAATAATAGTATTAATCATATCCTTTGTTGTAAGATATAAAAAAAGCAGCTCCATTTCGTAGATGGAACCGCTTATATTTTAAGATTCGTTATCGTTA
>JADGDY010000061.1 GCA_016744655.1 Bacteroidales bacterium | reverse complement strand
AGAATCAGGATTATATCTGCTAAGGTTAACAGAAAACAATAAATCTGTTGATTATAAATTCGTTGTTCAATAATCGATTCAAGTCAACTCAGTTTT
Organism: Bacteroidales bacterium; assembly: GCA_016744655.1. GTDB lineage: Bacteria > Bacteroidota > Bacteroidia > Bacteroidales > UBA12170 > UBA12170. Next base: position 27,988 of record JADGDY010000061.1, on the reverse strand, counting down.
TCACATTTGGATTAACTTATTAACAAAAGCAATAAGTCGCTAATATTCATATTTTTATAAATTACTAACAAGCCAGATTAGTCCATGTTTTTTGGGTATTTTTGAAGACTCATTTTCAACCTAATTCTGTTTTATGTTTTTAATTTACGATACCGAAACCACTGGTTTACCTAAGGATTATAATGCTCCCATCACCAATTCAGATAACTGGCCGCGTATGGTACAGATTAGCTGGCAGTTGCATGATGACAAAGGCCAGTTGATTGAAGTTAAAAACTACATTATAAAACCAGAAGGATATGAAATTCCTTATGCCGTAGTTAAAGTACATGGTATTACTACCGAAAGGGCAGAAAAACAAGGAGTTGCCTTAAGTATGGTTTTAGATGAGTTTAACGAAACCCTTAAGAAAACCAATTTTGTTGTTGGGCATAATATAGAATTTGACAATAATGTAATTGGAGCCGAATTCCACAGAAAAAGTATTGCCACTCCGCTTTTTGAACGTGCTACTTTAGATACAAAAAATGAATCTACTAATTACTGTGCTATTCCTGGTGGTAAAGGTGGAAAGTTTAAATGGCCTAAACTTGGTGAACTCCATGAGAAACTCTTTGGGGAGGCCTTCGATATGGCACACAATGCTGCTGCCGATGTGGAAGCTACCGCTCGTTGTTTTCTCGAACTCATCCGACTCAAAGTAATTGAAGCAGGAAAACTGCATTTTTCTGAGGAACAAACCGAAGAGTTTCAACTGGCCAACCCAGACACCATTCAAGCCATCGGACTGAATACTCAACCTTATGATGCTCATGATCTTGGTGATTCAGACTCCTCCGAAAATATTACTCAACCAGAATTTAAAAAAGCGGATACCGTAATAGATACCACCGTTATTGGTAAACTGAAATATAGCCACTTACACCTTCATACACCTTATTCTATTCTCGATGGAGCCACCTCTATTCCTCGCATGGCTGAAAAAGCTTTAAATGATGGAATGGAAGCCGTTGCCATTACCGATCATGGGAATATGTTTGGGGTTAAAACATTCCATAAGGTTCTAACTGGCAAGGGCATTAAACCCATTTTAGGATGTGAAGTTTATGTTGCCAAAAGAGGTATGCATCGTAAGGAAGCTAAAATTGATGGTAGTGGTTGGCACCTGGTTCTCCTTGCAAAAAATAGAGCCGGGTATCAGAACTTAATGAGAATGGTTAGCCTTTCGTGGTTAGAAGGAAACTATTATAAACCTCGTATAGATAAAGAATTACTAAGTCAGAATGCAGAAGGATTGATTGCACTTTCAGCTTGTTTGGGAGGCGAAGTTAATCAGAAATTAATGAACGAAAGCCAAAGTGAAGCAGAAAAAGCCGCTCTTTGGTATAAAGATTTATTTGGTGAGGACTTCTATTTAGAATTACAAAGGCACCAATCAGGTGATCCAGAACTTGATAGTAAAGTTTATGATGATCAGGTCTTTGTGAATCAAAAGCTTCTGGAAATGGGCCAAAAATACGGCATCAAGACTGTGGCTACCAATGATGTTCATTATGTAAATAAAGAGGATTCTGGGGCTCAAGATCGTCTAATATGTATTAGTACAGGAAAAAACATCGACGATCCTAGTCGCCTTAGATATTCTGGTCAGGAATGGTTTAAAACTCAATCGGAGATGATTGAATTGTTTAAAGACCTCCCCCAATGTATTGCCAATACTCAAGAAATCGTTGACAAGGTGGAGAATTATCCTTTAGATTCTAAGCCCATTATGCCCGACTTCTCTTTACCTGAAGGATTTACTGACGAGAATGATTATCTCAGGCACATTGTTTATGAAGGTGCCCATATGCGTTGGGGTGAAGTATTAACCGAAGAGTTAATTGAACGATTAGATTTCGAATTGGCTACCATCAAAAAGATGGGATTCCCTGGATACTTTCTTATTGTTTGGGATTTCTTAGTTGCTGCTCGAAATATGGGAGTCATTGTAGGCCCTGGTCGTGGTTCTGCTGCTGGTTCTGCTGTTGCTTATTCCCTTCGCATTACAGAAATAGATCCGGTAAAATATGATTTGCTGTTTGAAAGATTCTTAAATCCTGACCGTATATCCATGCCCGATATCGATATTGACTTCGATGATGAAGGTAGAGGAAAGATTATGGAATGGGTGGTTAATAAATATGGCGAAAAACGAGTTGCTCATATTGTGACTTTTGGAAGCTTGGCTGCCAAGTCGGCTATTCGTGATGTGGGTAGAGTTCAACAATATCCGCTTTCTGAAACCATGCAACTTCAAAAACTAATTCCTACACGTCCTGGAATTTCATTGAAAGATGCCTTTAAAGAAGTTCCTGAATTAAGTACTATTAGAAGAGGTCATGGAGAAGCTGCTGAGGTTTTAAAATATGCTGAAGTTCTAGAGGGATCTGTTAGAAATACTGGTGTTCATGCTTGTGGAGTAATTATTGGGAAAGAAGATTTAGAGAATTTTGTTCCCATTAGTACGGCAAGAGATTCGGAATTAAAGTATGTGACCCAATACGATGGAAAACATGTGGAAGATATAGGTCTATTAAAGATGGATTTCTTGGGCCTAAAAACATTGACCATCATTAAACATGCAGTTGAAAACATCAAAGAATCGAAGGGTGTTGATATTGATATTGAAAATGTTGATTTGGAGGATGAGAAAACCTATCAACTTTATTCTGACGGGGATACTACTGGATTATTCCAGTTTGAGTCTGCTGGAATGAAAAAATATCTCAAAGAGCTCAAACCAACTCGTTTTGAAGATCTTATTGCAATGAATGCGCTTTACAGACCAGGCCCATTGGAATATATACCAAGCTTTGTAAAACGTAAAAATGGACAAGAGCCCATTGAATATGATGTTCCTATGATGAAGGAATATCTTGAAGAAACCTATGGTATTACTGTTTATCAGGAACAGGTGATGCTTCTTTCTCGTCAGCTGGCTAATTTTACGCGTGGACAATCTGATTCCTTGCGTAAAGCTATGGGTAAGAAGATTAAAGCCATGATGGATGAGCTTAAAGTATTATTTATTAGCGGTTGTAAAGCAAATGAGCGCTTTATGAAAGAATGTACTGAGATTAAAAAAGATCCAGACAAGCTGATCAATAAAATTTGGGGTGACTGGGAAGCATTTGCTAAATATGCTTTCAACAAATCTCATGCAACCTGTTATTCCTATGTATCTTATCAAACTGCCTATTTAAAAGCACATTACCCCGCTGAGTTTATGGCTGCAGTTTTGAGTAACAATATGAGTGATATTGAAAAAGTCACCTTCTTTATAGATGACTGTAGAAATCAAGGATTCAAAGTTTTAGGACCAGATATTAACGAATCGGGAACAAATTTCGCTGTAAATAAAGAAGGTGATATTCGTTTTGGTTTGAATGCGATTAAGGGTGTTGGTGGTGCTGCTGCCGATATGATTATAGAGGAGCGTAAAGAAAATGGAAAGTTCAAAGGTATTTTTGGATTGGTAAAACGAGTAAACCTACGGTCGGTTAACAAGAAAAGTTTAGAGTCCATGGTTTATGCTGGTGCTTTTGATAGTTTCGAAAAAACACCAAGACATGTGTTTTTTCATACAGAAAACAACTCTACTTTCTTAGAGAAGATTATTCAATATGGCCATAAATTTCAGGCTGAACAGAATTCAAACCAAGGTAGTCTTTTCGGTGATTTAGGCTCTGTGGAACTTCCAGATCCAGAAATTCCAATTACCGAACCATGGTCTCAGTTGGAAGCTCTGAAAAAAGAAAATGATGTGGTAGGATTCTATCTTTCTGGTCACCCTCTTGATACTTATAGTATGGAGCTAAAGCAATTCTGTAATAGTGATATCAAGAGTTTCCAATCGGTAATGGAAAGGCTCAATCATATTGTCATGAATACCGAAAAAGATAAAGAAGGAAAAAAACCTGAAACTGATGAATTAAAATTATTGAGAGATAAACCTTATACTATTGCTGGAATCATCTCTATTCCAGCCAGTACCACCATGATGACAAAAACAGGCAAACCGTTCGGTCGGTTTATGGTGGAGGACTATACTGGATCCATCGAGATCAATATGTTTGGTGAGAATTTCGAGAAATACAAAAGTATCCTCAGTAGGAAGGATCAGTATATTCTATTAAAAGTTGGGCCTGAAAAACCTCGTTGGCGCGATGAATTTGAACTTAAAATTAATGCCATTGAATTGCTCTCAGAAGTAATGGAAAAGTATGTTCGAAGAATAGACCTCAGCATCATGCTTCATAATATTTCATCTAATTTGGTGGATGAGTTAAAAACCATTGTTATGGAAGGCGGAGGAAAAACACCCATTAATATGCAAGTGATTGATGAAAACAAAGAGGTATTACATTTAAATATCCCTAATAAAGTGAATTCAAAACATTTTATTAATGCAACAAAAGATAATGCTGATTTAAATATTCGCTTGATTAAGTAAGCAATTAAGTAATATTGGAATTTTAAAAATCAAGAAAACTTAAGCATAAAAAAAATGGCTCTGATTTAAAAACCAGAGCCATTTTTCTAATATTTTCTATTCCCACTCTATAGTTGCAGGTGGCTTAGAGCTGATATCGTAAACAACTCTATTCACTCCTTTTACCTTATTTATAACATCGTTGGAAACTTTTGCTAAAAACTCAAATGGTAAATGCGACCAATCTGCTGTCATTCCATCGGTTGAAGAAACCGCTCTTAATGCCACTACATTTTCATAGGTTCTTTCGTCTCCCATTACTCCTACTGATTGAATAGGAAGGAACATGGCTCCTGCTTGCCAAACCATATCGTAAAGACCATTGTCTTTTAATCCTTGAATAAAAATATGATCTACCTCTTGTAGAATCCTCACTTTTTCTGCCGTAACATCACCTAAAATTCTAATACCAAGGCCTGGACCTGGGAAAGGATGACGCTTGAGTAGTTCTGGTTTCATTTCCATGGCTCGTCCTACTCTTCTTACTTCGTCTTTGAAGAGAGTTTTTAATGGTTCCACCACTTTCAGTTTCATATAATCTGGCAATCCACCAACATTATGATGAGATTTAATTGTTGCAGAAGGTCCTTTTACACTTACAGATTCTATAATATCTGGATAGATGGTTCCTTGAGCCAACCACTTAACATCTTGAATAAGGTGGGCTTCATCATCGAATACCTCAATAAAGGTTTTTCCTATTGCTTTTCTCTTGGCTTCAGGATCTGTTAATCCTTCTAATGATTTATAGAATCTATCAGCAGAATTAACGCCTTTTACATTTAATCCCATGTGCTCATATGACTCAAGAACTTCCACAAACTCGTTCTTTCTCAAAAGACCATTATCAACAAAAATACAATGTAGGTTTTTACCAATTGCTTTATGTAACAGTAAAGCAGCAACTGAGGAATCTACTCCTCCAGATAATCCTAATACTACTTTATCATCCCCTAAAGTTTCTTTAAGTTCAGCAACAGTAATATCAACAAAAGAATCTGGGGTCCAAGATTGTGATAAGCCACAAATATCAACAATAAAATTCTTTAACAATTTGGCTCCTTCCACAGAATGATAAACTTCAGGATGGAATTGAATACCATAAGTTTGTTCCCCTTTGATATGATATCCAGCAACTTTTACATCGTGTGTAGAAGCTATAATCTCGAAATCTTGAGGGATATTCAAAATAGTATCACCATGCGACATCCATACTTGACTACCATTTGTCATTCCTTTCACCAACTCATGAGTTTCATCAATATAGGAAAGGTTAGCTCTGCCATACTCACGAATCTCAGAAGGCATCACTTCTCCACCATCATATTGAGATAATAATTGAGCACCATAACATACTCCCAAAAGAGGATATACTTTTCTAATAGCAGCTAAATCTGGTTTTGGAGCCTCCTCATCTCTTACCGAGAAAGGACTTCCTGATAAAATTACACCTTTTATATGCGAACCCATTTTAGGGATTTTATTATAAGGATGTATTTCACAATAAACGTTCAACTCTCTGATCCTTCGAGCTATAAGCTGAGTATACTGAGAACCAAAATCAAGTATTAATATCATTTCTTCCATGGCTGCAAAAGTATAAAATGTAATTGAAAAAAAGATGATAAAAAATACTAATTATTCTAATTAATACAGGAATGATTTTATTGAGAAAGGTTAATTTGCTATAGTGAGAAATCGCAAGAAATATAGAAGACTTTACGGTATCGCAAAATATTGTGTAAACCTATCTTATCATTAGCCTCAGTCTTTGTTTATCCTCTCTTTGGTTAACCCGTAAAAAGCAAAATTTGGTTTATTTTCAAAACAGAATGCTAAGAATAACAACAGGTCCATGTTGTTAACTATTTTTGTGACATGTTAAGTGCAATTGAAGAATTTTACGAAAATCAAAAAGAGCCTACTAAGTCTTGCTTTTTAAGTCTCAGGAAAATCATTTTAGATTTTAATCCAGATATTAAGGAAACTTGGAAATATCAAATTCCTTTTTTTACTTATTATGACAAGATGTTCTGTTATTTATACAAACAAAAAAAAGGGAAGCTACCATATATTGGATTTGCTAAAGGAAACTTATTAGAAAATACAATGTTGGAGCAAGGCAACAGAAAAAAGATGAAGGTCCTGCCAATAGACCCCGAACTTGATATCCCAATAAATTTAATTATTGAGATTTTGGAGGAGGCTAGAAAACATTATTAATCTTTTATAAAAACGAAAAAAGCCACAACCCAGCAATAAATTTGGAATGTGGCTTTACTATCTTTATTCTCTAAAAGAGATTATTCTTCTTTCAATTGCTTATTTAGGAATGCTTCCATGGCTCTATAAAACTCAAAACGATTTTCTTCGTTTCTGAAACCATGACCTTCATTATCTTTTACAAGATATTCTACATCCACTCCTTTTTCTTTCATTGCAGCAACCATTTGGTCAGACTCATCAACGTTTACTCTAGGGTCGTTAGCACCTTGAGCAATAAACAATGGAGCTTCAATTTTATCCACATGGAAAACTGGAGATACTTCACGTAGCATCACACTATCTGCTTCTAAATCACCTACCATTTCAAACATCATATCCAACATAGGCTTCCAGTAAGGAGGAATAGTTTTCATGAAAGTGAACATATTAGAAACACCAACATAATCAACACCTGCAGCATATAATTTTGGTTCTTTTACTAATCCCATAAGCGTAGCATATCCACCATAAGATCCACCATAATGGCTATTTTCTCAGGATCTGCAATCCCTTTTTCAATTAACCAATTTGTTCCATCGGTGATATCATCTTGCATTTCGCGTCCCCATTTTTTAAATGAAGCTTCCCAAAACTGACGACCATAACCTGTAGAACCGCGGAAATTCATCTGTAAAACAGCATATCCTCTATTGGCTAAAAATTGAACTTCTGGATTAAATCCCCAGCTATCTCTTGCCCAAGGACCACCATGAGGATTTATCACAACAGGCAGGTTTTTAGCGTTCTCCATGGTGTAACCTTTAGGTAAGGTTAAATATCCATGAATCTTTAAATCATCACGAGAAGTGTAACTAATTGGCAGTTGATTCGACATTTCATTTTCATCAATCCAAGGACTTACTTCTACTATTTTTTCAATCTCATCGGTATCAGTGTTGTAAATATAATAAGAGCCTAATGACTTGTCGCTATATGTTCTGATGATATAAGTATTTTCATTATCGTTACTGGCTGTAATAGCAATCTCATAACCATAAAGGTGTTTTTCTAGTTTCTTGTACATTTCCTCTGATTTAGCATCAAAGAAATGACGTTCGCTTTTCCAACCCGTATAACGAGCAGCGGTAATTACTTTTCTCTTTCTTGAATAAGAAACACCATCCACATCATAATCATCATTTTTATAAAGAACTCTTACTTCTTCACCAGTAGAAGGATTAAACTCTACAATCGCAGATTTGTCTCTACCAATATTTGAACTTCCTATGATATTTTTATTATCGAATGTAAAAAACTGAGGGCTAAAACCTTCTTTAAAGTTAGTTGTTAAAATATTTTTCCACTCATCTTGTTCTGTGGTTCTATATAAAACACTTTGGCTTGTACCATCTAGAGAAATAGCAACTCTCAATTTGCCTTCATGATCGAGCATCCAACCTTGAATATTACCAGGGTTTTCTGCTATCATTTCCATTTCACCAGTTTTAAGATTAAGGCGATAAGGATCGAAAACTTGAGGATTCCTTTTATTTAAACCAATAATCATAAAGTCTTTTTGTTCTGGCAGATCATCAATAATCTGTGATCTTACTCCCTCGAACTCTGTATAGCTAATAGGATTGGTTCCATCAATATTAACACCATAAAGACGATAGTTTTCATCTCCACCAGTATCTTTTAAGAATACAATTTGCTCATCATTTGGCCAAAAGTATCCTGCAATATCTCTGTCTACTTCTTTTGTTAACTGAATGGATTCAGCTTCTCCTCTTTTCTGAATAAAAATATTCATTCTACTTTCATAAGGAGCCATATAAGAATAATAGCTTCCATCAGGAGAGATTTGATAACTCGATTTCTCCGGATTTTTGAAGAAATTTTCCAAAGGGATCTGCTTTGCTTTCACTATTTCCGATTTTTTGTCTTTAGCCTGATCACAGTCGCAAGAGTTCATACCTCCTACCACTATAGCTAAGGTTAATAATAGATAAATTCTTCTCATTTTTTTTGATTTTAAAGGATAACTTAGTGACGATATAATGTTTGTATAGTTACAAGACTCAAAGATAATATTAATATGATAAATGGTAAGCATTTTAACCTGTGTTAACAAGTAAGCTCTTGTATTCATTGGTTTTATTGACACTTCAAGCTGTTAATCTTTTGCAAAATTCAATCCCTACAACATATTCAATTCGATTAGATATCATTTTTTACTATTTTTACCAATCAACCTTATTTCCTAATAGTATATGAAGATTAATCCAGTAATAGAAAAACTCCCACATCATTTAAAAGATTTTATAATAGACCAAAACTATGCACAATATACCGGACGAAACCAAGCGGTTTGGCGTTATGTGATGCGAAGAAACTTAGATTACCTCTCAAGCGTTGCTCATTCAAGTTACCTTGAAGGTTTAAATAAAACGGGAATAAGTATCGACAAAATCCCTTCACTAAAGGATATGAATGATATTCTGCAGAAAATTGGCTGGGGAGCAGTTTGTGTTGATGGGTTCATTCCTCCAGCTGCATTTATGGAGTTTCAAAAATACAATGTATTGGTTATTGCTGCTGATATACGCTCAATAGATCAATTGGAATACACACCTGCTCCCGATATTGTGCATGAAGCAGCAGGACATGCACCTATTATTGCAAATAGTGAGTATGCTGAATACCTAAGAAAGTTTGGAGATATTGGCTCAAAAGCATTCAGTAGCGCCTACGATTATAAGCTATATGAGGCTATTCGTCATCTTTCAATTTTAAAAGCAGATCCTCGAACAATTGAAGAGGATATTAAAAAAGCTGAGGATGCCATTGTGGAATTAGAAACTAACCCTAGCCCACCTTCTGAGATGGCATTAATACGTAATTTGCACTGGTGGACGGTAGAATATGGTTTAATTGGAAGCCTTGAAAAGCCTCAAATATATGGTGCTGGACTACTTTCTTCTATAGGCGAAAGTGTTTGGGCAATGAGCAACAAGGTTGAAAAGATTCCTTATAGTTTAGAAGCCATGGATTTTTCTTTTGATATCACTAAACCTCAACCTCAATTATTTGTAACTCCTGATTTTAAGCACTTAAACACTGTGCTCGATGAATTTGCAGCTACTATGTCGTTAAATATTGGTGGAATTCAAGGGATTAATAAAGCTATCGAATCTAAAGATTTAGCCACCGCTGTTTTAAGAAGTGGTTTACAAGTGAGTGGAGTATTTACAAATTTAATTGCCGAAGGCGCTCATATTGTATATATCCAAACCACCGGTCCCAGTATTTTGAGTTTTCAAAATCAAGTACTAGAAGGCCATAAAAAAGATTATCATGAACATGGTTATGGAACTGCTGTTGGGAAACTTAAAGGAGCATTAAAACCGATGAGGCTTTTAGAGGATTCTGATTTAGAAAAAATGAATATTATTGTTGGAAAATCCTGTAACCTAGAATTTGACAGTGGTTTAAAGGTAAGAGGGAGATTAAAAAGTACAACGAGAAAAAACAATAAGCTTTTGCTGTTGAGTTTTGAAACATGCACTGTAGAATACAAAGACCAGATTTTATTTCAACCAGAATGGGGAATATATGATATGGGTATTGGAGAACAAATTCCATCTGTATTTGCTGGTGTAGCGGATGCCGAAGGATATCAACTGAAACTGGAAGCACCAAGTGAAGTCACACATAAAATCGATTACTCTAACGATGAAAAGCATCTATTTGAACTTTATGACCAAATAGCTGATCTAAATATCTCTTCTACTTGTCCATCTGATTCACTCATCAACGAAGTATTAGAGAAATATCCTAAAGAATGGCTTTTACATTTAGAATCTTTAGAAAATATTGAAAAAGGAAGCTCCTCAGAAACTTTACTCATGGACTCTCTAAAAAATAAAGATTATTCTGACGAAGAAAATAGATTAATTGAGCTTGGTTTAGAGGTTAATAGTTAACAGTGAACAGTTGATAGTTATCAATAAACACGGAACAACTAATTTGAACTAAAACCCTTTTAAGTCAATACTTTTTGAATCTATTAGATCAACCCATTTCCCCATTTTTTTCTGTATCACTTTAAAGTGGGCTTCATCTTCTGGTGTAACAAAAGAAATAGCTTCTCCTGATGATTCTGCTCTTCCTGTTCTTCCAATTCTATGGATATAGTCTTTTGGAGATCTTGGCAAATCGTAATTAATCACATATGGTAGAAATTCAATATCTATTCCTCTTCCTAATAAGTCTGTAGAAACTAAAACCCTCAGTTTTCCAGTTTTAAATTTTCTTAGGTTTTCCGTTCTGGCATTCTGACTTTTCTTTCCATGCATAGCAGTGGCATGAATAGCTTTTCGTCTGAGTTTATCAGCAATATGCTCTGCTTGATAAGCTGAGGAAGCAAAAATCAAAACCTGATGCATATCCTTAGATTTAATCAATTGACGAAGCAATGGTCCTTTTTTATCCGTTGGAACGAGATAAGCTGTCTGGTCTATTAAATCAACATCTTGGCTCTCTTCAACCAATTTGATCACCAATGGCTCCTTTAACAAACCTTGCTGAAAACTGCTCACATCGTGACTTAAAGTAGCTGAAAACAATAGACTCTGCTTATCAGATGGCAACATCTTAAAAATGCGTTTCATTTCCTCCTGAAATCCCAGGTTCAGCATTTTATCAGCTTCATCTAAGACTAAGGTGTCCACATCATCGAGACTTACAGCATTACTATCCGCCAATTCGAGTAATCGTCCTGGAGTGGCAATGAGGATATCTACATTTTGTAATGCCTTCATTTGAGGATTAATAGAAACTCCACCAAAAACCGCTAATGTCTTGATTCTTTCCTTTAGAGTAATCTTAAACTGCTCAAACACTTCTCTTACCTGAACAGCTAGTTCACGAGTAGGAACCAAAACTAATGTTTCAATATGTCTATTTTTACTCTTGGTAGCCGAAACATTCATCAAAAGAGGAAGAACGTAAGCCATGGTTTTTCCAGATCCAGTTTTAGCAATTCCTAAAACATCCTTCCCTTTCAAAATCGCTGGAATAGCTTGTTCTTGAATAGGATAAGAATCTTTGAAATTGTTTTTTTCTAGCGCATCAAGCAAAGACCATGATAAACCTAAAGAATTGAATGACATATTTGTTGTTTATGGAGATTTTTTAATCGGTGGCAAAGATAGATTTAATAATTAATAGTAAACAGTGAATAAAATTAGTTAATAGATAAAAGTGAACAGTGAATAGTTATTTATTGTTCATCCTTTTTATTGGTTGAATCAAGAGGTCAGTTTATATAAAATAGTTTTTAAGAAAAATAATACTGCGCATTAAAATAAGAAAAGGGCATTTATCAACTTAAATTAGAGAATGCTAGAGTCAGAAATTATATGTTATTCTAGTACTTACCTTTCCAACGTTCTTTTATTTTTAGTTGGTCGGCTTGTTCTCTTTTGTTATTTCCTGGTTGGTATAAAGTGGTTCCTTTTACTCTATCAGGCATAAATTCAAGATTTACAAAGTTATTTTTATGCTCGTGTGCATATTTATAATTATCACCATAGCCAATTTGCTTCATGAGTTTGGTTGGAGCATTTCTTAAATGTAATGGAACTGGTAAATCTCCTGTTTTTGACACTAAGCTTTGTGCTTGTTTTATAGCAGCATATGTTGAATTACTTTTATCGCTATTGGCTAAATAAACTGTTGTTTGACTGAGGATTATTCTAGATTCTGGCCAGCCTATTTTACTCACCGCATCAAAGCAGGCGTTGGCTAATAATAAAGCATTAGGATTGGCATTTCCAACATCTTCAGATGCTAATATCAATAGTCGGCGAGCAATAAATTTAACATCCTCTCCTCCTTCTATCATTCTGGCCAGCCAATAGACCGCGGCATTTGGATCGCTTCCTCTAATCGATTTAATAAAAGCAGAAATCACATCATAGTGCATTTCTCCTTTTTTATCATAAGTGGCTAAATTTTTCTGAATGAGTTCAGAAACCAAATCATCATTGAGCTCAATTTTTTTTATATTTGAGGAGAAGGTTCCAACCACCAGTTCAATAGCATTGTAAAGTTTACGAGCATCCCCACCTGAAACTCTAAATAAAACAGCTGTCTCTTTGAAAACCAAATCGATACCCAGCGCTTCGGAATAGTAAGTTTTAGCCCTATCCACCAATTGTAAGAGATGTTTCTCTTCTAAAGATTTTAGGATATACACTTGAGAGCGAGAAAGCAAAGGTGAAATCACTTCGAATGAGGGGTTTTCTGTTGTAGCACCTATTAGAGTAACAGTTCCTGTTTCAACAGCTCCCAACAAACTATCCTGTTGAGATTTGCTAAAACGATGAATCTCATCAAGAAAAAGAACAGATTTTCGCCCAGAAGCTGTAGCCTTATCAATTACTTCTCTAACTGCTTTCACTCCTGCATTAATAGCCGATAAAGAATAAAAAGGGACTTCTAAATTCTGGCTCAAAATAAAAGCCAAAGTTGTTTTACCAACACCAGGAGGCCCCCAAAGTATCATAGATGGGGTATTTCCTGCATTTATAGAACGACGTAGAATTCCATTATCCCCAATTAAATGTTCTTGTCCAATATAATCATCAAAATTAAGAGGTCGAAGTATTTCTGCTAATGGCTTGGTGGAATTCATCTTATTATTGGTTATTTTTTATGATTACTTGCTTTGCTTGTGTCAAATTTGAAAGCTTCAAGCATTTTGTGAAAAACCTCGGTGTTTTCATAAATACCCATAAAAGCATCTGCTCCAGGGCCATAGGCAAAAACCGGCACCATAACACTTGTGTGACTTCCCGTTGTGAAACGCCCTTCTAATCTGCCCTTTTCTGGGTTAGCATCATGAACACTCATTCCTCCTGTTTCGTGGTCAGCTGTAATAATTACTAAGGTATTTCCGTCATCTGCTGCAAACTTTAAGACTTCACCAACTGTTCTATCGAAATCTAACATTTCTTCAACCACATATTCTACACTATTGTCATGCCCACCCCAATCTATTTGAGAACCTTCTACCATTAAGAAGAAACCCTGGTCATTTTGAGATAGAATTTCAATAGCTTTATTAGTAGAATTAGGCAGAAACTCACCACGCACAGGATATTTAGCAATATGACCACTACTAAGCAAGGCTGCTACTTTTCCTTCTTTTATCTCGATTAACTCCTCTTCTGTTTTTACTATTTGAAAACCTTTGGATTCTAAATCTGGAAGTAAAGTTCTAGAATCTTCTCTCTTGTTGAAATCATCGAGGCCTCCTCCAATAAATAAATCTAAATCGTCGGATATAAAAAACTCGGCAATGTCTTCGTATTGTTTTCTACTTGGAACATGGGCAATAAAAGATGCAGGAGTTGCATGTGTTATTTTAGCAGCAGCTACTAATCCTGTTGCTTTCCCATGTTTAGCAGCAGTTTCAAGAATACTTTCTACTGAATTACTATCTGCATCCATTCCAACAAAACCATTATTAGTTTTTATTCCACAAGCCATAGAAGTCCCACCTGCCGCAGAATCTGTTTTATATTTATTTTTGCTTTTGGTTTTTTGAAAACCAATTCTATTGGCATATTCAATGTATAGCTGATCATTATTGGCACTCAAGCCTGCAAATACTTCACTCACTCCCATTCCATCGCCAATGAGGAGGATAATATTTTTAATTTGTGCTTTTGGATTTGCTATTGGAGCAATCACCTCAACTTTATGCTGATTCTTTGTGGTATATACTTTGCCTTTAGCTTCTTTCTTGTATTCACCTTTTAAATAGGCTTTAGTCTTAACCTCTTTAGTAGCTGTAGTGGTTTGAGCCCACGAAAACTGAACAATAAGTATGAATAGTAAAAGGATTTTTATTTTTTGAGTCATTTTTGTAGTCTTTTATTTGAAGATGTAAAATTACAAATTCTTTTAAGCAAGTAGTTTTTCTCTGGATAGAAAAATCAATAATTAAGCATTCTTTAAGATATTAGTAATGAACGAAAGTATATTGAGCATTAAATCAGTTTTTTGAATAAATAGTTGGAAGTTTAATTTCAAAATGAACCACCAATGAACGTAAGATAATAATGGTAAAAATGGCTAATAATTCAATCTTAGTCCCAGTAATTCCATAGTGATTCAATACAAAATACAAACTACCACCAAAAATACTGATTGTTGCGTATATTTCTTTTTGAAAAATCATAGGAACATCATTCACCAAAATATCTCTAATTACCCCACCAAATGCACCAGTAATAGTACCTAAAGCAATGCAACTAACGCCTGATAAATCGTTTTGAATTCCTATCTTCACACCAATAATGGTGTATAAAGCCAAACCAACAGTGTCAAAAAGAGAAAGTGTAGTCCTCAAATACCCTAACTTTTTCCGAAATAATATGGAAAAAAATGTTCCCCCAATAATAACATATGTATATATAGGTTCTGTTAGCCAAAACACAGAACGATTAGCAATAATTACATCACGCAAAGAACCACCACCCACAGCGGTAGCAAAAGCAATAATAAAAACGCCGAACAAATCGAGCTTCTTTTCCATGGCTGTTAAAGCACCTGAAATTGCAAAAGCAAATACCCCTACAACGGTGATTAAATCTATAATTTGTTCCACTGGTTCCATGCTGCAAAGTAAATGCAAAATCTATATCATTTCTTAGTTTTTTGATATTTATTCTAATTTAGAATTGATTTTATTTTTTGAAAATACTAAATTTGATTGTCACTAAATACGTTTATTATGAAACATACTATCTGTCTCATTTGTTGCTTTTTATTTTCTTCTACTCTTTACGCTCAAATTCCATCTACTTTAGCCCCTCTTCCTAAGGGGAAATAAATTTTGAGCAATCAAAATTTTTTCCAAAAGATGGAACAACTTGGTTATTGGATTCTATCATAAATTTCGAAAATGCTCTAAATACTTCAGAATAAGAAATATGGACCTACAAAACAAAAAATGAATATACTTATGAAAATGGATTGAAAACATTAGATTTAAATTCTACATGGGATACATTAAACTTAACTCGGTTAGACAACTCGCATGTCATTTATGAATATGATAGTGAAGGGCAATTGTTACTTGTTTTAAGAGAAAACAAGGATTCAATTTATCAAACCTGGATCCCAATACAAAAAAACATCTATTCCTATCCTGAGTAGGAAACAAATAAAGCATATATAATAGAGAAATTCAGTTATATGAGTGAAGAGGAATACAGGCTGAATACTAATAAAAAACATTAAGAATTATTATAAACGTCTCACTAAAACAAATGAACTGCCAATAAATTCATTCCAACTCTACCAAAACCCTAACTCAGATTATATCAATATAAAATCAGATGTGTATTTCTCTCATCATACGAGTTATGAAATATTTGATATTCAGGGGGGCATAGCATAGAGTCAGGAAAGCTATTATTAAATGGAAGAATAGATACAAAGAAACTAGTTAGAGGACAATTTGTTGCAAAGATGTAAATTCCGAATTAAAAGCCTTGAGTATGAGTTTTATAAAGAATAAATTATCAATAAGTTAACCCAAGTTTCTCACTTGCTCGTAATTCATTGATATCGGGAATTTCAACAAATACTGAATTCTGATAACATATGGAATATCAAGAATATAATAAGTCCAAATTAGATAGATTCATACTTTATGATTCTAAATGTCGATATGTCTTCGGTATTAATCATCAGTATCTTATTACAAAGGCACCAAGTGATTAGAGTTCATCAAGCAAACCTCTGTGTTGTTACAGCCTGATTATAAATATGTAATAACACTGAACCAGGATACAAAACTTAAGTAAACAATATAAAAAAGCGTTTTGCATTAAGCAAATATTCTCATTCTCTCTACTTGTCAGCCGCTAAACTCCTCAATCTCTTTAATCCTCTGATATCCTTGTCATTTACCTTTTCTTTGATAAAAAATTTCAAATATCTTAACTTTCGGATTCCGAATTTTTCCCTACATTTGGCTCTTCACAAAACTAAATACATGAAGGAATCATTACTCCACATTGCTAATACGGCTGACTACAACGTTATGCCAAATACTAAAAAGAACATCCTCGAAAACTTTATTACTGAATTTACTAAGAACCCTAACGAATATTTCGCTTGGGATGCGACTTCAGGAACCAGTACTAGAAAAGAGTTCTTTTTAAAAGCTGCTGTTGTTTCTCAATTACTGAAATCGAGAATCAAAGGAAAATATGTGGGGATTCTTTTACCTGCTCTTCAATCCACTACTTTATTGACTATTGCCTCCTATATGGCTGGCAAGGTTCCTGTGATGTTGAACTGGACTGTAGGTCATAAAGTATTGAGTTATTGTGCAGAGTTAACCGAATTGGAAGTGATTGTTACAGCTACAGCTTTTCATGATAAAATAAAAGACCAACTTCCTCCTGATATTACAAATAAGTTAATGCTTCTCGATAAAGAAGTAAAGAATATCAGTTTAGGAATGAAGTTAAAAGGAGCCTTAATGGCCAAACTTCCCAAATTGATGATCAATACCAACATCGATAAGATTGCAGTAATACTATTTACTTCTGGAAGCGAGACTTTACCGAAAGCGGTTCAACTTTCACATGAAAATGTGATTACCGATTTATGGGGTGCTCTACAATTATTCGATATCCGAGTGAATGGTATTTTCTTGAGCTTCCTCCCTCCTTTCCACAGCTTTGGTTTTACAGTATTATCAGTACTTCCGTTGATTACTGGAGTAAAAGCTGCCTACACACCAAACCCAACCAATATTAAAGAGGTGATTGAAGTATTGAAACATACTCAAGCCAATAATATTATGGTGACTCCTACTCTATTAAAGATGATTATGTCACGTTCTAATAAAGAAGACTTAGCTTCAGTGGAGTTGGTGATTTCTGGTGCAGAAAGCTTACATAAAGATGTGAAAGCTAATTTCCAGAAACTAACAGAGGGTAAATCTCTCATTATTGAAGGATATGGAGTTACTGAATGTGGACCTATTGTTTGTTTAAACCCTAAGGATGGACAAAAATTAAATAGTGTTGGAAAATTCATTGTTGGTTTAAAAGCCCATATCATGGACATAGACACTGAACAACCTTTAGAAGTTGGGAAAGAAGGAATGATTGTAGTCAACGGCCCGAGTATTTTTGGTGGCTATATGGATAGTAAGATTGAAAGTCCGTTTGTAGAAATAGATGGAAAGAAATATTATAAAACAGGCGACTTAGGTCATATTGATGAGGATGGATTTGTATTTATTACTGGTAGACTCAAACGATTTATCAAAATTGGTGGGGAGATGATTTCCATGCCATTTATTGAGAAAATTTTAGAGGAGGAATATGGAGAAGAAGGTGCCAATGTATTAGCTGTTGAGGGCTGTGATAGAGCTAAAGACCCAGTAGTTACTTTGTTTTCAGTAAAGGATTTGAAGTTGACTGAGGTGAACAAGTATTTGAGAAGTCGTGGTGTAGCATCTATTGCACGTATTAGAAACATCGAAAAAATAGAAGAAATTCCTATGCTAGGAAGTGGCAAAACTAATTATCGTGAGCTTAAAGAAACCGTTCGCTCTACCCTTCCTCCGGAATAGATTCATCTGTATTAAAAGGTAAGGTAAAATAGAAGATAGTTTTTTCTGTTTCAACATCATCCAGCCAGATATTACCACCCAACATTTCAACATAAGCTTTTGAAATAGGTAGACCTAAGCCTGTACCTTCTATAGTCCTGTTATTCGCCATTTCTGCTTGTATAAACCGGTCGAATATAGCTTCTCGTTTATCTGCCGGAACTCCACTACCAGTATCTTTTACATAGAATTCTAAAAAGCTAGACTCCTCTATAGTTTTTTTCTTGTAGCCAAATTCAATTCCTCCAGAATTGGTATGTTTAATGGCATTTTTCACAAGGTTAGTTAGAACTCCTATCACTTTTTCTTTATCAGTATCTAAAGCTACATCTTGGTCATGAAGAGGTTTAAACAGTTGTAAGATAATGTTTTTACGCTCAGTTTCTGGTTTAAAGAAATCATAAATAAATTGAACCACTTCGTTAATATTAACTTGTTCAAGGTATACCTTCATTAATCCAGATTCAATTTTGGAAATATCCACAATATCATTAATAATATTGAGCATTCTCATCCCACTTCTTTCTATAACGCTGATATACTCGTTACGCTCATCATTATCTAAATCTGGCTCTTTTAATAAATCAGAAAAGCCGAGGATTCCATTCATTGGTGTTCTTATTTCATGACTCATATTGGCTAAAAATGCTGATTTCAACCTGTCACTTTCTTGCGCCTTTTCTTTTAACTGTATTTGCTCTTTTTCGTATTGTTTTAGCTTAGTAATGTCAGTAATAGTTCCTATATATCCTATCTTATTATTTTCAATATCTATCTCAGGAACCGCTTGACCAAGCACCCAAATAATGGAGCCATCATTATGAATAAATCGATATTCTATATGAGAGTTCACATTTAATTCTTGAGCTGTTTTCCAATTCTCTTTTATCATATCAATATCGGCTGGATGTACTGCATTTAACCACCCATCTCCAATGGCATTTTCTTCATCAATACCAGAAATTGAACACCACATTGGATTCACATACACAGTTTTTCCTTCAATATCACTGAGAAAAATCCCAACCGGTGAAATCCTTGCTAGAGTTTCATACCTCACTTTACTCATTTTGATGGCTTGTTCAGCCTTCTTTTTAATATCATCTTTTTGAGTTTTTTCTAACTCAAACTTCTGACGATAGCTTAATGTGTGAAAGATGTCATTTATTTTAAAATCAGGATTATCATCAGTCCCTTTCTCAATATAAAATAAATAAATGGAAAAGATGATGCTATAAAAAACTGTTGCAAAGCTTTTGGATATCAAACCAGAAAACATGATACTACTCAGGAGTTCCGAACTACCAAATGCCAATAATGAAAAACAAATGGTATCAAAAATAGCAACAAGTCCTATTGTAATTAATACTCTTAGAAATATCCATTTCACCCTTTTAGAGATGAATTCATAGATGATTATCAGCAGAATAGAATCAACAAAAAGGGTTACAGTTCCTACTAATAAAACAATAATATTAGTATCAAATATTTGAGTACTCACTTTAAATAATTGTTCGCCACTTACACTATCCATACTCCATTTAAACGACTGCAGTAGAACTACCATGGCAATATTAGTTGCTAAAAGGGCATATATGATTTTACGTGTTTCGGCTGCATCTTCTTTTATGTAGATGAGTAGGATAGCAAAAAGGCTCACCATAAACAAAACAGTAGAGCCCGGTGAAACAATTATATTATCGGTTATATTAATTTGTACTGTGCTTGCTAAGTATACCTGCAAGAATTGGAACATACCTATTGCAGCATAAAGGAAGCCTATTCCTAATTTTGAACGAATTCTGAACAGAAACAGAATCAATGTTGAAACTAACAAACCTTGGGCAGCTAATACAACTACCTGATGTAAATTAATGATATCCATATTATTGTTTAAATTTTTGCGTTAAAATGGCAATAATAGGATGAAGCAAGTCTATAAATCATTTAGTTAAATATAGAAATGTTCTTACTCAAATATAATCAAAATCATTAGTGAATACTA
The DNA here is from genome assembly GCA_016744655.1 of Bacteroidales bacterium. Lineage (GTDB taxonomy): Bacteria > Bacteroidota > Bacteroidia > Bacteroidales > UBA12170 > UBA12170. The sequence continues at coordinate 7,534 of JADGDY010000061.1, read as the reverse complement.
TAGATTGATGATTTTTTCCGGACTAAAAATCACTTTTTCTTTAAGATATTGGCTTTCAGATTAGAATAGGCATCAAATATAAACCGATTAGAAAAGAGGATGCTTAAAAACAAATTAATGGTACAACCTACAAAAATGGCAATCATAATCATGATTTGATATTTTATGGCTGTAGATGGCGGGCTTCCTCCAAGAATCTGCCCTGTCATCATGCCTGGTAAAGATATTAATCCAATCACCGACATGAAAGCAATCATAGGATTTAATGCTTGTTTTATCGCATCGGTAATAAAGGGATTTAAAGCCAGTTTCTTATTTCCTGTATTGGAGAGTAAAAAGATGTATAATTCAGATTTTTCACTTAAACCTTTAAAATACGTCGACAGCCCTACTATATTATGATTCAAGGCATTACCCAACACCATTCCGGTAATAGGGATAAAGTATCGAGCATCGAAGAAATAATCTAATTTTAAGACCCAACCCAAAAAGAATAGGTCTACAATAAGCACCGATGTAATACTAGCAACCAAAAGTGGTAATACAAACATCCTCCAGTTTAAAGAAACTCTGCGTATGGTAGTAAATACGCCCACAAAAATCATCACCAAAACCCACAGACTATTGAGCCAAGCATTGTTTAATTCGAAAATCCATTCTAGATATAAGGCCACCATAGAGAGTTGAATGAGCATCCTCACTAAGCCTATTAGTACATCTTTTATGATCCATATTTTATAAATATAGAATAAGGAAATAGGAATAATAAACAATAGTAAACCACTGGCCAATTCCCAATAACTGATATCTGCTGTTGAATTCATAGCTCAATGATTTTATCTGTACTCTCCATCCATCCTAAATGATGTGAAGCTGAAACAATGGTTTTATTCTTAAGTTTTGAAACACAAGAAATTAATTTATTTATGGCATCCTCATCAAGCGATGATGTTGGTTCATCCATCAAGATGATATCTTTTTCTATACTCAAACAAATGGCGATAATCACTCTTTGTTTTTGTCCTCCACTTATTTGTGCAAAATCCTGATTTAGAAAAGAGGATTCCAATCCTAGTTCATGAAGTAATTCTTCTACCCTATTTCTTTGATTAGTCAAGTTTAATAGTTCCATTAATTCCAAGCCATTATTAACCGGTAAATTAATGTTTTGGGGAATCCAGATGATTTTATTCCGAATGGTTTTGATGTTCTCTGGATTTACTAATAATTGATTGACTTTAATGCTTCCTTCATTGGGAATTACATAGGCCATCAACATTTTTAATATGGTAGATTTTCCTTTTCCGGAAGGACCACTAATGCATACATTCTCTCCTTTTTTAATGAAAAAAGAAAGGTCTTTAAAAATTTGCTTTCCGGAAAAGTTGAGTTCTAAATTGGTGGCTTTTATCATAGTGAAACAATATTACAAAATTTCTCAAATCTAGCTTTATTCCTGACTCAGTTTCTCATAAAGGCGATAATATTCCATAATATCTGGCTCCCCCATCATGGCACTTTTTCTTTCCTCTTTATATTCCATCCAGCGGTAAATCCAAGATATCCCCCACTTTTTATAATAGGTATTCTCTTGATGATAAACATCATCTTTCATCACTTCATCAAGCGAAACAAGTTCATAGTTTCTTTGTTGTAATTCCTCAAGTATTTGATTTAGATAGTCGGCGTTTATAGCATTATCGTGGCATAAATAGATTTGAGGAATATTTCTTCCATATTGAACTATGCTGAGTGAATCAAAATAAGAAAAAGCTTCTAAAGTTATTTCATAATAAGCTTCACCTATTTTTGTAGCCTCCTCAAAGTTTTCTTTCTTTAAATAATACTCATAGAGAAAATTAAACATCCAATCGGAACTTTCTATTGTAAATGGACTTATCGTATAATTCAATGATGCTAAACGGGTTTTTACCTCCATTTGCTGAATAGAATCTTTTCCTAAATCATTAAAGGGAAATCTAAAATACTTCAATTCCTTATCATATAACTGGGCTAATTCTCTTGAAATGGTTTCTCCTTTTATCACATCCAACATAAAAGTATCAATCGAACTCTGAGAATACCAAGGATGACTAAAAGTATGATTCCCTAAGGTGACATTTTCACTTTTTACCCACTGATTTAATAAGGAGAAATTCTCCTCCACATTTTGATTTTTATAGAGGAGGCCTTCGTTTATGAAAATTGTGACAGGAAGTTTATTTTCATCAATAATAGATAATAGCTTAGAGTGAAATGAGTTTTCCGAGCATAATCGTGTATTAGGAATATCATCAATGGTAATGGCTAAGGTTTTTTGTCCGCAAACATTAGAGTTGACAAGAATGACGAGAATTGCTGTTAGCAAAAAGCAATAGCGTTTCATATTTTCAGTTTAAACCAAGCCTTCAATTTCATCCAATAAAAGATTGAAATTCTTGCTGGTAGTTTTTGGATTCATAATGGTGGTTCTCATAAAGACATTGCCATTTAATGTGGTTTGAACAATATAGAATTTTCCTTGCTCCAATAAGTCACTTCTTAGGCGTTTGTTCAATTCGTTTAACTCATCCTGAGTTTTTCCTTGAGGATTATAGCGGAAGCAGACAATATTGGTATCAGGCTCTAAAGCCAATTCAAAATCATTTCGCTGTGAAATAATACTGGCTAATTCTTTACCTAAATCATATAATGTGGTCACATACTCCTCAAAGATTTCTTCTCCATAAAACTTCAGCAGAATATAAAACTGAATACTCATCATTCTCTTGGTACATTCAAAAGACTTGATGGCAATATTATACCATTGCTCCTCCTCCGTTTTACTCAATAAATACTGAGCTTTTTGGCTAAAAGTAGCATAGGAATGGTTCTTATCTTTAAACAAAAGGAAAGTCATGATAGTGGGTGTCATGAGCATTTTATGCCCATCAATCACCACAGAATCTGCTTTATGAATTCCCTTTAAATAATGCTTGTATTTCTCTGAAAATATGGCTGCTCCACCATGAGCTCCATCCACATGAAACCAAAGCTTTTTGTCCTCACAAAAATCAGCTATTGCACCTAAATCATCGTACATTCCTGTCGACGTTGAAGGAGCGCTACCCACCACTGCTATTACTCTAATCCCTTCTGATTTGGCTTTCTCGTAATACTCATTCAACAATTCAGTTTTCATGGTATAATTTTCACCCACCGGAATTTTAATCATCCCAGCAGAACCCATTCCCATAATCCGAACTGCTCTATCCACACAATAATGCGCTTCTGAAGAGACCATGATGCCTAATTTCTCAGTATTTCCTTCTTCCCAAATGTCGGCTTCTACCATTGCTCTACGAGCTGATAATAAAGCTGTAAGATTCGCCAAAGTTCCGCCATGTGTGATATAGCCATCAGAAGAATTGATATCATAACCTATTCTTTTGTTTAAATCATCGATTACGATTTTCTCTATGGCGGTTCCGGCGGCACCCATTTCGTAGATGGCCATTCCATTATTAAGGGTGGAACTCATTAAGCTAGCCAAAGCTCCGAGCGGTGCTGGCGGCGATACTTGATGGCCCATATAGTTGGCATGATGTATATTGACCGAGCCTTTAAGGATGTCTTGAAAAAATGTTTTTGGGGAGTTCTTGTCCAACTCATATTGCTGCCAAAATTCTAATCTTTCGGCAGGGGATTTCCATTGATGAACAAGAGTATCTTCATGATTGGCCTCCTCTAAATGTTGGCTTAAAAGGTCAACAAGTTCGTGACCAAATTCTTTAAATTTCTCAGGGTCGTATACTTGGCTTAGTTTCTTACTCTTCATCGTTAAAAAAAATTAGTAGCAAAATTATTTCGCCACTAAGATAGAGGTAAATTCACTGTAAATGTCGTTCCTTCTCCTTTTTTACTATCTACAGAAATACTTCCTTTATGTTTATCAATGATTTCTTTTACTAACAGCAAACCATAACCACTTCCAACTTCGTTATTTGTTCCTTTCTTAGTAACTCTTTCATCCATTTTAAAAAGGTTCCTCAACTCTTCCTCATTCATACCCACGCCTTTATCCGCAATCTTGATATTGACTTCTTGCTCATTTTGAAGTACATTGAGATTAATAGCTCCTTTTTGTGGAGTAAACTTAATAGCATTTGATATTAAATTGCGAAAAAGAGTAGCCAACATGGCTTTATCCCCCTTAATAATAGGGTCTCCTTCCACAACTTTGTTCATACAAATCTCTTTGAGATTGCCAATTGGTTTTAATTGAAGACAAACCCCATCGAGAACCGATTTCAGGCTCAACTCATCAGAAGAAGCTAGTATTTTATCTTGTTGATGAAGAGAATAGTTCAACAAATCGTTTAGCAAACCAAGAGTTTGATTCGATATGGAATTAATCTTCTCCATAAAAAACTCGTTGGTATCATCTTCATTGCTTTTGTAGTTGTTCATGAGCAAATCGGAAAAACCAATTAAGGCATTAAAAGGACTGCGGAGTTCATGAGCCACCATAGATAGAACTTTCTCTTTGGCATTAATCAAACTCCTTAATTCCTTTTGCTGGCTTTGTAATTTGGTATGGATACTAATTTTTGAGAACAATTCATCTGCCCTAAACGGCCTTAAAATTAAATCCAAGCAGCCTTTACTATAGGCAAGTTCTATATTTGGGATATCTGTTTTTTCTGCTAAATAAATAACAGGCACTCCATTATTTAAATCTGTTTCAGATATTTTATTAAAGACATTAAAGCCAATGATTGGCATACGAATATCAATGATTAATAGGTCGAATTTTGTATCTTGACATTTAAGAACAGCCTCACCAGCATCTGTAAAGCTATTAATTTCAAGACTTAAGCCTTCAAGAACCTTTTCTATTAAATTGAGATTTTCCTGTTTGTCATCAACAATTAAGATTTTTACGTTTTCCATATTTTTAATTTAGGGCAGGATATTATAATGGAACTCTTCGAAATCTATATCGTTATCTTCTAAAAATTTCTTGATTTTTCTGTCTTCTCCAATGGTATGATGAGTAAACCAACTATATACAAATTCGATTAGTTTCTTGTAATCTGTTTCATCATGTTTTGCAATATTTAGGTCTTCTAATAAATCGAAATGTTTGGATTGGTGGTCCTTGTATTCTGGATAGTTAATTCTGCGCATAAAATTCTCTTCACTGATAAAGTGAAATTCTGCATATTTCTCTAATTCACTGATGATACTGTCTAACTCCAGTTTTTCTTGTCCTTCCTCAACAGCAATTTTAAATGAATTAATTAATTCTAGAAATACCTGATGTTCAAAATCAATTCTATTGATTCCTGTCTCAAAATCGTAATTCCATATATATGTATTATCTGGTGATGGTTTCTTCATAATTTCCCCTATTTAATAGTTGTTCAGTAGATCTACCTCTTAGTAAAGCTCTACTTTGCCTATCAAATATAAGAAAAAATGTTGAGATTTTTTTTTAATTCAATAAAAATAGGTTCCTCTAAATACTATCATGCTATTTCTCATTAAACGCCCCATAATATCATTGTATAAATTAATCAAGATAAATCAAATCCCTTATGCTTGTGTATAATTTCAATTTAGGATTAAAAACACATGAGTATTTAGCTTGAATTAACTAAGTAATAAGTACTCTTCTATAATGATATATACCTTCTGAATTAGCTAATCCGCTAGTTAGTTTTAATTTTATACACTTTTTAAAAAGTGTAACAAAACCACCGCTGTATCAGCAAGTCTACTACACAAATGATTTTTCGGAAAAACAATAAATGTTGTCGATTGCATGTCAGCATAAACTCCTCCTTTTAGTGACATTCTTCGAATGCTCACTAACGAGCGTCAAATTAGTTTTTAACCAAAAAAATCTATAAATCTACAAGGTTTATCACTAATTCCATATCACCTTTTATCTCGAAGCTTGCATCAACAAAATCTGGAGGGCCCATTTTTGCTTTGGCATCATTTGAGAAACCAAATAGCTCTTTTGGCATTCCAATCCAGTTGGTATTTAGCTCATCATTTTCATCTTCATCCTGAAACAATGAAATGGCATAGGTTCCATAAGGCATATCCTCAAAAACATATACAAAATCTAAGGATTCTACTTTTACACTTTCACCAACAAAATAATCTTTACTCTTATCATAGTTTTCAGCATTATCATATACTGCAAAGTTCATGGTGCCTTTGGCATTTTGAATTCCATTAATTTTTATGGTAAGATTTGCAGTTTGAGCAAAAGCAAATCCTGTAAACACAGATAACATTAGAAATACGAGGATATTCTTCATTCTACTTTCTATTTTTTTAAATCATTAAACGATAATAAGCATTAATTATTATTGATGATTTCGCCTTTTAAATTGTGGACAATGGTAGTTTCCACAAAACCATCCTCCAATAAAACTTCTGGTAATATTTCTCGGATAAAGCCAGTTAAGTTTGTTTGGAAAATGTCTTCACGATTTACCCAATGTAATTCTCCTTCATCGCAAGGAATTTCTTCACCACTAAAATCACTACAAGTATATACGAACAAAATCCAAGAGGAGTCTTTTCCTTGAAGAATGGTCTTCACTACCCCTTTCAAATTCAGAGTATGGGCATCATAACCAGTCTCTTCTTTTATCTCTCTGACTGCTGACACCTTTATATCCTCCTCAAAATGAGTCTTTCCTCCTACTCCAGTAAACATTGACTTCATAGGCTCTCTGTTTCTTTCGAGCAATAAGATTTTATCTTTTTCCTTATCGATGAGAAAACAAACTGAACCAATGGTGATTTTCTTTTCCATAATCAAAGATAAATAAAGCAAGAGAGCAGCAAAATCATTGAAGCAAAATTTAAATTATTTTATCATTTTGATGGTTTTTTAGTTGACACTATAAATAATGTTAAATAGATAATGATTGGAATTACCCGATTTATGTTAATTGAATAGAAGCTGTTCAAAAAGCCATATAGATCATTGAGCGAAGTCGAAAGGACTATTAAGAAACGGGTGATTTGGCACTTCGGCTCCGCTCAGTGACTTTTTAATTTTTCTTCTTAGACAGATATCATTTTTTCAAGTGTAGTTATCAAAATACCTAACACTCCGCTATGGAGCAAGGATTCTTTCTTATTAAATACCAAGCTTATAATCCTATTCCGGCTATTTCTCATTTTGATGCGCTGTAGTATCATTGTGTAATTGAACCAGAATAAATCGATTTCCTTATACTATACCGTAATGATACATTTACAGTAAGAAAAACACGATATACAATTAGAGTTAATTAAATTTCAAGGACTCTTTTATAATGATATATATCTTCTGAATTAGATATCCTATTAGCCATATTTATTTTTTCACACTTTTTGAAAAGTGTAGCAAAACCACCGCTGTATCAGAAAGCCTACTCCACAAATGGCTTTTCGGAAAAACAATAAATGTTGACGATTGCATGTCAGCATAAACTCCTACTTTTAGTGACATTCTTCGAATCGTCACTAACGAGCGTCAAACAAT
>JADGDY010000060.1 GCA_016744655.1 Bacteroidales bacterium | reverse complement strand
GAACAAGATATAGCAATTTCCACTAAAGATTGCGTATAAATGGCAACATTTGATTTTTTTGGCTCCCTTTCTGGAAAGTGGCAAAACAAAAAAAATAATAATTAAAAGTGTTCTAATGATTTGTTGATTGACTGATTTGTTACTGATTTTTTAACTTTGCAAAAAAAATAGCAGACCTTATGCGATACTCAAAAATAAATCCAGAACTTTTTATCAATAATAGAAAGCAGTTCACTAGTAAAATGAAACCTAATTCAATGGCTATATTTTATTCTAATGATGAAATGCCCAAAAAAGGAGATCAGTTTTTTCCATTTCAGCAGTCACCTGATTTCTTTTACCTAACAGGTATTGCCCAAGAGAAATCTGTTTTGGTATTATTTCCTGATTGTCCGATACCTGAATTCAGAGAGCTCCTCTTTGTTTTAAAGACGAACGAACATATTGCAGTTTGGGAAGGCCATAAATACACTCAGGAGGAGGCTAGGGCAACTAGTGGTATTGAAAATGTAAAATGGTTGGACGCACAAGAGATGGTTATCAACCAAATGATGGCTCATGCTAAACATGTATATTTGAATCAGTATGAGTATCCAAAGTATAAGTCAGAAGTGGAAAGCAGAGAAAGAAGGCTTAATAGAGAATTTACAGCTAAATTTCCCCAGCATAGATATCATCGTTCTGCTCCTATCTTAAATGAGCAAAGATTAATAAAGAGTGATATTGAGATAGGGTTGATAAAGAAATCATGTGAGATTACCAACAAAGCCTTTCGTAGAGTTTTGAAGTATGTGAAACCTGAAGTGATGGAGTTTCAGGTACAAGCAGAAATAGAGCATGAATTTTCTATGAATGGTGCCACAGGGAATGCTTATTATCCAATTATTGCTTCTGGTGAAAACTCTTGCGTTTTACATTATATAGAAAACGATAAAAAATGTGAGGATGGGGAGTTATTACTTTTCGACTTCGGAGCAGAATATGCAGAGTATGCAGCAGACATGTCTAGAACTATCCCTATAAATGGCAAGTTCAACGAGCAACAAAAAGCAGTTTACGAGGCAGTATTAAGAACATTGAAATCGCTTACTGAGATGATGACCGTAGGAATGCCACTTTCAGAATTAGACAAAGCCTCCAAATCACTCACCGAAAAAGAGTTGATTGGATTAGGTTTGTTTTCTGAAGAGCAAGTGAAAAACCAAGATCCTAAAAAACCACTTTATCAGCAATATTTCATGCATGGCGTAAACCATCATATGGGCTTGGATGTACATGATGTGGGCGACAGACTACAACCATTAAAAGCAGGAATGGTTTTAACTTGTGAACCTGGTATCTATATCAAAGAAGAGAAGATTGGAATTAGGTTGGAGAATGACATTCTCATTACAGAAAATGGTCCAGTGAATTTGATGGCGGAAATTCCAATTGAGGTGGTGGATATTGAGCGCTTGATGAGTGAATAATGGATCATCAGTAACTAAAGAAAAGCTGTCACTTTTTGAACACGCAATAGAAAACCTCAAAAGCAAGAACTCTAAATAATAACATCTGTATTTTATTTAGTAAATTTGCAGCCAAATAAAGGACAGAACATGAAGGTAACTTTTTTAAAAACTTCTAAAGCCAGGAAATTCAATTATCAGCCTAGGTTTTACGATGCTCAGAAAGAAGCAGATGAGAAGAGAAAAAAGGAAATTGAAGATAATATTAAGAATCCAGAGCGTTTGAATTTGCGTCGTGAGATGCAACAGAAATGGGGTCGCCATGATAGAACACGCAAGAAATCTAAATCCTATTCTTTGGCTATCTATATCATTCTACTCATTGCAATCATTTATTTCATGTTCTTTAAATAATATATGGCAGATAAAATTAAACTACTCCCCGATTCCGTAGCCAATCAAATTGCGGCTGGTGAGGTGATTCAACGTCCGGCTTCAGTGGTGAAGGAGCTATTAGAAAATGCTCTTGATGCTGGAGCATCACTCATAAATCTTATTATTAAAGATGCTGGCAGAACATTAATTCAAATTACTGATAATGGTAGTGGAATGAGTGCAACTGATGCCCGAATGTGTTTTGAAAAACATGCCACTTCTAAAATAAAAACTCCTGAAGATCTATTTAATCTCAATACTCTCGGGTTTAGAGGCGAAGCATTAGCCAGTATAGCTGCCATTGCTCAAGTAGAGTTAAAAACCAAAACTGCTGACGAAGAATTAGGAACAGAAATTATTATTGAAGGTTCACAATTTAAATCACAAGAAAATTGCAGCACTAGTATCGGAACCTCTTTTTCAGTAAAGAACCTCTTCTATAATGTTCCTGCCAGAAGAAACTTCCTCAAATCTAATCCTGCAGAAATTCGCCATATCATCGAAGAGTTTCAAAGAGTTGCTTTAGTACACCCTGAGGTTTCTTTTAATTTTTACAATAATGGAAATGTGGTTTTCCAACTAAAATCAGCTCCTTTAAAAGTTAGGATAGCACAAGTTATTGGACAAAAGAATTATGAAGAAAAGTTAGTTCCAATTGCAGAACAAACCGAAAATTTAAAAATTTCAGGATTTATAGGAAAACCTGAGTTTGCAAGAAAGAAAAGAGGAGAACAGTATTTCTTTGCCAATAATAGATTTATCAAACATCCTTACTTTCATCATGCTGTTGAAAGTGCATACAGCGAATTAATCCCTGATGGATCTATTCCTAGTTATTTTATTTTTCTTGAAGTAAACCCTGAAGATATTGATGTGAATATTCACCCAACTAAAATTGAGGTAAACTTCACCGATAAACAATTGATCTATGCAGTTCTTTCAGCTTCCATAAAAAAGGCGCTGGGACAGTTTAGCCTTACACCAAGCCTCGATTTTGAACAAGAGGACAGCATGAGGTTTGATTTCCCTCAAGACCGTCCGGTTCGTCCACCAAGTATAAAAATAAACCCCGATTATAACCCTTTTGAATCGGAGCAACCAGAACCAGATCCTCGACGAGAAAGCAACCAGACCAATTGGGATAGACTCTACGATTTTGAGACCTCTTCAACTCCCTCTGACTCATCTGACTCTTTTAGTTCCACTGAATCACTTGATTCCCCTGATCCTGCTCCAAGCGAGAATACTGAATGGGCAGCCTCCTCAATGGATATGATTCCTGAAGAGGAGTCTGATGTTAAAGTTGGCAGTACTACTTTTATTCAACTGGGCTTCACTTATGTGGTTTCGAGTTTAAAGTCGGGTCTTATAATGATTCATCAGCAATTGGCTCATGAGCGAATTTTGTATGAAAAGTATTTAGAGCAATACGAGAATCGCCAGATAGCGAGTCAGCAATTGCTCTTCCCGGTAAACATCAACCTCTCTGTTGAAGAATTGAGCTTTGTAAAAGAAATTGAACAGGAGTTAAAAGGCTTCGGTTTCGATTTGGAATACTTTGGCCAAACGGGTATAATTATCAACGGAAGCCCAATGGATGTTTCTGAAGGTAAGATCCCTTCAATTATAGAAGAAATACTTCAAAACATTGATTTAGGTCACGACCCGGGGCAAGAACGTAAAAAGGCATTCGCCAGAAGTATGGCTCGTCAGTTGGCCATTAAAGTGGGACAAAAGCTAGAAAACCATGAAATGGACCAGCTTACAGATGCTTTATTTTCTTGTAAGGTACCAGAAGTTTCTATTGATGGTGAGCCTATTGTGAAGACTTTATCTTTAGATGAAATAAGGAGCCGGTTTTTGCAATAAAAGCTATTCCACGAAGGGCACAAATTAGCCACGAAGTTCTACAGAGAAAAACTAATAATGGTTATTCCTTCCTTTTTAATTAAGTCCAATGTTTCTGGGTAGACACTTTGGTATTGTAACATCTAAATTCTTCTTTTGGTATATTCAATATAACACTGAGAAAGTTCAATGTTTTATCATTAAAATGCCTGACTCTGACTACGTCTGATTTGATTTTATCAAGCCCAAAATATAACTTAATCAATTTCCAATCAGAAATATCACCCTTTTGCAACAATCTTTCAATAATAAATCTGGCATGTTTTTCGCCATCCAAACTATTAAAGTCAATATCCCCAAATAAAGCTTTATTGTTTGTGACAATTCCATTAAACAAAGGTATAAAAAACACATTGTAGTAAAATACTTTCCTGAAAACAGGGCAAACTCACACTTTGAGTTAACGTTTAGAAATCGACATGTATTTTAATAAAAACAAAATCTACCCACAGATTCCGTTAACCGAAGCAAAGCGAGCTCACTGAAAGTAATTTTCACGTTTTCTTTTGAAACAAGGGACAGTAAAGCTATTCAATGTTTCTAATCCGTGTTAATTTGCTATAATCAGCGGACAAAAATAAAGTGTGCGTCTGCAGTGTTCCTGACATCATGACACATATCATAATTTTTTACAAAACTATACCTCTGTAAGAAAGATAATAAGCATCACATCTAAAATCTTAGTATTTTTGGCAACAATTTTGATAGAGCAATAAAAAATAATTTATGAGTCAGCAATTTCGTCCCAATAGATTTGGAATATTACCCCCAGTAGTTAAAAACCTATTAATCATTAATGGATTATTCTATTTAGCTACTATGGCTTTGCGTTCTGCATTTCAAATCGATTTGATAGAATTACTAGGTCTGCATTATGTGGGAGCTAGCGATTTTAAGCCCTATCAGTACGTTACCTATATGTTTATGCATTCTGCAACCAACTTCTCACATATTCTTTTTAATATGTTTGCCCTTTGGATGTTTGGTAACACATTGGAGAATGTTTGGGGTAGCAAGAAGTTTCTGATTTATTATCTCTTCACTGGAATTGGAGCTGCTGTAATCTATACTTTCTGGATTGGTTTTGAAATTTCCCCAACCGTAAATGCCATCGACCAGTTTTTAAATAACCCAAGCTTAGAAGGCTTCTCTGCATTTAGTAATTCTGGTCATTTACAAATTGTAAACGAAAGTGTTCAAAATAGCTACCGAGCTTTTGCAGAATCTTACAACCGAACTATTAAAACAGACGACATTGCAGCACTGCAACATACTGTCACTTTCATGAGTGAATATAGAGAAGCGTATTTAAATGCCCACACAGTAGTTGGAGCCAGTGGAGCGGTTTATGGAATTCTTTTAGCCTTTGGTATGATGTTTCCTAACAGCATTATCTATTTATATTTTGCCATTCCTGTTAAAGCAAAATACTTTGTAATGATATTCGGAGCCCTAGAATTATACTCAGGAATATCTAATAGACCTGGAGATAATGTGGCTCATTTTGCTCACCTTGGAGGAATGTTATTCGGATTTATTTTAATCTCTATTTGGAAGAAAAAAGGAAAGCTTTACTAAATGATAGGACAGAATCCATATGCCAATAATGGGAAATCCATGATTGAAGAATTAAAAGCTTTCTTCAGAAAGAAAGATGTTCTCACTAGATTAATGGTGATTAATATTAGTGTTTTTGCATTGCTCAACATTTCTGGTCTTCTTCTTTATTTGCTTAATATCGATAGAGAATTTCTAGAAATCCATGGAGTATACAGATTGACTTATTATTTAAGCCTCCCCTCAGATTTAGGTTCTTTTCTGCTTCGTCCTTGGTCATTAATTACCTATATGTTTGTTCAAGAAGGTATTTTTCATCTTTTCTTTAATTTGATGATATTGTATGTTGGTGGACAAATCTTCAATCGCTTTGTGGGTGAATCAAAATTATTAAGCACTTATATATTAAGTGGTGTTGCGGGTGCTCTTCTCTATGTGCTTACCTTTAATATATTCCCTGCATTTCAAGATGTGGTTGGAGGAAGCTTTGCCATTGGTTCTTCTGCTTCGGTTTTAGGAATCTTTATTGCAGCAGCAACATTCGCACCCAATCTTCCTCTGAATGTGATATTACTTGGGAATGTAAAACTGAAGTATATTGCCATTGTATTTATTGTATTAGACTTATTGAATATTAGAAATGGAAATGCTGGTGGACATATAGCCCACTTGGGTGGAGCATTTTATGGTTACCTTTTTAGTAGTCAGCTCAAAAAAAATGTGGACATCAGTAATAGTTTCAATCAATTTTTACAGAAGCTGAAGTCTTATTTTTATAATGAGAAAAAGAAGAGCACCTTTAAAAATGTGCACAAAAACCCTAAGAGACCTTCCACCGATGATGACTATTTAAAGAACCAAAATGCATATCAAGCTGAAATCGATCAGATTCTGGACAAAATAAAGAGATCAGGATATGAAAGTCTCTCAACCATGGAAAAACAGAAACTCTTTGATGCCAGTAATAAACCCTAAAAGAAATTAGGTATCATTAAGGTCATTTTTTAGTAAAATCATCCGAATTCCAGTATCAATTCCGACAAAAACCCACATTCCAAATACTGGACATTTTCTAGTTAAAAATAGCTTAATTTAGTGTGAAAAATTTAGGTACGGGCCACCTGTTCGGCCTACATTTGTATCGAGATAGTAATTAATTACTTTTGGGCTTTCAAACAATTAAAAATTAAAATTTAAAACAAGAACCGACGGACTACATAACTAATAGTTCGTTCCCTTTTGACAACAACACACAACACACACAATTCAAAAGAACCTGATACTACCTTTTTCAGGTTCTTTTTTTATGCCCAAATCCAACTGCACACATCTTTAATTCAGACAATTAATCCTCTTCTATATCATCACATTTCTATTTGAAATTTCCATATTTTCAAATGAGAATGTTTATTTTCAAAAGCCCTATTTCCATAGCCTAACCAAGCCTATTTTTTCATACTTTTGCAATCTTAAATTTTAAAGGAAGAATATTATGAAATTGTCTCATAAATGGTTGAAAGAGTATGTTGAGTTTGACAAGACTCCAGAAGAAATGGATAGAATCCTTACAGATTGTGGCTTAGAAGTAGAAGGCATTGAAAAAGTGCAATCTATAAAAGGTGGACTGGAAGGAATTGTGATTGGAGAAGTAAAGACTTGCGAACAACATCCTAATGCTGATAAATTGAGCAAAACTACTGTAGATGTTGGCGGAGATAGACTCCTCGATATTGTTTGTGGAGCTCCAAATGTGGCAGCCGGACAAAAAGTATTAGTAGCCACTGTTGGCACTACCCTTTATGCTGGAGAGGATTCCTTTAAAATTAAAAAATCTAAAATTCGTGGAGAAGTTAGTGAAGGTATGATTTGTGCCGAAGACGAACTCGGATTAGGAAAGTCACATGATGGTATTATGGTTCTTGAAGCTGATGCTAAAGTTGGCATTGAAGCTAGAAACCATTTCAATATTGAGGATGACTTCGTTTACGAAATTGGACTAACTCCAAACCGCTCAGATGCCACTTCTCATATTGGTTCAGCTCGCGATGTTGTTGCTGTGCTTAACCACATGAATCAAAACAAAGAAGCCAGCTTAAAAATGCCTTCTGTGGAGGATTTCAAAGTTGACAATACTGATTTAAATATCGAAATTGAAGTAGAAGACGAAGCAGCTTGCCCTCGTTATTCTGGAGTAACTTTGACAAACCTTAAAGTTGGCGAATCTCCAGAGTGGTTAAAGAATTATTTAGAAGCCATTGATATTCGTTCCATCAATAACTTGGTTGATATAACCAACTTTGTGATGCTAGAAACTGGACAACCACTTCATGCTTTCGATGCTAAAGCGGTTACAGGAAACAAAGTGATTGTAAAGAAAATGGCTAAAGATGCTACTTTCGTTACCCTTGATGATGAAGAAAGAAAATTAAGTGGCGAAGATTTAATGATATGCAATACTGAGGAAGGGATGTGTATCGGTGGAGTATTTGGCGGTTCCAAATCAGGAGTTTCTGAAGAAACAACTAGTATCTTTTTAGAATCAGCTTGCTTCGATCCTAAAACCATCCGCTTGACTTCTAAGTTTCATACTTTAAAGACTGATGCCAGCTTCCGTTTCGAAAGAGGTACCGATCCTAATGCTACGGTTTATGCTTTAAAACGTGCTGCTTTATTGATGAAGGAAATAGTCGGAGGAGTCATCAGTTCTGAGGTTAAGGACTTTTATCCAAACCCTGTTGCTCCTATTGAAATAGACGTGAAGTATAAAAACGTGGATCGTCTGATTGGAAAATCAATCGACAGAGAACAAATCAAAAGTATTTTAGCTGATTTAGATATACAAGTAGTCAACGAGACAGAAGAAGGAATACGAGTAGCGGTTCCAACTATTAAAGTAGAAGTAACTCGTGAGGCTGATATTATAGAAGAGATTTTAAGAGTTTACGGAATGAATCACATTCATTTTACTGACCAAGTTCATTCCGCTTTAGCATTTTCTAAAAAACCAAATCCAGAGAAATTCCAAAACATGGTTGCAGACTACCTTTCGGCCAATGGTTATGCTGAAGGAATGAACAACTCACTTACTAAATCATCTTATTATCTCAACGACGAAAACTACGATGAAAAGACCTTAGTTCGTATGTTGAATCCTCTAAGTAGTGATTTAGATGTACTACGTCAGAGTTTATTATTTGGCTCTTTAGAGAATTTGGTCTACAATATCAATCGCAAAGAACCAAATGTAAAGCTTTACGAGTTTGGTAAAACCTACCAATTCAAAAATCCTGAAGCAGAAACAGTAACCAAAAGGTACCAAGAAGAAAAGCATCTTGCCGTTATTCTTAGCGGACAAGAGAAACTAGAGAATTGGAATCATGATAAAAAAGAAATCGACTTTTTCTTTGTGAAATCTATGGTTCAGCGTATTCTAACAAAACTTCAGTTTAATGCCAAAGAAATAACAGCAGAAAAAACGAGCAATAAGCAATTCAAAGAAGGATTAGTAATAAGTGTTCGTAAAAAACCTGTTGTAGAATTTGGAGAATTATCTACCAAATTATTAAAGTCCTTCGGCATCAAGCAAAAAGCTTTCTATGCTGATTTCAATTGGGAAAACATCATGAAACTATCTAAGCAATTCGATGTTCAGATGGAAGAAATCGTGAAGTTCCCAATAGTAAGAAGAGATTTAGCCTTGGTAGTTGACAAGTCAGTGAGCTTTGGAGAAATTGAAGCCATCGCACGCAAAGCAGAGAAGAACATTCTTAAATCAGTAGGTTTATTCGATGTTTTTGAAGGCAAACCATTAGAGGAGGGTAAGAAATCATTAAGTATTAACTTCTTCCTTCAAGACAGTAAAAAGACACTAAACGATAAACAAATCGACAAATTAATGAATCGCCTTATCATGCTTTATGAAAAGGAATTAGGCGCATTGATTAGAAAATAAATTTGATTGATTAAAAAGCAACTATTCTATTGTACAACTGCATAACAACGAAACACAAGCGTCAATACTCAAAAAAAAATCTTAAGCTTTAAAAAAGCACTGTAAAAAACTCTTACTATATCATTAGTTTTAAATGAGCTTTTATACTTTCAATAGTATTAAGTATGTCTTCGACATGGACCCCTTTTGCTTTTAATACTTTTAGTTTAGTAGTCACATCTTCCTGAAGGTTCATACAAACAATAACAGTTTTCTCATCCGAGTACACAAGTTTTTTCGTCAATATCTCATCTGTTTTCGATAGGTAGGAACGTAGTTTTGGCAAATATTCAGAAGCGGTATTCACTTTCTTTGCCTTTATTAGATGTACAAGTGTAATAGAATAAAGCAAATATGTAATAACTTGATTGGACAGCTCATTTTTTGTTATTGATTCTGAATTTTTCTTGATTAGGTTGAACTTTCTATTATAAAACAACAACAAATATCCTCCTATTGTTATCAGAGCAAAAGAGAATATTTGAAACAAAAAAGAAATGGTATTTGCTTGTAATAATGTATTTGTTTTAGATTCAAGCTTTACCAAATTAGAATTGAAGACAACCTCTATATCCTTTTTGTTTAAAGTATCCCTAACAGGTAAAGAACTTGAAATATCTTTCAGAATATTGTTTACAGAGTAATGCATCGCTTTCATGTCAATATACGCATCTACAAGGGCTAAAATTGAAATTATAATAATACACGCAATAGTAATAATACCAGCAATATTAACTAACCTTTCCATAATTAATTATTCTTTATTTTCATAATTCCTTTGTGCAATTCTTTAATTGATGAGTTTCTATTTCCCCCTTTCCTTTTCTTTAGCTTTCTGACATGCTTTAATTCATTTTTATCTATTTCGTCTAAATCATGTATATAATCTGAATATATTATAACTGATTCTAACTTTACTCCAAAACGAGAAATCCCTATATGCTTTAGCCATATCCAGCCAGTTATTTTACCATCTCTAGACTTTTCTTTTAGTTCTTTGCTTAAACCATCTGTTGGCAGATTTAAATCTAAAATGATACAATCATAAGTTGAATTACTTAGTAATTCATTAATTTCATATATCGAGGTTGCTTTCTCATAATCAAGTCCCATATCTGGAAAAACATCCTCAAATATATAAGTAACTTCACTAATGTCCTCTAGGTGTAAAATTTTCATACTAGTTATTTTGTAGTTCAATTATAAATTCGATCTTATAGGTTGGATTATTTATAGTCCCTTTAACTTCTTCTAATGAAGGCTGATGTATATACTTCCCATTTTCTTTACAAACAATAGTTTCCAAAGAGATATTTCTATCCGCAACTAATCTATCAAATTCTGATTCTAAATACTTATGATTATCAATCTTGCTACTTTTACTTAAAACATCTATATAATAGCACAATACGGGTATATTAAATTCAGATAATCTATTTTCAATTTGATCTGCAATATGGAATATCTTTCCCTTTAAGAGATTCATATACTGTTTTGCAATTCCTAAGCCCACACCTAATCCCTCAATACCTGATGTATTATCTCCTCTTACAAATAAATCATAAATATCAATATTAGATGGCGGTATGGTTTTTCCAAAATTCACAAATGACAAACGTACTTTCGTTTTGTCTGATTCGTTTACACCATAATTAATAATAACATTTGTACCTTTGTAGCAATATTTCCACGCATTATTAATTACATTATAAACAACTTGGTCTAGCTTTAAAACATCAGTATGAATAAAGGGCATATAAAAACCAGGATTATAACCTTGTGTTATAAATACAATCTTTCGTAATCGCGACTTTCTTTTATAAGTATTTACCCATTTATAAATCAAATCCTTTAAAGGATGTACCTTCTCAATAAATATATTTAGATCTTTCTTTACTATTGCTCTCGCATTTGAATCCATATATTCAATCTGCATAATCTGGGATCTCAGATCTTCATTTATCGCATAAAGATTTGCCCTGCTATTTAATATATTTCCTGTTTCAATTTTAAAATGCCGGATAGCTTCAATAACAATTAAATTTTGACTTATCTCATGCCCCATCACTCTTATCGTTAGTTCTAAAAGCTCAGATGCAATCTCAGCCATAACAGATGAATACACAGAGCCCATCAAGCTATAGAAAGATAATATTGCTTTGTCAAATAACTCATCCTTTTTACTATTTCGTTTTAATCCACCAATCCTGTCCCAATTATCACTGTCATACCTCACCCAGATTACAAATGAACTTCTAGGTGAATAATTTGAGGGAAACAACCGCAAAATATCAGTATTTTCATTAAAACTAGAATTGTTAAGCTCTAAACCATTGACTAGGCTTGGGAAATTTATATTTGTAATGTTTAACTCTTGTGACTTAGATATTTCGGAATATTTTATTACTCTAGATGGGTCAAAGTTAAATTCCTGATGCTTTATAGTCAAACCGGATCCAATTACCGCTTTAAACTTTGAATCAAACCTTGAATTCTCCATTGTATCTTTAGCGAAAATAATTATATGCTTAGCTGGGAAATGATACCGCAAAATATCTAAAGGATTCTGAATCTTTGACCAAAATCTTTTCAAACGTTCAGAACCCTTAGGCAACTTCGATTTATAAAACTCATTTCTTAATTCCGTGTTGACATCATCAACTTTTTGAGCAACGAAATTATGAGTTAATTTAACCATTTCATCCTTTAAGATCTTATAGAAGCCATCTAGCGATTTTTCTAATTTCAACAGGAACCTAGCCTCATCAGAAATTAATCCAACATATAATAAACCTAACAAACAGCCATCAAAGACAATTGGAATCAAAAACTCTAACTTATTATTTTTATAACAAAAATATTTATAAACAACAACTAACTCATCTGACACAATTATTTTTGTGCTATTACTTTCCAAATCCAATTTAGAATATTGGGATAGCAATTGCTTAAATTTTTGAGAAGAAAACTTTTCACCTCTATTTTTAATAGCACTAACCTTGTTATAAAACTCCGTTCTATTCAAATCATAATATAAGCACTCTTTGTTATTACATTCATCTAACAAACAAACCTGATCATGACGAATTCTAGGAGTATCGCCTTCTGTAATAATATTCTCTCCAGAGCATATTTCAGAAAAAGTAAATGGAAAGCTTGTAGAAACACTCATATCAGCTAGGATTCCTTTCAAATACATATTGGGTATAATCCCTGTTTCTGTAAACCCTAAATGAACATCATTTGAAATCTGCTTCGGGTTTAAAGGCCATATATCTTTACCATTCATAATCTCCCTTCTATTTAATTAATTATTACACTGTCAAATATAAGAAACTATTCAACTTATAGAAGAAGGACACAATAATAACAAAACGAACCTATTATGTGTATATCATGAACAACCCGCTATATACACTCAAAATTCCGTATGGAAACAATTAACAAAAGAAATTTAATTTAGACAATATCTAAACAAATAATAGTTGTATATTGAACTAACTTAAAAGGATTTTCTAATATATCACTACTTAGCCCATCTTATAGTATAGTAAAACAAAACCAGTATTACTGAATTTGAAACCAATCAATATAAAGCTTTAAAATCCGCAAAGCAACATTTGTTTTATACTCATATTTTAAATCTTAACAACAATGAAAACGCAAATGAAGCGCAATTGACATTGAAAAAACTTCTTAAATACATAAACTCTTTAATTACTTTATTTTTAAATTCCACCTATCACTTTAGCACCTAGACTCTCCTAAAAGAAGAAATAAGAAGCAAACAATATCCTCAAATTTCCAACAGGATTTAAATCTTGAGGTACTCCATATTCATCATAAGAAGCACCATAGCTG
The DNA here is from genome assembly GCA_016744655.1 of Bacteroidales bacterium. Classification (GTDB taxonomy): domain Bacteria; phylum Bacteroidota; class Bacteroidia; order Bacteroidales; family UBA12170; genus UBA12170. The sequence goes on along the minus strand of JADGDY010000060.1, from coordinate 14,923 downwards.
GCATTGGTATATTCTCCTTCTAAGGCAAACTTCAACTTGTTTATTTTATAAGAAACTCGAGGTGAAACCCTATACATACTTTCGATATTGGTTCCTAAACCATATTTAGGGCCTATGATTTTATTTTTTGCTCCTAGGTTTTTAGAATATCCTGCAAAAATACCTACCTGAAAATTCTTACCATTACTAGAAATATCAATCCATGAAGACATGGTATTTAAAGTGGTATAGGTCACAAAGCCTTTTTCCTTATTGGTAGAATCGCTAATGGCAATTCCTCCAATTGACAATACATCTGGAATATTCTGACCATAAACACCTTGCATTTTAATGGTGATAGGTTTTAAATTTACTCTCAAAAATGCGAAAGCATTATAACCACCCACCGACTCGTCTGTCTGATAATCTAAAGAAGTTTGAGTTTGCGGAACAATTTGCTTATAGCTAGCTCCTAATCCAAAAAGAACAACATCCGCAGGTTTTAAATGTACCTGTAAACTAAATTCTGGAATATTAGAATTTCTCAAAAACTCACTACTTGTTAATGTAGAACTTGGTGCTAAAGGATTGGGTCCTCTACTGGCATAATCTCTTTGTGAATTGGCCACAAAAATCATTTTTGCCATTCCCATATGCTGGGTAACTCTAATTTGCGGACTTCTACCAAATGGTTGAAAAGGAACACCGGTATTAAAAGAAATTGTTCCAGGGAAGCAATCGGTTACAAACATAGGAATCCAATACTGCCCCAATAATACCTCTGTTGAGGTCCACTTCATTTTTAAATAAGCATGGCGAAGACGGAATAAGTTAATATTGGGATTCAATTGCCCAAAGAAATCACCTTCAATCTTAGCAGAAATATCTGCATTTAAAGCCTTTGCTCCAGTGATATTCACACCCAACCTCGACTGGATGGAAAGAAAGTTAAAACTACTTGCACCATTTAAATCATTACCATCTAGGTCTAGTTTTTCCTGTGCAGGAAATAATAAAAAATGTCCTTCTCTAGCAGACACTGTTTTTCGTGAATCCCAAAACATATCGTTTTTTACAAATCCACCCACTTTTACTTTTACCTCACTTACATCTTGCCCAAAAGAAAGAAAGGGTATTAAAAATACCAATAAGAATAATTTCCTCATAACATTTTATTAAAATGCGATTTAACATTTGATTTTGATGGGGCAAAGATATATGCAAATTTGGATATTTCAATTGGTAAATAGACTGAAAGTATGCGGGTAATAAAACACAAGAATAAACTTAACAGCTAGAGAACTTACTTAGTACTATCAAAACTTACTTTATCTGATTAGAATTAATTTTCTGACGAAGGATTATTTCTATATTGAGGTATTTATCAGTAAAAAAAGCCAAGCTGATTTTAAATCTAGGAGGAATAATAACATTCATGATTTCGAAAAAAACTATTGGTGCAAAATTAGAATCATTACACCAAAACTATTCAGGTTCATTAAATTAAGAAAACAATAAGAATTGAAGCTCTTCTATTTCTTCATCTCCACAGCCATGTCAGCACCCAAACGGGCATTATTATAGACCAACTGAATATTAGATTCAAGGCTTTTCCCTTTAGTAATTTCTTTGATATATGACAATAAGAATGGTGTGATATCTTTGCCTTTTACATTTTGCTTATCAGCTTCCTGTAATGCAGTTTCAATGGCATCAGTAATCAGATCATAATCCATGGCATATTCTTCTGGAATTGGATTTGCTATTACCATTCCACCTTGAAGATTCATAGCAAATTTGGTATTCACTATGTTCGCTAGTTCTTTTGCAGAATCACTCCTATGCAAAAGATTAAAACCACTCTGACGGGTATAAAAAGCAGGTAATTCATCGGTCTGATAACCAATAACAGGTACTCCTTGGGTTTCTAGATATTCAAGGGTTAATCCTAAATCTAATATAGATTTAGCTCCAGCACAAATTACCGCAACATTGGTTTGAGATAATTCGGTTAAGTCGGCAGAAATATCAAAATTCTCTTCTGCTCCTCTATGCACTCCACCAATCCCTCCAGTTACAAAGACTTCAATTCCGGCCATTTCAGCAATAATCATAGTTGTAGCCACTGTTGTTGCTCCATTTAGTTTCTTTGCTACTATGAATGGCAAATCTCGTCGACTAACTTTTGCCACATCTTTTGCTGTACCTAAAAACTCTAACTCTTCTTCGGAAAGACCAACTTTCAATCGGCCATCGATAATACAGATGGTAGCAGGAACCGCACCTCTTTCTCTAATGATAGATTCTACCTGACGAGCAGTTTCTACATTTTGAGGATAAGGCATTCCATGTGATATAATTGTGGATTCTAAAGCCACAACTGGCTTATTATTTTTTATTGCTTCTGCAATTTCCGGATGAATATCTAAATATTGTTCAATCATAATTCTTGTCTAATGTGGTTTGCCATTTCTAAATTTAATTGAGGATTCACTGCTTCTTCACTTTGTAAAGCAGCGAGCGACAAAGCGGTGGCAAAGGTAGCCGATTCTTCCAAATCGTAATCATTTAAAAACGCAAAAACCAAGCCCGCCATAAATGCATCACCTGCACCTGAACTATTGACAATCTCTCTCTTTTTACCCTTTACAACTCCACTCAAGTCAGCATTACCAAAATAACAACCTTCTTCTCCTTTTGATATAAAGACTTGTTGTATTCCTGTATTAGTAAACTCTTTTAGCATCAAATCTAAATCCTTAGCCTCCTCATATTTTATTCCTGATAAATGCTCCGCTTCTATCAAATTGGGCTTGATGGTATGAATATAGTTCAATATCGATTTTGCCTTTTTTGCTTTTGTGGTAGATACTAAATCTAAGAAAATAGGAATATGCGAAAAATTCTCAGCAATATATTTCAATGTTTCCTCGGATATGTTAGTATCCAAAACGATGCAATCAGCACTTTCGATAATAGATTTTTTTAAAGCTATAAACTCTGGATTGAGTTCATCAATAATTTTGGTGTCAGAAATCGCAATAGCCATATTACCATCAGGATTATTCATCGACATATAAATAGCCGTAGAAGATTCTGATGAGAACAAACTATTGTTAATTTGAATTCCAGTTTCCTGACAATGAGACTTTAATCCATGGGCATAAACATCATTGCCAAAAGCTGTTATCAGCTCAACTTGACAATCTAGTCTTGCAAGGTTTTCAGCAATATTTCTTCCAACTCCACCGCTGGAAAATTTAATCTCCCCAGGATTGGAATCATTCTTTATCAATTGCTTTGACGAAAACCCAGTGATATCAGCAATTGCTGCTCCTATAACAATAACCTTTTTCTTTGTTGAATTATTTACAATCATATATTCCATTTTCAAATAGCAAAGATAAACTTCATTTTATAAGTATTCATCATCCCAGATTTCCAAACAGGGCAAACTCACACTCTGAGTTTATGTTCAGAAATCGACATGTATTTTAAGAAAAAGAAAATCTATCCATAGATTCCGCTAACCGAAGCAAAACGAGCTTACTGAAAGGAATTTTCACAAACATTTTTTTGAAACAAGGGTCAGCAAAGCTGATCATTGTTTCTAATCCGTGTTAATTTGGGATAATTCGCGGACAAAAATATAGTGTGCGACTGCCCTGGTTTTCTAAAGTTTCTCGAAGAAAATTACTCGCATTTTAACGATAAACTAAAACCTCATTTTATTGGTATTTAAATACCAATTTAGTGTATTTTTGCAGTCTCAAAACACAATCATGTTTAAATTCTTCAAGAAATACCACAAATGGCTAGGGCTTATATTTGCACTATTCCTTATCATTTATTCCCTTTCTGGTATTGTTTTAAATCATAGAGACCTACTATCAGGACTTGATGTCAGCAGAAAAGTAATGCCAAAAAGCTATACCTATAATAACTGGAATTTAGGAGCTTTACGTGGAAGTGAAAAGATTGGGCAAGACAGCATACTTTTATATGGGAATATGGGAGTTTGGCTTGCCAATGGAGAATTGAGCAATTTGAGAACCTTTGCACAAGGATTACCTGAAGGTATGGACAATAGAAAGGTTTTTAAAATCTATAAATCGCACAAAGGGAATTTATATTTGGCCAGCCTTAGAGGAGCTTACTCATGGTGTGATGAAGCGAATTCCTGGAAAGAAATCTCTATTGAAATTGAAGACAAAAGATTTGTTGACATTACCGAAAAAAATGGTGAAATCATTTTCTTGAGTCGTAGCTTTTTATTTAAAGGAATCGATAACCCTCAACAGCTAAAATTTAATAAAATCCAATTACAAAGTCCAGCTGGATATGATAACAAAATTGGATTGTTCAAGACCCTATGGTTTATTCATAGTGGCGAAATTTATGGCCATTGGGGGAAATTACTTGTGGACTTATTGGGCTTGGTTTTTATTTTACTAAGCCTTGGAGGAGTCATCTACTTCTTTATGCCACGTAGGATTAAGAAAAAGCACCAGCAAGGGGAATCCATTGAACAAATGAAAGGTTTTCACAAATGGAATATCCGTTGGCATAATAAGCTGGGATACTCGTTTATCTTCTTTTTGTTAATCACTACTATTACGGGGATTTTCCTTCGACCTCCAGGATTAATATTTATAGCCTCCTCCAAAATAGCTAAAATCCCATATACCTCATTGGCAACTCCTAATGCTTGGTTTGATAAACTTCGAGCTATCGATTATAATGAAGAAAGAGGAGTCTATATTGTATTAACTGATGAAAGAGCATATGAGCTGGACAAGGAAATGGAGTTGGCACCAATCGCCTATGAGTTCCAAGTTCCCATAAGCATAATGGGAGTAACTGTTTTTGAGAAAATATCAACAGACACCTACCTCGTTGGGAGTTTTGCTGGCTTATTTGAATGGAATCCAAGAAGAGGTATTCTGAATGATTTCCAAAACCAAAGACCTTATTTTCCAGTTAAAACCATGGGACCGCCTATTAAGAATGCTAGTATTTCAGGATGGGTAGTTAATGCGAAAAACGAAACATTTTATACCGATTATGACTTTGGTATAAAGGGAATAAATCCCCAATGGCAAACACCAGAAATGCCACAAGTCATAAAAGAATCTCCAATATCTTTATGGAACTTCGCCTTGGAAATTCATACAGGAAGATACTTTAGCTTTATATTTGGAATAGGCTATATCCTTATTGTACCTATAGTTGGACTGGTTACCTTATTCATTCTTATCAGTGGATTAGTAGTTTGGTGGAAGAAGTATAAAGGGAGATAATTATTCTTGTTTTTCATTTACATTTATATTAATACCAAATTGCAATAATGCCACGTTTAGTTTTGTGCTGTTAGCATTTAGCACCTCATCATAATGATGGTGTTCAATCATTTCATAATATATTGGGCTAAACTGTGCAATATAGCTTCCTCGGAAATAAACTCCAAAGTTTTCATTTATTTGATAAAGAAAGGACACACTTGTTTCCAAACCTAACTCAATTTTTGTGCGTTCAATCACCCTAGCAAATGTATATTCAGATGCAATATATACTGCGTCAGTATTGTAATAATATTCAGACCCTTTCATAACCCATCCCTTGCTCTCTCTTTCATCAACATGGCCTTTTTTAACAAACAAGCTTATCCCAATTTCTGGCTTTATAGCAAACCTACTATTCTTTAACCACATTTCTTTCCCAAATCTAAAAGGGATTACAAAGTTTTTTACTTCGTAACCATTTTCTTTAGCTTTATTTATTTTTCCTGTATTAAAGTCATATTCTTTATAAGGTGTTTTTGAAATAAAAATATAGCCTCCTGTTTCAAAGGTAAAAGACTGTTTTTGAAAGCCAAAAAGCAAAGCAGAAGCTCCACCCATATAATACTGACATTCCGAATAGCTTGCTTCATTAGTATAATGATGTCGTTCAAATAAAGGTCCTAATTCGTAGGCAAAATAAAAATTCCCCTGCCCAAATCCTGACAAGCAAATAAATAAAATAGATAAAAGTGTAAATATTTTTCTCATGAAAGTATTTATATAGGAATTAAAACTAAATCCCAAATATAAAAAACACACCAATACTGTTAGAAAGATTAAGAAAGCTTCTTCTTAGCAATTACAATATCTCTTTTTATGGACTTATCCACCATATGCTCAAATTGTAGCTCAGGACCTTCATTTACTATGTCAAAACCATTTTCCTGAAAAAGGGAGGATAGCTTGTGCTTTGGGATAACAAAAGAATTCCAAGCAATGACCACTGTTCCGCCTTCTTTTAACACATGACTCCAAGCAGGCAAACATTGACTTAATAATTGATATGGGTTTCTTGTTATCGATTTAGAGTTTTTATCAGATGTATTTCCATGAGCAATTCCATAGGGTAAATCTCCAACTATCAAATGAAAACTATTCTTTTTAAAATACTTATCTGCATCTTGCGATTGCCCGGTAACTAAGCCTAATTTCTTTCTATTTGACTTCTCTTTAAACTCTTGCTTCGACTTGGCGTACTCAAACTCTTTAATAAAAACCGCCTCTGTCTTGTTCTTCCCATATACTCGTCTGCTATCAGCCTGATGTTTATATTTTTCCTCCTCTAAGAACTTCTTGAAGAAAATCTCACAGGCGTGGGTTGATTTAGGATCTATTTCAATACCCATAGCTTCGAAATTATAAACTGCAGCTTCAAACAGCGTAGTTCCTTTTCCAGCTATGGGGTCAAGTAATCTAATTTGACTATTATAATCAAAATCACTGGCCAATAAAGCCACGTTTATCATCATCTTGGTAAAAAGCTCATTTGTTTTACCGGCATATTTCAATAAGGAACTAATTTTTTGATCTATATATTCTGTTACAGATCTTTCTATTGGTAATAGACTCAGAACTCCATTACAATCCTCTTCCTTAAAAATAGCAAACACAAAAGACAAATTGGAAATAATCTGAATATCACCAGCAGTCAAATCTTCCTTTGTTTCAAAAGAAACATAACGAATTCCTTTGATATTTTTGATGACTATACCCTTACAATCAGAACCTAACGATTCACTTGCAAGTCCTAACTCAGCCAAAGCCATATCACCAGATAAATTATAATAAACTCTATTATGTCCAGGGTTTTGTAATATTAAATATGTATTCATTTCAATCTGAAAATTATTGTAGTGCTTTTTTTATTCTTTCTCTTAATTCTTCACCAACCAACCCGCGTTCAATAATCCTTCCTTCTGGATTTACAAAAACACTAGATGGAATACTTTTGACTCCATAATCTACAAAGGCCTCTTCACCAAAACCTTCAATTTTAGATGCATTTATCCAAGGAAGTTGATCATCAACAATGGCATCCTTCCATCGTTTTTCATTAAAATCGGCAGCTACTCCTAAAATTTCAAAATTAGCATTCTTCAATTTCAGATGATTATAGAGTTTAACCATTTCTGGGTTTTCCTCACGACAAGGTCCACACCAAGATGCCCAAAACTCAATTAAAACATATTGTCCTCTTAAAGAGGATAATCTTATCTCATTACCTAGAGTATCAATGCTTATTATTTCAGGAGCCAACCTCCCTTGTTGCAAAGATTCGAGAATATCCATCTGGTATTTTATCTTCTGAGAGTAAGGATGTTTCCATAGGTTTTTATCCAAAAGATTATAGAGATGGTTTAATTCCTGAAAATTTCCCAAATGATAACGATACTTAAGAATGAGGTATGGAGCCAGTGGAGATGCAGTATTATTCAGAATAAATGCATCAATGGTTTCTAATTCTAACTGACTGTTCTCAATACCTTCTAAACTCTCTTCAAACTCTATTCTTTTTTCATTTAAGGAGGCACCTTCGAAAACAATATCTTTAGGATTGTCAATGTCTCCTGATATTTCTATTCTATCATTATTCAGGAAAACAGGAATGTTCTGCTGATTTTGAATACTTAGGTAATACATTTCAAAATCCTCAAACTCACCATCAAACCTAAACTTTCCATCTACTACTTTTGCAGAAGCTACTTTTTCAAAGGTATATCCTAAATAATTACCAGCTTTCAAAAGATAAATACTATCGGTTTTATAGTTCTCTAGATCACCTTTAATATGGTAAAAATGAGTTTCATCTCGATTTTCAAACCTACAGCCAACAAAAACTACTAGAATAGTAATTGCTAATAAAACAAAACATGCTTGTCTTCGATTCATGTGGTTCTTAGTGAAAATAGTTTATAATTGATATCCTTATTTTATAATTCTCATCAAATATAAAACTAATTGAATTATAGAGACTAAAAAATCGTTAATCTTTATTATACAAGAAAACTAGCTATTTCTCATCATCAAACTGTCAGCCAATGAAATTAAAATCTGCTCTTTATCCTTAGATAGTTGAATTTCCTTTAGGTGTATCATCGCTTTAGAGTAATAATCCTCCATTAAATCACGAGTTAACTGACTAATTTTATATTTATTAAACAAAGCTAATACTTCTTTTACCTTTTCGTCATTATCTTCATCTAGTATGGAATACAAATCGATTAATCTTTTTCTATCTTCTTGGCTTGCTAATTCCAATGCTTTCAAATAAAGATATGTTTTCTTATTTGTTCGAATATCGCCACCTGTTAACTTTCCAAAAATGGATGTATCGCCAAAAGCATCTAACAAATCATCCTGTAATTGAAAAGCCATACCTATATTTTCACCAAAATCATAGGTAAGTTTACATTGTTCTGAATCTGCTCTAGCTATAATCGCACCTACATGCATGCTACCTCCAATCAGAACAGCTGTCTTAAGCTTGATCATCTCTAAGTACTCATCAATACTCACCTGCTCGGCAGTTTCAAAGTTCATATCATATTGTTGGCCTTCGCAAACTTCTTTCCCTACCTTATTGAAGACAGTAAAAAGATCAAACAATAAATCCTTTGGAGAATTAAGTAAATAATCATAAGCAAAAACCATCATAGTGTCTCCGCTTAAAATGGCTCTGTTAGCATCCCATTTCATATATACGGTAGGTTCACCACGTCTTATGGGAGCTTTATCCATGATATCATCATGCAATAATGTAAAATTATGGAAAGTTTCTAAGCCCAAAGCTGCATTAACAGCCTCCTCAATTTTTCCTCCAAAAATATCGCAGGTCATGATAGTAAGAGTAGGTCTCAATCTCTTACCTCCTAGACTCATAGTATATGTAATGGGCTCATATAATTCAATAGGAGCATGATCAAAATTCTGATCTGCTATTTTTTGTTTAATTATCTCTTGGTAATCTTGAATTGTCAACATAAATTTGATTTAGTTGTGCAAAATTAAAAATTCATGTGAAAGCAAAAAGAAATCTTTTCAAACTCAGATAATTGTTAAGAAAAAGAAAAACTATGAAAGCTTTAAACATGTCAAAATAAATCGTATTTTTGCACCGCTTTTTAAATGAAGAAAATAAGCTTTTCGAAATTTAAAACAAACCCTCCCTCTTCGGAGAGAGTTTAAACACCTGCTTTTTAGGTGTTTAAAGACATTAGACGGACAGATGGAGGGGACAGCAGTCCCCTTTTGTTATAATCTGTTTAAACAAGAATATGATAGGAAAAAAGAAAATAGAAGCATTAATTGAGGAAGGTTTATCAGAAACTGATCGTTTTTTGGTAGAACTCAACATCAATGAGGCCAATCATATAGAGGTTTTTATTGATAGTGACACAAGAGTCGGCATTGATCATTGTGTGGAATTGAGTCGTCAGATCGAATCTAATCTTGATCGTGAAGAAGAAGACTTTTTCCTTAATGTATCTTCAGCGGGTTTAGATCTTCCACTACGTGAGAAACGACAATATTTGAAACATATCGGTCAATTATTGAAAATAAAATTCACTGATGGTTCTCAAAAATTAATTCGCTTAGAAGAAGTAATAGAAGATGGTATTATGGGAATTCCTTTAAAGAAAAATCCAAATGCCAAAAAAGGATCGAGAAAGCCCTATAAGGAAGAAGAACCTTTAACAATAGAGTTTAACTCTATACAAGAATCAAAAATAGAAGTTGTTTTTTAATCTATATACAAAATGGCAAATCAAGAAGGAAAAATGAGTTTAATCTCTACCTTTCAGGAATTTAAAGAATTTAAAAATATCGACCGAGAAACCATGATGCGTATCTTGGAAGATGTTTTCAGACACATGCTTATTAAGCGATTTGGTACCGATGAAAATTTTGATATCATTGTGAACATTGACAAGGGTGACCTTGAAATTTGGCGCAACCGTGATATCGTAGAAGATGGAGAAGTTGAAGATGACAATCTAGAGATTTCTTATTCTGATGCCATTAAAATCGAACCAGATTACGAAGTAGGTGAAGAGGTTTCTGAGCCTATGTTTATGGAGAATTTCGGACGACGTGAGATTTTGACCATACGCCAGAACTTAGCTACCAAAATTCAAGAGCTTGAAAAAGACAATGTCTACAAAAAATATTCTGAAAAAATTGGAGAAATCATAAGTGGTGAAGTCTACCAAGTATGGAAAAGAGAAGTTCTTATTCTTGATGACGAATACTATGAGTTGATTCTTCCAAAATCAGAGCAAATACCAAGCGACTACTATAGAAAAGGGGATGTGATTCGCGCAGTAGTGAGCAAAGTAGATTTAAAAAACAATACTCCAGTAATCGTTCTATCTCGTACTTCTCCAGTTTTCTTAGAGCGTTTGTTCGAACAAGAAGTTCCAGAAGTATATGATGGATTAATTACAATTAAGAACATAGTTCGTGTTCCAGGTGAAAGAGCAAAAATTGCGGTTGAAAGTTATGATGACAGAATTGATCCTGTTGGAGCTTGTGTGGGAATGAAAGGAAGTAGAATCCACGGAATCGTAAGAGAGTTAAAAAATGAAAATATCGATGTCATTAATTATACAAACAATACAAGCTTGTATATTCAGCGTGCTTTAAGCCCTGCTAAAATAACATCTATAAATATAGACGACGATAAAAATAAGGCCGATGTGTTCTTAAAACCCGATCAGGTTTCATTAGCTATTGGTAAAGGTGGTTTTAATATTAAATTGGCTGGTCGTTTAACTGGCTACGAAATTGATGTTTATCGTGATACAGACACCGATTTAGAGGATGTTGCTTTAACAGAATTTAGTGATGAAATCGATCAGTGGATTATTGACGAACTAGTTTCTATTGGTTGTGACACAGCCAAATCAGTTTTAGCAATTCCTGCTGAGGAATTAGTAAACAGAACCGATTTAGAAGAAGAAACCATTAACGAAGTAGTTCGTATATTAAGATTAGAATTTGATTAAGTCTTTTATTGAATAGTATATTTGATAAAATTTAAGATAAAAAGAGAGAATAACAGATTAAGGATAATATGGCAAAAAGCAATAAACCCATGAGGTTGACAAAAGCTGCAAGAGAATTCAATGTAGGTGTAAATACCATCACTGATTTTCTTAATAAAAAAGGCTTTAAAGAAGACTTCAGTCCAAACAGTAAATTAACTCCTGATATGGTATCTTTGTTGGTGGCAGAGTATCAGTCGGAAAAGGATGTTAAAGAAAAGGCTCACGAAAAAGTTATTGCTACAGATCGTACTCCTGTTTCATTAAATCAAACAGAAGTAGAAGAAGTAGTAAAAGAGGAAGAAACAGCTGGTGATGATTTCATTATCCATGACAATTCTTTAAAAGAATCCTCAACTGAGAGCACACCTAGCCCTAAGGAAGAAACTCCTGTGGAGACTGTTCAATCAATTCCAACTAAAGAAGAAGCTCCAAAAGCAGAAGCAATGGTTGTTGTTGAAGAAAGTCCAGCAGTGGAAACTCCTAAAGTAGAGGAAAAACCTGCTCCTGCCATAGAAACTCCTGTTGTTGAAAAGGTGAAAGAAGAACCTGCTCCACAAGTTGAAGAAAAAACCGTACCACCAAAAGCGGAAGAAATAAAAGAAAGTGCTCCTCCAGTTGGGGAAAAAGCTCCTGAAGCTGTGAGCCCCAAAATTGAAGAGCCAGTGAAAAAAGAAGAGAAGCCAGTGATTGCTGAAAAACCAGTAGTTGCTAAAAAGCCTGTTCCAAAAGAACAGAAACCTGCTTCTTCTGAAGCTGATCAAAGCGGAGGCCATCACCCCAAAGTTGTTGATAAAATCGATTTGGATAATACTAATTGGTCTACTAGACCAAAACCTAAATCCAAGGAAGAAAAACGTAAAGAGAAAGCCAATAAAGGTGAACAAAGAAAGCAGTCTAACGAAAAGGCCATTGCACATAGTAAAGCAATAAAAGCCAAACAAGATGAAGCTAAAGCTGTTCAAGCAGAAAAAGCTAAAGCTGAAGCCATTGCAAAACCTGAATCTCCAGAAATTGAGACCATCAGAGCAAAAGCTGATAAGCTTACAGGGCCGAAAGTATTAGGAACTATTAAATTAGAGCCTAAAAGAGAAAAGAAAAAGACTCCAGAAGCCTCTTCTTCTGATTCTAAAAATAGAAAAAAGAAGAAACGTACCAGGATTAAGAAGCCTGTTGATCCAAATTCAACAGGTGCTAAGCAAGGTCAAGGCCAAGGTGGAGGAAACAGAACTGGTCAAGGTCAAAAACCTGGAGATCGTAATACTCAGAATAATCGTAGGAAAGGTAAAAAGCCAAATACTAGGAACGCTCCTATTAAAAAGGTTGAACCAACTGAAGAAGAAATCCGTAAACAAATTAAGGATACTTTAGCACGTTTAGCACCTGCTGGTAAATCCAAAGCTTCTAAACATAGAAGAAACAAGAGAGACCAAGTGCATAAAGCTGCTGAGGTTGAAATGGCTAAGGAAATTGAAGAACTAAAAGTAATTAAAGTTGCTGAATACGTTACTGCCAATGACCTTTCTAATATGATTGACGTTCCTGTTACGAAGATTATTGCGACTTGTATGGGAATCGGATTATTTGTATCCATTAATCAACGATTAGATGCAGAAACACTATTACTAGTTGCTGAAGAATTTGGTTTCCAAGTAGAATTTGTTGGTGTTGAAGCTACAGAATCAATAAAAACAGATGAAGAAGACTTCTCTGAGGAAGATCTAGAAGATAGAGCTCCTATTGTAACTGTAATGGGTCACGTTGACCACGGTAAAACGAAACTACTAGATTATGTTCGTTCTGCTAATGTAGTGGCTGGTGAAGCTGGAGGTATTACTCAGCACATTGGAGCTTACGAAGTAGTTACTAAAGATGGAAGAAGTGTTACTTTCTTAGATACGCCTGGTCACGAAGCCTTTACAGCGATGCGTGCTCGTGGTGCCAAAGTAACCGATATTGCCATTATTGTAATTGCTGCGGATGATAAAGTGATGCCTCAAACTAAAGAAGCTATCAACCATGCTCAAGCAGCTGGAATTCCAATCGTTTTTGCCATTAACAAAATGGATAAACCTGGCGCTAATGCCGACCAAGTGAAAAACGAACTTTCACAAATGAATATCTTAGTAGAAGACTGGGGAGGTAAATTCCAGAGTCAAGAGATTTCAGCTTTAAAAGGTGATGGTGTTGAAGATTTACTTGAAAAAGTATTATTAGAAGCTGATATGCTTGAATTAAAAGCAACTCCGAAGCGAAAAGCTGTAGGAAGTGTTATTGAAGCATCTCTAGATAAAGGACGTGGATATGTAACTAAAATCTTAATACAAGATGGTACCCTTCGCGTTGGTGATATGGTATTAGCCGGAAGTAGTTACGGTAAGGTTAAAGCCATGTTCAACGAATACAATCAAAACATAAAAGAAGCAGGACCTGCTACTCCAGTATTGATGCTTGGATTAAATTCAGCTCCTCAAGCGGGTGATAATATTAATGTATTATCTGATGAAAGAGAAGTGAAAGCCATTGCAACAAAACGTGAGCAGTTACAGCGTGAGCAAAGTATTAGAACTCAGAAACACATTACTCTTGATGAGATCGGTCGTCGTTTGGCTATTGGAGATTTCAAAGAGCTTAACGTTATTGTTAAGGCCGATGTGGATGGTTCTGTAGAAGCTCTTTCTGATTCCTTAATTAAACTATCAACAAGTGAAGTACAATTAAATGTAATTCATAAATCAGTTGGCCAGATTAGTGAATCAGATGTACTATTAGCTTCTGCTTCTGATGCGATTATTGTTGGATTCCAGGTTAGACCAAATATTCAAGCACGTAAACTTGCTGATACCGAAGGTATTCAAATCAAACATTACTCAATTATTTACCAAGCTATCGAAGAGCTTAAATTGGCTCTTGAAGGAATGCTTGCTCCACAAGAAGAAGAAAAGATTGTGGCAAATGTTGAGGTTAGAGAAGTCTTCAAGATTAGTAAAGTTGGAACCATTGCAGGTTGTAAAGTATTGGATGGTAAAATCACAAGAAATACAGCAATTCGCTTGATTCGTGATGGTGTAGTTATATACACTGGTAAGCTTGGCTCATTGAAACGCTTTAAAGATGATGTGAAAGAAGTGGTTAGCGGTTACGAATGTGGACTTAACATTGAAAACTTTAATGATATCAAAGAAGGTGATATTGTAGAGGGTTACGAAATTGTTGAGATTGCCAGAACTTTATAATCATTCGATAATAAATAAGGAAAGAGCTGATTCAATTCTGAATCAGCTCTTTTTTTTGTATGAATTATTTAAACATTATTACAAGGTGAAGTTATAACGATGACTATAATAGATAGTATTATTAAATAGAGCTCTGTAAAACTATCTTATACCAAGTTTATTATATAATCAGCGTTAGATTCTTTTGATTTTATAGAGTTTAATCGAGGCCAAAAATAGAGGCATAGCCTTAGAGATACGGTAATATTATTAAACAAAGAGCAAGCCCAAAAAGACGAAAGAATAAGGCTTTTTATATTTTAATTTTGATATCATTGTCACT
>JADGDY010000240.1 GCA_016744655.1 Bacteroidales bacterium | reverse complement strand
AAACTCTCACTCATTAGTGTTAACTTCGATTGGAAGTCTCCATGAACAGGAACACATGTTGGGTGAATTTGAACATAAGCTGGATTTGCAAAGAAAGCACCTCTTCTCCATGACCTAATAGCAGCACTTCCGTTGGAAGCCATAGCATTAGTAGACAAGAAGAATACATTTCCATATCCACCAGTAGCAATAACTACAGCATGAGCAGCATGTCTCTCAACTTGACCAGTAATTAGGTTACGAGTAATAATACCGCGGGCTTTTCCGTCAACAAGAACCAAGTCTAACATTTCTTGACGAGTAAACATCTCTACAGTACCTTTTTCAACTTCCTTACTCAAAGCACCATAAGCTCCTAATAATAATTGCTGTCCGGTTTGACCGCGGGCATAAAATGTTCTTGAAACTTGCGCTCCTCCAAAAGAACGGTTGTCGAGGAATCCGCTATATTCACGTGCAAAAGGAACACCTTGTGCTACACATTGGTCGATAATACTATTACTTACTTCAGCTAAACGATGAACATTAGCTTCGCGAGCACGGTAATCGCCACCTTTGATAGTATCGTAGAATAAACGATAAACACTATCACCATCACCAGGATAGTTTTTGGCAGCATTAATTCCACCTTGAGCTGCAATACTGTGGGCTCTACGTGGGCTATCAGAAATACAGAAGTTCTTTACATTAAAACCAAGCTCACCAAGTGAAGCTGCAGCAGCTCCTCCGGCTAGTCCGGTTCCAACAACAATAACATCTAATTTTCTCTTGTTCGCAGGATTCACCAAATTTTGATGAGCCTTATAATTGGTCCATTTTTCTGGCACTTTACCTGCTGGTATTTTTGAATTTAATTTTGTCATTTTCTTCAATTTTTACATTTCTACAATCAGATACTATCCCATGAACATATAATACAAAGGAATCATAATGAAACCCAAAGGAACCACTATAGCATAAATGTTTCCAACCACTTTCACTACTGGAGTGTATTTAGGATGGTTCCAACCCATTGTTTGAAAAGCAGATTGAAAGGCATGATACAAATGGAATCCTAATACTACAAATAAAATGATGTAGATAGAAGAGAAAACCATGTCATTAGAAAACAAATCCACTGCAATAGTGTAGAAATCTGGATGACCGTCGGCTAGCATAGCTCCTTCAACAAGCCCTAGTTTTACAAAGTAAAATTGGTAAAGGTGCATCACTATAAATAATAAAACTAGAATACCAGAATAAATCATGGTTCTAGAAGCAAAAGTAGTTTTGGTTTTACTGGCTACTTTGTAGGCTTGATTACCGCGAGACTTCCAATTTCCTAATTGAACAATCACACCATACAAACCATGTAGAATAAAACCACCAAATAAAGCTATTTCCATAACTTTCATTGGCCAGAAAGTACTCATAAATTCAGCCGCAGCAAGAAAAACTTCTCTATTGCCTTCTACTATAGGCAAAAGGAATAAATTGATTCCTAAATGTATCAAAAGGAATACAATTAGAAATAATCCGGCCAGCGACATTATTACCTTCTTAGTAATAGATGATAAGGCTTTTGTGTTACTCATAATGTTATTTTTAGATTGATTTTAAGCTAGTTAAAATTTATATAATTCTCATTTTTGAGAGGAGCAAATATAGGGTTTTAATTCATCAATAATTTAAGCATTGGAAGTCCGAAATTACAATTTTAATGGATTCTAAATAGGAAAAATACTAATTATCTGGTATTGTGAAAAATATAACAATAGGTTTATTACTTAGAGGGGAAGATTCTTTGATTTTTCTAATTTAAAATGAAATTTAAAACATGAGATTATTATTATAGAAAATATTTTTTTCACAAGAATGTAAACCCATTTTTTGGTCATAGAATATTATTATGAATTTAATAATTCATATTACAATATAATCATCAAAATTTCAAGGAATACGAATATATAGCTATCACTCTCTTTATCTATCATTTAGACTCCTATATATTGGTTTTGTATTGCCATTACAATTAGCAATATTGGTTTAGTTTTGGTAGAATATTTGCTCTCATCCTAAGCCCAGTCTAATATTGCACAAAACAATTGAATTGGATAATTTTATAATTAGTTAATATTAAAAAAATGATGATGAAAAAAATTTATTCTTTATTACTGGCAATTAGTATTTCCCTTTCCCTAAGTGCACAATATCCATTAGAATGGCAAAGATGTTTAGGAGGCTCTCAACAAGAGAGAAGTAAAGTGATTGTAGAAGCTCAAAATGGAGATCTATTTATTGGTAGTGAAACCTTGTCAAACGATGGCGACGTTTCGTTCAACCATGGTAATGATAACAGCGATGCATGGCTAGTAAGACTGAGTCCTGATGGGAACATAATCTGGGAAAAATCTTATGGTGGATCAGGCGGAGAAGATATCAGAGGTATTATAGCAACCGATGATGGAGGCTGTATTATTACTGGTGGTACATCATCTTGGGATGGTGATTTCCCCCCTAGTAATGGTCAGGTTGATGTGTTTGTTGCTAAAATAGATGTAGATGGCAATATAGTTTGGGCCAATACTTATGGTGGTTCACTAATAGATGGAGGTCAAAAAATAATTCTGACCTCAGATGGTAATTATCTTCTTACTGGTTATGCCATGTCTAGCGATGGAGATGTAAGTGCGAATAATGGGTATATTGATTTTTGGGTGATTAAACTGACCCCTACTGGTATAATCATTTGGGAAAAATGCTATGGAGGGAGTAATGCAGAATTCTCTACTGGTTTAGTTGAAGTTACTGATGGTTATATTATTGTTGGTGAAACTGAAAGCAACGATGGTGATGTTGTAGGAAATAATGGATTGTATGATGCATGGATCATCAAAATAGACTATGATGGTAATTTGATTTGGCAAAAATGCTTAGGTGGTACTAATGACGAATATGGGATGATGGTTCTACCTGCCTCTGATGGAGGATTTGTATTATCTGCAAGTACAAAATCTCATAATGGGGATGTTGTTGGAAATATAGCTTCGGAAATAGCTATGTGGTTGGTTAATTTTGATCCAGCAAATGGAGAAATCATCTGGCAGAAATGCTATAGCGGAAATGAATATGAAAAGAACTATGATATTTGCCCCTCAATTGATGGTGGCTATTTATTGACAGGTTTATCATGGTCCGAAGATGGAAGCGTAACAGGAAATCATGGAAATGGTGACTATTGGCAGGTAAAAGTATCTGTTGATGGCGTATTGGAATGGGAGCATTGCCTAGGAGGTTCAGGAACTGATAATCCAAGATCAATTTTACAAACCGAAGATGGTGCTATCTATACTCTTGGTTATAGCGATTCTAATGATGGCGATGTGTTAGGAAATCATGGTTATTTTGATGTTTGGATTACAAAAGAATGGTTAAACACATCCATTGCAGAGGAACTTAAAACTAAGATGACCTTATCTCCGAACCCTGCAAGTAATCTAATTAATATTGATTTAGGAGAAATGAATGAAGTTGTATTTAATGTAATCATATCTGATCAACTTGGGAAAACTGTTAAAACCATTGATAGATTAAGTGTAGAATCATCTCATATAGATATCTCTGAACTTAATAATGGAATCTATTTCATTAATCTTTTTGATGAGAATTCAGAGAATAAATGGACTAGCAAATTTGTGAAACAATAGAAAAATAATATTTACTTTTCTATTATTCAATCTTTGAAAACCATTTTGGGAAAGTTCCCAAAATGGTTTTCATGGTATAAATATGGATCTTAATTACTAAACATACAATGCCTCTTGAAGTATATTTATCTATCATGATATAATTGTCAATATCATTTTCTTATCAGCAAGACTTCTTAAAGAGCCATTTTATTTTTTGGTATATTAGCCCAAAATATTTTATCAATGACGAATAGGTTATTATACCCCATAATTGGGGGAGTACTGATGCTTTTCATTTGCATAAATGTTATTGAAGTATCTGGGCAAAACAGAGATCCAAAGTATTACGACAGTCTAAAACTGGAGTTAAATACTCCTATTTCAATTGAACAAAAGATTGATATTTATAATTCTATTTCTCTTTACTCTGTCAAAACAAATATCGATTCAGCTGAATATTATGCGGGTTTGGCATTTGATAATTCTGTGAATGAGAGTTATTTAAAGGGCAAATGCCAAGCATATATCAATTATGCACAAATTTCTATAATAAAAGGAAGTAAATTAAAAGTATTAGAATATCTGGAACTGGCTGAGATATTGGCAAAAGATCTGTCCGATGATTTATTGTTTGCTGATGTATTATATACCAAAGGATTGTTCTATTACTCTGTTTTTAAGTATGACTTAGCAGTTCAAGAAGGCATGAAGTGTTATCAGATTTATCGTGATGCCAATTCAGAGATAAATATTGCCAAGTTGAACAACTTTTTTGGGGGAGTATATGCTGATCAGGGCTATTATGATAAGTCTATCAATCATGTATCTAAATCTTTGGATTATTGTATTAAACATCAAGATACCTTCTCCATGGGTGTGGTATACCTAAACCTGGGTATTGCCTACTTAAATGACAATAATTTAATCGAAGCCGAGAAGCACTTAAATGAATCCCTCATCATCAATGAAAGATTTAATATTCTTGAATGGTTATCAGTAAACTATCAAAATCTTGGCATTCTTGCTCAACTAAATAAAAACTATGAAAAAGCCCATGAATATTATAATGCATCAATTAAATTGATGGAGAAACAAAAAAATATTGTAGGGCTAATAGAGGTAAGAAACAGTATTGGTGAGCTTTGTATGATTGAAGGTAATTTAGATAAAGCAGAAGAAATCTTGGAGAAATCAAATGATTTATCACTTAAGAATATGCATTTAAAACAATATGTTGAATCAACTTATTTGCTCTCTCAATTATCAGATAAAAGGGGCGATCATAGCATTGCTCTGCAAAGTTATAAAACCTATCTTTTTCTTAAAGATAGTCTACAATCTATAACTGAGCAATCACGCCTCATTACTCATGAATTATTATTAAATCATAAAAACGAACAATTATCATATAAAATAGAACAAGAAAGGTTAAAAACTAAAGCCCAAATGCTTAATTACTTTATTATCGGGCTAAGTATAATAGTTATATTCTTAGTTATTATCGGGCTCATGCAATTCAAGCTTGCAAAGCAGAAGGATAAATCCAAATTTCATGAGATGAGATTGATTAAAGATAAGTTAGAGCTAAGAAATAGGGAATTAACAATCAATGCATTTAATATGATGAAATCTAATGAAAAAACTAAAAAGTTAGTAGAAATCATTGAAAAGCATCTATGGAAAATGCCAAAGAAAGAAAGCGGAGAAATTAAATCAACGATTAATGAAATTAATGATGTAGGAT
>JADGDY010000059.1 GCA_016744655.1 Bacteroidales bacterium | reverse complement strand
ATCCAAACAGCAGCCATCAATAGAGGGCCTAGGAAAGTCATGATAATAAACGATTTCTTTTTAACTCTGGTCAGGTATTCTCTGCGTATAATTAATCCTATTTTATTCATCTTATTTCTTATTTTGAGACTGAACCATGTCAATGAAAATATCATTCATGCTGGGTAGCAACTCTTGGAAATTCAAAAGTTGTCCGTGCTTCATAATCATCTGTGCCAAATCGTTGGAGGAGTGATTTTCACCGAGCTTAAGTCTAAATTTGTGAGCTTTGTCTAGTTTTAATGCAGATTCAATGGTAAAATGAGTTGACAAGTCTGCTTTAAGTGCGTCATAATCACCATCCATCTGAAATTCGAAAAGGTGCTGTTTAAAGTCTTCTTTAATCTCCCCAACCTTTCCTTCAAGAATGGTTTCGGCATTATTGATTAAAGCGATGTGATCACATACCTCCTCTACAGAGGCCATATTATGAGTAGAAAAAATAATGGTGGTTCCTCCGTCACGAAGATTTAGAATTTCCTTCTTCAATAAATTCACATTAATAGGATCGAAACCACTAAAAGGCTCATCAAAAATCAGGAGTTCTGGTTTGTGAATAATGGTAACAATAAACTGTATTTTCTGAGCCATTCCTTTGGAAAGGTCTTCCACTTTCTTATTCCACCAATTGGTTATCTCAAACTTCTCGAACCACTTTTTCAATTCTTTTCTTGCATGATCAGTAGATAGACCTTTAAGCTGTGCTAAATAAATAGCTTGATCTCCAACCTTCATTTTCTTATACAAGCCACGCTCTTCAGGAAGGTAACCTATTCGATGAACATCCTCAGGTTGTAATTTCTTTCCATTGAAAAGAAGTTCACCCGAATCGGGTCCTGTAATTTGATTGATAATTCGTATTAAACTGGTTTTTCCGGCTCCATTAGGACCTAATAAACCAAAGATACTTTTTTCGGGAACTGAGATACTCACATCGTTGAGAGCGGTATGTTCAGCATATTTTTTGATTATATTTTTAGCTTCAAACAGCATATTCTTGATTTTACGCAAATATACTTTGATTCTAATCTTATGAAATAAAAAATATGTTAAACGTAAAGGAATGATTAAAACTTAGGACGGCTTTTCTTTGGCAATGTAAAATAGAATTTACTACCAATATCAACTTTTGATTCTACCCAGAAAACACCGCCATTTAATCTAATAAATTCTTTAACTAATAATAGACCTAAACCTGTTCCAGTTTCATTTTCGGTTCCTTTTGTACTATGAGCAGATTCTGTTTCCAAAACCCTCTTTAAATCATCAGGCAAAAGGCCTTTTCCATTATCAGAAATACAGAATTCTAATTCAGCATCCCTTTGCTTAAGCTCAATGCTTATTTTTCCACTTTTACGAGTAAATTTTATTGCATTACTCATTAAATTTCTGAGAACAGTACTAATCATATTTGGATCGGCAACAACCATATTTTTATCACCTATATCCATTATTATTTTAATATTCTTAAAGCTGGCTTGATTGCGGAATATTTCATACATATCAACCAGATAATCATTCATATTAAACTCTTCTTGAAAAACATGAATGGAATTAGCTTGATTTTTTGCCCACAATAAAAGATTATCCATCAACTCATATAAAGTATTACTAGTAGAATTTATCTCATTGATGATATATCTTTTTTCTTCATTAGGTATAGTGTCCCATTCCGATGAAAGCAAACCTGTTAATCCTAAAACAGAATTAAAGGGATTCTTTAAATCATGTCCAATAATACTTAAGAATTTATCTCGAGTTTGATTGGCTTCCGACAATTGCTCATTGGCACGAATTAATGCAGAATTATCGGTAATACTTTCTTTATTATTTCTGAGTAAAACAAAAATATAAATACCTAGTATAAGTAAAAAAATAAATAATACTATGGCAATGTATTTATAATAGGTTAAGCTATCTTTAACTTCATCATTTTCATGATTCAAGTTCTCATTTTCTTTTTCAAGTGTAAGATTTTGTTTACTTCTTTTATCTAACTCATTATTTATCCTTAAAGCCGCAAGTCTTTCTTTTGTATGATAATCGTTTTTACTGATGATCGCATGAGTGTATTTCTCTTGGAATTCATAAGCATTTTTGAATTCACCTAATTCTGAATAAATGGTAGAATATATTTCATAGGCATGAGCAATCTCCTCTTTATCACCAATTTCTTTTGCGATATTAAATCCCCTATCAATGGTACTTAATGATTCTTGCCTTCTATTCAATTTATGATAGGCATATCCCATATTTATTAGAGAAGTAGCCTGGCCTTGCTTATTTTCGATACTCCGATTTATCTTCTCTGCTTGCCTATAATATTTTATAGCCTTAGAATAATTTTCCTTTCTAACTTCTAACAACCCAAGGTAGTTTTTTATGACTGCTAAGCCTTTACTATCTTTATTATTTGTATAAAGTGGTTCCAAATCTTTATACAATTCATAAGCTTTGTTATAATCACCCATATCATAATAGGTGATGGCTTGCAGATTGATTAATATTGCAATTCCTACAGAATCACCCATCATATTTTTATAATCTACAGCTTGATTAAAATAGTCTATAGCTTCTTGTGTATCATCATTATGACGATGTAAATTCCCAAGGTTAACACAAACATATCCTAAACCATTATAATCTTCAATCTTTTTAAAATTGACAAAGGCTTTTTCTAAATATTTTATAGCATTTAAATAATCGCCTTTTAATGTAAAAATCCCACCCAAATTATTATTGGAATAGGCTTTTTGTATAGTATTATTATATTTTGTAGACAACTCTAGCGCTTCGTAATAATAGGTAATTGCATTTGAATAATCTCCTCTATTTCTATGAACTAAACCTAAATAATTTAACAATTCAGGTTTTAAGTATTCCAATTCTGGATTTTTACTTATTTCTTGTAGTCCTTTATTTCCATTTAATAGAGCTAATTGAGGATTCCTACTTCTTTCAATCCAACACAATTGAGAATAAGCTTTTATTTTAATGACAGGATCATCGTTTTGATCAATCACATTTAGCAAACTATCCACATATGGGATATTATCAGAATGCTGGGCATATGTGACTATAGAAAGGAAAGTTGCTATTGCAACCAAGACATATTTTCTCAAAACTAAAATCATTGTTTTATATCAAAATGTATTTCTTCTGGATTTATCTAAGTATTTTACTAAAATAAGAAAAAAAAGTTTCATTAAGAATAAGCTGAAAAGAAAAATAACACATAAAAATACCCAATAGCCTCAGTGACAACAGATCGAAATCCTTTGCTATTTTCCCACCAGCGATGTGAATCGTAAAGTTGATCTTTAATAGAAATAATACCAATCTCGAATTCAGGCATAGCCTTTTGAAATAACATCCAACTTCTCCGAGAATGAGTACCTAAAGACACTAGATTAAAAGAGCTCACTTTCGGTAATTCTTCAGCTAAATACTTTGCAACTTCAAGAGCAGAATGGTAGGTTCTATCACGCCAAACTAACTTCCGATCGACAATGGTCATACTATCAGGAGATGCACCAAATTCTAATAGCGTTTGATATGAAACTTCAGCTGTTGAACGATAATTCATAATGACATACCCAGTATTAAGCGGCCCACCAGAAATCAACAAATGCTCATACTCCCCTTTCCTAAAAATCACGAGAGTTTCTTCCAAAGCATAATCGTTTAACCAGCCTTCTACTACTAATATTTTAGATTCAACTTTATTCTGTGGAGACAGAAATGAATATGCATTATAGATTAGAAAATATATAAATCCGATAAAACACAGTAGAATGACCAATTTAACCCAAACTCGTAAAACATATTTTTCCTTTTTTACTCTCCAAGACATACTATTTCATTTGATTCAAAGGTAATAAATTAGAAGAAGAATAAATATTTGAGCTTAGTTAATTATTGAGATTCCTTCATTTGGTTCATTTCACAAACAAAAAAGTCTACTTTCTCATCGTCAAATCCTTTTTCTTTTGCAGCCTCCTCAAGTGTTCCCCATATAGGTTCACCACAAGCAATACATCTAATACCATGCTCAGCTAAATACTTAACAGAAAAGGGATAATCTGTTACTAAATCTTCAATTTGAATGTGCTTTGTTATCATCTTATAGGTTTTATTTAGGATAAATTTAGGAATTTTTTTGCAGCTTCATCTGTACAACACGCCTCACCATCTAATTGCAAAACATGCGTTTCTTTTTGAGGTAATAACCCATAAATAAAATGGCTATCCCAAATATGCTGAATATACCAATCAGGTTCGTTGCCCCATCTATTATCTAATGTTTTTCTACTTAAAAATGTTTCTTTTCTTATGGTCAGAAATATCTTGTGATCTAACATATTTAATAGCTCTGAATTCCAAAACACCATTAAACCTTCAACAATAATGGTTTTATTTCCTTTTTGAGAATCTTCTATTTTCCTTATTAACGAATTAAAATCTAATGATTTAGGATGCTCCCAATCTATATGATCACTAATTCTAGGCAATTTATCCATGGGCTGAACAAATTCATCCTGATGTATAATCAATACATCATCATAACCAATCCACTCTCTGATTTTAAAAGCCAAACTAGTTTTCCCCGCTCGGCTTACTCCGCCTATTCCAATAATCATTTATATAATTCGGTTTCTGGTATAAAATGCAAATTTAAAAGAAAATATGACTTTCAAAAAAAAGGTTCTTTTCAAGCTTATCTATCCTAAAAAACCTCTAACAGGTTATCTATATTAATTCAATATTAACTCTATAAGAGTAGAATATTAATTACCGAGCTCTGACCTGAAATACTTGAATAAGCAAGCCCAAAAACAGAACTGACAAAAAACCACTACATACTGTTTATCAATAACTTTGACTATATATTTTGACATTTTCTCAATTAACAATAACTTAAATCTATTATTCCAAAGTCGCTACCACAGATAGATACATTTGCAGCAGAAAAAAAAATTAAACTAGAATAAATTAAACAACAACGTAATGATTAAAAATCTTTTTAGCCTGCTATTGCTAACTACATTTAGCATTTCTTCTTTTGCAGGAACCATAAAAGGAGTTGTCTCAGATAAAAACACAAATGAGCTTTTAGTTGGAGTAACTATTATCGTTTCACAAGCAAGTGATTCGAGCCGAAGTATGTTAACAGGTACCTCTACCGACCTTGATGGAAATTATGCTATTAATTTAGAAGCCGGGCATTACAGATTAGTCTATTCGTATGTGGCTTATGAGAGTACAGAGTTTGTTTTCGAGATTACAGATGACCAGATTATAGAACATAATATAGGAATGAATGAATCAGGATTCATGCTAGAAAGTGTAGAAGTAATAGCAAAAGTGAGTCGTGAATCAGAGAACATCCTATTAATGGATCAGAAAAAAGCTTCTGTATCTATTGAATCTATTGGATCTAAACAATTAAAAAACCAAGGCGTTAGTGATGCAGCAAGTGGTGTAACCAAGGTATCAGGAATTAGTCAACAAAGTGGTTCTTACACTATTAATGTACGTGGTTTAGGAGACAGATATAATTCTACCACTATGAATAACCTTCCTCTTCCAAGTAATCATGCTGAGTATAAAAACATCAACTTACAATTATTCTCTACTGATATTATTTCTAACATTGGTGTGGAGAAAGTATTCACATCCAAAATATTTGGTGATGTTGCTGGTGCTAATATTAATATTGTTTCCAAACAACATAATGAAGACCCTTATTTAAAATTCTCATTGGGTTCTTCATATAACTCAAACCTCTCTAATACATCTGACTTTTATTTACAAGATGGTCCTAATAAATGGGGTTTTAGTAGTTTCGGTCCTCCATCTGGCGAAAATGTACCTGAAAACTATACTGCCTTTGAAAATAGCTGGAATCCCGTTTCAGAATCCTCTCAACCTAATTTAAAAAGTTCTATTACTGGAGGAAAGTCTTTTGATCTCAGAAATGAAGCTTCCATCAATTTATTTGCTACTGCCTCTTTCGACAATGAATATGGATATTCAACAGAAATCCAAAATAGAGTAAATGGTAGTAATGATTATAGGATGGCATTAGAAGGTGAAAAATTCTGGTACAATACCCAGACAACTGGAATGTTAAACCTAAATTATGATTCTGAAAAGACTAAAATATTCGTCAATTCGTTAATGCTAAACTCATCAAAACAAGATTTAAATCATTTAGAAGGGAAGATTATAGATATTGCTGATGAACCTGAAACAGAATCTGCTTATGTTAGAAGAAGTAACTTTGAGAGAAATCTAATATTTGTCAATCAATTACTAGGGAATCACCAAATTGCTGAAGATTACGAAATAGATTGGGGAATTGCCTATAACAATATCACTAATACCTTACCCGATAGAAGACATAATATATTTGTTCACGATAAAGCATCAAATACCTACACTCCTTCAACCAATGACCAAGCTAATAATCACAGATATTATCATGAACTAAATGAAGATGAAATAGCATTAAACTTTGAGGTTTCTAAGGGGTTTGGGAAACAGGATAATGAAGATTACAATTACACCTTAAAATTTAGCTTAGGATATAATGGAAGAATTAAAGAACGTGAGTTCAATTCTTACCAATACAACCACAAAATAAACAGAGATCATTATAATGATCTAATTGACCCTTGGAATGTTGATGATTACTTTAATGATGATAATTATCAAGCAGGTTATTTCTCATTAAAAACATTTTATAGCACATTAAACTTACCTGTTACATACACAGGTCTACAAAGAATACATGCAGGAATTGCTTATGCTGAATATAATGTTAATAGCAAATTACTATTTGTATTAGGACTTAGAGCAGAAAATGTATACCAAGAAGTAAAGTTTAATACCACATTAAAAAATGGTGAGAATTCATTTGACGAATTGTTTTTCCTTCCAAGTTTATCAATGAGATACAAACTCAACGAAAAGTCTAATATTAGATTTGCTGCAAGTAAAACCTACACACTACCTCAATTTAAAGAAAGAGCACCTATTCAATTCGAAGGAATCACATACTCTAGTATCGGTAATGATTATTTATATCCTTCCACTAATTATAATGCTGACTTAAAATGGGAATTGTTTCCTAAGTCTGGTGAATTAGTATCTGTTACTGCATTTGGAAAATATATTAAAGACCCAATCAACCATTTTGTAATGTCATCAGCATCTAACGACTTTACCTATGCAAACACAGGTGATTGGGCTTATGTTTATGGTCTTGAGATTGATTATAGAAAAACCATTTATGAAATAAGCAATGGTTCAAGTTTTCAAAAAATATTTGGAGGTCTAAATCTTTCATTAATGAAGACTGAACAAGAGCTTAGTAATGAAAAAATCAGTGAAGAAACCGAAGGAAAATATATAGCTTCTTTCGTAACTGATAGAGAAGAGTTACAGGGAGCAGCACCGATTTTAGGAAATGCAAGTCTAGGATATAATAGATATTGGAATGATGCACAAAATAGTATTACTGCAACATTGGTTTATGCCTATACCTCAGATAGACTATATCTTCTAGGGTATGCTGGTGAAATTGGAAATCAAATAGATGAAGCATTTCATGATTTGGATTTCATACTTAAAACTAGATTCAACAAACTGGAAATCACTGCACAGGTGAAAAATATTTTAAACCCTAATTTAACACGTATTCAAGCAAATAAAACAATGGATCATATTGTATTGCAATATCAAGAAGGTGTTGAATTCGGACTAAGTATAAGTTACAAATTATAAGAAATAAACAATATTAAAAACAAATTTAAATCCTTTAAACAATGAAAAAATTATTGTATTTACTAATGGCAGCCGCAGTATTATTTACAACTAGCTGTACAAAAGATGATGATGACGATGTAGTAACACCTACTCCCACTGAAGAGGAACTAATTGGTGAGATGACAGAAGATTTAACTCTAGATGCTTCTAAAGCTTACAAATTAGTTGGTGCTTTAGTTATGACAGAAGGAACTAAACTTACTATTCCTGCTGGAACAGTAATTGAAGCAACTGATGTGAGCACAACTAATCCAAATGTTAGATACATTGCTATCGCTCGTGGAGCTGAAATTGATGTACAAGGAACAGCAAACGCTCCTGTAGTTATGACTTCTACAACTAAAGAAACTGAAGCTTGGGGTGGTTTAGTTATTTGTGGAGCTGCTCCTCAAAACAAAGCTGGTTCTGCCGGCGGCGAATCTACTTCTGAAGTTGGTGACCTTCCTTACGGTGGTACTGATGCCAATGACAATTCTGGTAGCATTAAATACTTAAGAGTAGAGTACACTGGATATAAATACACAAATGAAAAAGAATTTAACGGTGTATCTTTCTTCGGAGTAGGTGCTGGAACAACTGTAGATTATATGGTTTCTTATAATGGTGGCGACGATGGATTCGAATTCTTCGGTGGAACCGTTAACCCTACTCACCTTGTATCTGTTGGTTCTGGTGATGATGGAATTGATTATGCTGATGGTTTTAGCGGTACTGGTGAATTCTGGTATATTTATAACTCTGCAAAATCAGGTATCGAAGGCTCTAATAATGGTGACAATGGAGCTTCTGATGTTCCAATGACAAACGCAACTTTAAAGAACTTTACTGTTTATGAAATGGGTGAAAAACCTTGGTACCTTAAAGAAGGTGCTGGTAAACAAAACATGGATAACGTGGTTATTGGTGGTTTAGAAGATGACAAAAAACAAGCTTATTTCTATACAAGTAGTGACGATGCAGATGCTGCTGCAAGAATTACTGCTGGTGATATCGTTATTAATGACGTAGCTTTTGTAAACATGGGATTAAACAATACAGTTAAAGCTGTTGAAGGTTTAACATTTGTTGAAAATGCTGAAGCTACTGGTGCTGGAAACGGAATCAACCGTCCGAGCTGGGTTTCTGACGCTTTAAATACTGTTGATGCAAATACAAAAGTTATTCCTGATAATATTGAAGGCGGAAAAGTGGAAAACCTTCCTGTTGGCGAGCAAACTGCTGATTTAACTTTAGATGCGGATGTTCTTTATAAATTAAATGGTGCATTAGTAATGACTGCGGGTACAAAATTAACTATCCCTGCCGGTACTGTAATTGAGGCGAGTCCTGTTTCAACTGAAAACCCTAATGTAAGATATATTGCTATTGCACGTGGTGCTCAAATCGACCTTCAAGGTTCTGCTGATGCTCCAGTAGTAATGACTGCTACAAATAGAGAATCTGAAGAATGGGGTGGTTTAGTAATTTGTGGAGCTGCTCCTCAAAACAAAGCTGGTTCTGCTGGTGGTGAATCTACTTCTGAAGTTGGTGACCTTCCTTATGGTGGTTCTGATGTAAATGATAATTCTGGTACAATTAGCTACTTAAGAATTGAATATACAGGTTATAAATATACTAACGAAAAAGAATTCAACGGTGTTTCTTTCTTTGGAGTTGGTGCTGGTACAACTGTAGAATATGTTTCTTCTTATAATGGTGGTGATGATGGTTTAGAGTTCTTCGGTGGAACTGTTAACCCAAGCTATATCGTTTCTATCAACAGTGGTGATGATGGTATTGATTTTGCTGATGGATTTAGCGGAACAGGAATGAACTGGTATGTTAAAGATGCAGCTAAATCTTCTATCGAAGGTTCTAACAATGGTGACAATGGTGCCTCTGATGTTCCAATGACAAACGCTACTCTTAAAAACTTAACACTAATTGGTTCTGGCGAAAAACCTTGGTACTTAAAAGAAGGAGCCGGAATGCAAAACATTGACAATGTAGTTATTGGTGGATTAACAAATACTGCTAAAGCTCCTTACTTCTATGCTTCAAGTGATGATACAGACGCTGCTGCGAGAATAGCAGCTGGTGACATCGTTATTACTAATGTTTTATTCCACGAAATTGGTGATGTAGAAAAAGCAGTAGAAGGATTAACAGTTACAGAAAACGCAAGCGCAACAGGTGCTGGTAATGGCGCAGATGCTCCAGACTGGGCTGCTGGTTGGGCAATGCCTACTAAATAATATTTAAGATAATATAGTTCAATTTAACTATGTTTAATTTTTTTTTAGGAGCCGCCTCTTTTGAGTCGGCTCCTTTTTTTATTAAAACCTTTTCACGTCTCAACTTCTTAACCCATTACTCTTTTCTACCTAATTTAATTTTACATAGCTTTAACAAAAGCGATATCAATTCAGTTTCCTGCAAATTGTATCTTTGCGCACTTAAAATGGAGATATAGCTGTGGAGAATAAAAGAGTAGCATTTCAAACCTATGGTTGCAAACTGAACTTTGCAGAAACCTCAACTATTAGTAAATCGTTCAGGGACAAAGGATATCAGGTAGTAGACTTTAAAGAAGAAGCCGATGTATATGTCATTAATAGTTGTACCGTAACTGATAATGCCGAGAAAAGATGTAAAGAAGCTGTTCGTAGAGCCAAAAGATTAAACCCTGAATCGAAAGTTGCTTTGGTTGGTTGTTATTCACAATTACGAACGAAAGAATTAGAAGCATTTAAAAATGTAGATTTCATTCTTGGGAACAAAGAGAAGTTCAAGCTCATAAACCATGTGGAAAATCATGATGGTAATTGTTTTAGCAGCAACGAACCTATTTTAAAAGATAAAGAATTTAGTCCTGCATATAGTATTGATGACAGAACTCGAACCTTTTTGAAGATCCAAGATGGTTGCGATTACTATTGTACTTTCTGTGCAATTCCTTTCGCAAGAGGAAGAAGTAGAAGCGATACTGTGGTGAACACCATAAAACAAGCCAAAGAAGTAGTAGCTCAAGGCCAAAAAGAAATCATACTAACAGGAGTAAATATTGGAACCTTTGGAAAAGGAAGGGATGAAAACTTTTATGATCTTCTTTTGGCTTTAGAAAAAGTGGAGGGTTTGGAAAGAATCAGAATCAGCTCTATTGAACCTAACTTACTTACTAATGAAATTATTGACCATGTAGCTCAATCTAAAAAGATACTTCCCCATTTTCATATTCCATTACAAAGTGGTTCTGACGACATGCTAGTTTTGATGAAAAGAAAGTATAAGCGCGAAGTTTTTGAAAATAGAGTGAAGCATATAAAAGAAAAAATGCCTCTGGCCTGTATTGCTGCTGATGTTATTATTGGCTTTCCAGGAGAATCGGAGGAGCATTTTATGGATACATATGACTTTATTGAAGAGCTTCCTCTCTCCTATCTGCATGTGTTTACTTATAGTGATCGTCCAGAAGCAAAAGCTTCTTTGATGGAAGACAAAGTAAAACCAGTTAACAAGAAAGATAGAAGCAAGAGACTACATGAACTTGGCGAAGAAAAGAAAAGAGATTTTTATAGAATAAATACCGATACCGAACATATTGTTTTATGGGAAGGTGCTCATAGAAATGGAAAGATGAATGGCTTAACAGAGAATTATGTTCCAATTTCTGCTCCTTTTGATGAAAGCAAAATCAACACTATGGAAACATTAAAACTTGAAAAAGTAAATGAATATGGAGAGTGGGTTGTTTAGGTGTTAGATGACCGAAGCTAGATGTCGGATGCTAGATTCAAGTTGACTGAGCGGAGTTGAAGTTAACTTAGGACTTGATCGATGCTTGAGCTAAGAGCAATAAATTAAATAAAAGAAACAAAAACATATATTTGTAATCAAATAAAAAATCGAATACTATGGTAAACAAAACCAATTCAACATTACTCTGGATATTTGCAGTAATTTTTACTATTTCAACTGCTATTTACCAAAGGTTAACCGGACCTACACATCCAAAAAGAGTTACTATTTCAATGAAAGGAGAATCATACTCCTTTAAGCTCCTCCGTTCGCATGGTGGTGAGGAAGATGCTGAAATAAGACTCGATTTTCCAGAAAATGTAAAAGGTTTCGTGACCTATAAAAGATTTAAAGTTGATGAGCCTTGGATAAATATTCCCATGACAAGAGATGGTGAATCCGGTATTGCCAAATTACCTCATCAACCGCCTGCTGGAAAATTAGAATACTATATAAAACTAGTGGATGGAAAAGATGAATATAATCTAACTGAAAAACCTGTAGTAATTAGATTTAAAGGTGCTGTGGCTTCTTGGGTTTTGATCCCTCATATTTTCTTTATGTTTATGGCTATGCTTTTTAGTTTAAGAACAGGACTTGAAGCATTATTTGGAGGAACTAGAACAAGAAAATATGCTAGAAACACTTTAATTTCATTAACCCTAGGTGGTTTAGTATTAGGACCTATAGTTCAGTGGATGGCATTTGGCGACTTTTGGACAGGTTGGCCTTATGGAGGAGATTGGACAGATAATAAAACTATATTTGGTTGGGGCTTCTGGTTTATTGCTTATCTGGTTTTATTGAAACGACCAACAAACAAATTATTCCCAATCATTGCCTTCTTAGTACTTTTTGCCATGTATATGATTCCTCATAGTATGGGTGGTAGTGAGTTCGATTATGAAAAAGGTAAAGTAGAAACCGGAACTAGAGAATAATTTTAAATTATTGAAATAAATACACGATATTTAATCTAAGGAAAGATTTCTTAAATAGATTAGATATCGTGTTTTTTTATTACAAAAAATAAAATACGTGCAAATATGATTATCAATTATGCCATTATAGCCACTACAGTTATTGTTTCTTTCTTAGCATGGAATCAACCTGAACTATTTGCAAAGCTAAAATTCAACCCTTACATTATTAGAAACAATAAGGAATATTGGAGGTTGGGAAGTTACGGGCTCATTCATGCCGATTGGATGCATTTAGGTATCAATATGTTTGTACTTTGGTCTTTTGGTTCCACTGTTGTTCAATATTTTCAAGTTATTTTCCCTGGAAAAGCCATATTCTATTACCTTACTCTTTATATGGGAGGCTTATTGGTAGCCAATGCTTCCTCGTTTGGTAAGCACAAAGAAAACCCCTATTACAATGCAGTTGGCGCCAGTGGTGCTGTATCTGCAGTACTGTTTTCCTCTATTCTATTTAATCCAATGGGACGCATTTATCTATTCCTTATCCCCATCGGAATTCCGGCATTTGTTTTTGGAATCTTATATCTAGTTTACTCAGTATATATGAATAAAAAAGCACAGGACAATGTTGGACATGATGCCCATTTTTGGGGAGGTGTATTTGGCTTCGTCTATACCATCGCTTTAAAACCCGATTTAATTCAACATTTCATATACGAGATTTTTGGCTAAAAACGCTCTCTGAATAACGCATACTCCCACCTACCTTATTACACTTCAAACCATTAGTGCTAAGCATTATATAATTTACTCTACTCCTGTATTTTTAATTCCGAATAATTAATATATTTGGCTGGTCTTGTTTTTCTATTACTGTCTTTAGAAAAATATTTGACACAAATGTTTATTATGAGAATATTCTCATTATATTTGCAAAAGAAATTATAATATGCCAAGACGAAGAAGACTAAGAAAAGTTGTTGCTCCACCAAGTTTCAAGGGCTATAAACCTTATGGAAATAAGAAATCGAGCAAAAATCCTGTTGAATTGTTTTATGAAGAATACGAAGCCATTAAATTAGCAGATTATGATTCATTAAGTCAACTGGAAGCTTCTGAAGTAATGGGAGTATCTCGTCCTACTTTTGCAAGAATTTATGCATCAGCGCGACAAAAAATTGCTACTGCTCTAACCGAAACCAGAGAAATTGTTACTGTTTACGGACATGCTATTCTGGATAAGGATTGGTATCAATGCAATAAATGTCATTCGAAATTCTCATTACCTCCTCAAGTCGACCAACTTCACTGCCCTCTTTGTCAATCAAAGAATTTCCAATCTATAAACCCAGAAAAATAAAAGATGAAGACAGTTATCACATCAAAAGGAAATCAAGAACAATCCACTTTCGACTTACGTTTTGGAAGAGGAGCCTACTTCTGTTGCTTCGACTCAGAAACTAAAAAAGCAGAATTCCACAAAAACGAATTTGTAGATGCACAAGGTGGAGCAGGCACCAAAGCTGCTGAAAAAATGATTGAGTTGGGTGCTCAAAAGATTATTTCAGGCGATTTTGGACCCAAAGCAAAAGAATTATTGGAGAAGTTCAATATTCAAATGGTCATCTTTGAAAATGATGAAATTACCATTGCTGAAATTTTAAAATTGATCTCTTAATAGAACTTTGTTTTTATAAAACAACCTTCCATATTCTGAGATTATTCTTCTTGGCCAATGTGCCATCTTCATCTTTATATGTATTGAAAATCTTTAGCTTATTAGCTATAGAGCGAAATATTTTATAAACCTAAAAATACAAAAAGATGCCTAGATTAGATAAACAAGGTCCTCCAAATGGAGAAGGAAACCAAAGTGGTAGAAGAATGGGAAAATGCAATCCCAACAATAAGAATCACTCAGAATCCCCTGAAAATACTCGTGGAAACCGAAGGAATAAATCTTCGCAGCCTACCACTATAAAAGGAGGAAGAGGATTGGGTAGAAGACATCGTGCTTTCCAACAAAATAGCGAGGATTCTAAGGAATAAACTTTTCAATAGATTATAATAATGTCTTATAAAATTGCCATTGCAAGTGGAAAAGGTGGAACAGGCAAAACAAGTGTTTCTGTCCAGCTTTTTCACGAGCTTAGTAAATCAAACTCCTGCATTCTCGTTGATTGTGATGTTGAGGAACCAAATGATCATTTGTTTTTTCCCAATGCTCGACAAAAAGAAGAAGAAGTCATTATGCAATTAGTTGCCAATATCGATGAAGATAAATGCACCTATTGCAGAAATTGTGTTTCTTACTGTGAGTTTAATGCAATATCAGTAATTCCTCCGGTTAACTATGCAAAAATAGATGCCAGTCTTTGCCATACATGTGGAGCTTGTTTAGTGGCATGTAGTGATGATGCGATATTTGAAAATGGTTTTGAAATTGGAAAGATGAGAACCCATAAAGTTAATCAGCAAATATTAATGGAAGGATTATTAAAAATAGGTTCTCCAATGCAAACCAGTTTAATCCGAACCTTGAAAAAAAAGACGCCTCAAAATACAGACTTTATCATTTACGATGCCCCTCCAGGAACTAGTTGCCCTGTAGTAGAAACTATTTCTGATTCTGATTATATCATTCTGGTCACTGAACCTACCCCATTTGGTCTTCATGATTTAAAACTTACAGTTGATTTAGTTAAAGATATGAATCTTCCTTTTGGAATTATCATCAACAAATCGGGATCAGAGTTCAATAAGGTTCATGAGTTTATTAAGCACGAACACTTGGACCTTTTGGCTGAAATCCCGTTTTCCAAAGCATTTGCTAAAAACTATGCACAAGGAAATATTTCAGAATTTGATGATTCTAAAAATAAAACCATATTTAGCGGAATCAGAACTACATTACTAAAAAAGAAAATGCTTCATGACTGAAATAACCATCTTAAGCGGCAAGGGGGGCACTGGTAAAACAAGTATTACAGCAGCTTTAGCGAGCCTTGCTAAGGATACCGTTTTTTGTGATTCCGATGTGGATGCTGCTGACTTACACCTTATTTTAAAACCAAAAAACCTAGTAAAAGAAATATTTGAAGGTGCTTGGTTAGCAGAAATAAATCAACAAAAGTGCAGCCAATGTGGTCTTTGTATGGAGTACTGTAGATTCGAATCCATTAGTTTGAATGGAATTTATTACATCAACCCATTTCAATGTGAAGGTTGTAGACTTTGCGAGAGAATTTGTCCCAGCCAAGCCATCACCTCAAAAAAA
The DNA here is from genome assembly GCA_016744655.1 of Bacteroidales bacterium. Taxonomy (GTDB): domain Bacteria; phylum Bacteroidota; class Bacteroidia; order Bacteroidales; family UBA12170; genus UBA12170. The sequence goes on along the minus strand of JADGDY010000059.1, from coordinate 12,450 downwards.
AGCACCAATAACTTTTGGTATATCTCTGAAACTCGATTTGGGAAGATGGTCCATGCTCATATGGGTGCAGGAGAAGAGAATTCTGGGAAACTGGTCACACACGTGAGAAAGAAAGCAAAAGAAATAGCAAAAAACAATGACCATAAAATCATCCTAAATGATGGTCCTCCTGGTATTGGATGCCCCGTTATTTCATCGCTCTCAGGAACAAATCTCGTTCTACTGGTAATAGAACCCAGTCAATCTGGAATACATGATATTAAAAGGTTGATAGCCTTAATTCGCGATTTTAACATCCCCATGAAAGCCATCATCAATAAATATGATATTAACCTAGAAATTTCAGAGGAGCTTAAAAACTACCTGATCAAAGAGAAGATTGAGTTACTAGAGCAAATTGAGTTTGACGAGAACTTTACCAAAGCTATGATTCAGGAGCAGAGTATAATTGAATATGCTCCACACACGGCTTCAGCAATAAAAATAAAATCTGTTTGGGAAAAACTCATACAATTGTAATTAAATTAAGCATTAAGCTCAATTTTTATTACAATTGTACAATAAGGTGTCTCAGTTTATATGAACAGTAAACTCTACCATTCTTCTTCTTTATATTCTTTAGGTGGTTTCATACCTTCTTTTAAGCTTTCTAACTTTTCTTTTGCAAAAGCATCTAACTGACCTAAATTTAATGAATTCGGCGCAGAACCCTCTGGTAACCAATTTTCACATGGGAATTTCGAAGTTTTCTTTAAAACGAAATTGGTCATCTCGGCACGGTAACGACCATCCTTAAATCTAACAATCAAATCATACATTACTTGACCTGAACTTGTAGTTGTTCCACTTTCAAGAGTTTTTGTTAAATTGAATCTGTGACGAATCACAATTTTCTTATTCACCATATCTCTGGTAGGAGTCACAGAAGCAGGGTTTTTGTACTCCTTGTTAATCCATTTTACACAACGCTTAAATAAATCATTAGCATTGGCATCTTCTTTCACTAGCTCAATATATCTAATCTGACCCTCCTCATCCAAAGGAACTTCAGGAGTACTTAAATCAGTTTGCGCTTTTAGGATAAATGGCGCTATAATGGCTAAAATGATGATTAAATTCTTTTTCATAAAACTATTTTTATTGCATTAATAACAGATGGAATTATTCTATTCTTCCAATTTCAAAAATACTCATAAGCATTTTTGATTTGAATTGAATTTCCTTTGACTTTTCAACAGTGTTTTTTTTATAAATCTCTTTATTCTATAACCATCTTCGTGCCATAAAAAAGGTTTTCGTATTCATTTTCTTCACCCTTCTAAAAAAGCACAAACAACTATCAATTTACATCAAGCAATTGTCTATTTTTCTTTTTACACTTTACAAAAAGTGTAGCAAAACTTCCGCTGTATCAGAAAGTTTACTCCACAAATGGCTTTTCGAAAAGTCGTATTAGAGTTTTTCAGGAAGTCTTTATAAACTTTGCAGGATTTGGAACGAAAATTCTCAGGGCAAACTCACACATTGAGTTTACGTTTAGAAATAGATATGTATTTTAATAAAAAAAATCTATCTACAGATTCTACTAACTGAAGCAAAACGAGCTCACTGAAAGTAATTTTCAAGGATTTTTTTTTAGAAACAAGAGTCAGCAAAGTTGATCATTGTTTCTAATTCGTGTTAATTTGCGAAAATTCGCGGACAAAAATAAAATGTGCGTCTGCCTTACCAGAATTCTATTCTTATTTCTTGTTTAAATAATAAGTAATACCATCACATAATTTTGAAAAAGGAATTAACAAAAAAAAGTCCCTTGGAAATTTTCCAAAGGACTTTCTATAAATTATAATAGGATTGGCTTACATCATACCGGGCATTCCTCCGCCCATTCCACCCATACCACCAGCTGGCATTGGAGGCATTGCTTCGCCACCTTCTTCTTTGTGCTCAGAAATCACACAAGCAGTAGTTAACAACATGCTTGAGATTGAAGATGCATTTTCAAGAGCTACACGAGTTACTTTAGCTGGGTCAATTACACCAGTTTCGTAAAGGTTTTCGTATACTTCTGTTCTAGCATTGAAACCGAAATCATCTTTTCCGTTTCTTACTTCGTTTACAATCACTGAAGATTCTAAACCAGCATTTGCTACAATTTGACGCAATGGCTCTTCAATAGCACGTTTTACAATCTTAACACCTGTTTCTTCGTCTTCGTTTTCTGCTTGAACAGCATCAAGGCTTGCAATAGCTCTAATTAAAGCAACTCCACCACCAGGAATAATTCCTTCTTCAATGGCAGCTCTAGTAGCAGCTAAAGCATCTTCGAAACGGTCTTTCTTTTCTTTTAACTCTAATTCAGAACCCGCTCCAACATAGATAACTGCAACACCACCAGCTAATTTAGCTAAACGCTCTTGAAGTTTTTCTTTGTCGTAATCAGAAGTTGTAGACTCAATTTGAGCTTTAATCTGATTTACTCGTGCTTCTATTAATGCTACTTCACCTTTACCACTAACAATAGTTGTATTGTCTTTGTCGATAACGATTTTTTCAGCTGTACCTAAATGCTCTAATCCAGCATCCTCTAATTTGTATCCTTTTTCTTCAGAAATAACAGTACCACCAGTTAAGATAGCAATGTCTTCTAACATTTCTTTTCTACGGTCACCAAAACCTGGAGCTTTAACAGCAGCAATTTTTAATGAACCTCTTAATCTATTTACTACTAAAGTAGCTAATGCTTCAGATTCTACATCTTCAGCAACAATGATTAATGCTTTACCTGATTGAGCAGCTTTTTCTAAAACAGGAAGTAAGTCTTTCATATTACTTACTTTCTTGTCGTAGATTAAGATATATGGATTCTCATAAACAGCTTCCATTTTCTCAGTATTAGTAACGAAATAAGGAGAGATATATCCTCTATCGAATTGCATACCTTCAACTACATCAACACTAGTTTCGAAACCTTTAGCTTCTTCCACTGTGATAACACCTTCTTTTTTCACTTTAGCCATAGCTGCAGCAATCATTCCACCAATAGCTTTGTCGTTATTAGCAGAAATAGTAGCTACCTGCTCTATTTTTTCATTACTATCACCTACTTCTTTAGCTTGTGATTTGATATTAGCAATAACAGAAGCAACAGCTTTGTCGATACCACGCTTTAAATCCATTGGATTTGCACCAGCAGTAACATTCTTTAAACCTGTAGTTACAATAGCTTGAGCAAGCACAGTAGCAGTAGTAGTACCGTCACCAGCTAAATCGTTGGTTTTAGAAGCTACTTCTTTCACCATTTGTGCACCCATATTCTCAACAGTATCTGTAAGCTCAATTTCTCTAGCTACAGTAACACCATCTTTAGTAATGGCTGGTCCACCAAATGATTTATCAATAATTACATTTCTTCCTTTTGGTCCAAGGGTTACTTTAACTGCATCAGCTAATGCATCTACACCTTTCTTTAAAGCTTCTCTTGCTTCGTAATCGAATATAATGTCTTTTGCCATTTTTCTATATTTTTATTTTGTTATAATCTATTAAACGATAGCCAGAATTTCTGACTGCTCCATGATTAAATAATTAGTTCCTTCGAGTTCTACTTCTGTTCCAGCAAATTTGCCATAAAGCACAGTATCACCAACAGTTACTGCAAGGTCTTTTCCCTCGTCAGTTTTACCAGTGGCCATTACTTTACCTCTTGATGGTTTTTCTTTAGCTGTATCTGGAATGATAATTCCGCTTGCTGTTTTTGTTTCAGCCGCTAAAGGCTCAATTAAAACTCGTTCTCCTAATGGTTGTATTTTCATGTTTTAAATATTTTAATATTGATAGTTTGTGCTTATCGAATTTTATGCCAATTGAAGCGTTAGTATTTTTTGTCAGTAAGATATGACATGATGACACCGACAATTCTCAATAAAAATTCAAGGCCCGCATTATTATCAATAAACTTTTGTAAATTTGAACCATAAAGGTTAGATACAGTATCATAAATACGACCCATATGAAAAGCTACACAAAATCATTCATTTCATTCTCTTTATTTCTAATACTTCTCATCTCTACTATTTCATCAACTAAAGCACAAGAATATATGCCAATAGCCGTTGAAGGTACACATTGGATAGTTGCTTTAAATAAAATTGAAACTGAATATCCAGTGGATGGATTATGGGAATATTATGCCAATGGGGATACAGTTGTGGATAGTCAAGAATACAAAAAAATATATTACAGAAATCTAGTCATTACTCAAGATGGCCCTCCCTATGAAGCCGCTAGTCCATATCATCTTACACACCTTTTAAGAGACGATATTGATGCTAGGAAAGCATTTGTATATGCTATAGACTTTAACATTGGCGAATGTGACATAAACGAAGAGGTTCTACTCTACGATTTTAGCTTAAGTGAGGGCGATATAGTTGATTTCTGCCTTTTTCCGGATTGGATTGATGGATCAATTGGTTCAATAAACAACATCCAGTTTTTAGGTAAAAATACTTCTTCATTTGAAATCGATTGCGGTAGTGAAGTAATATATTATGAAGGAATAGGTTCTAATTATGGTTTGTTTGAGTTTATGTTCACTCCATATAAAAAAGACGCAAAATATACAGAATATACCTTCTTAACAGACTATTGCGTTTCTGACGATTGCGAATTATTTTTGGGAAATAACGATATAGCCAATAATTCTCAACAAGTTTCCTGTTATCCAAACCCAAGCGATGGGTATTTTAGTTTCGACCAATTGAATCGTTATATTGGTAGTAGTATTTTCATCTATGATGTATTTGGTCGTTTTGTCGATGAAATTAAAATACATAATCAAAAAGTAGTTTGGAATTCTAAGAATATCGAATCAGGAATCTACTTTTACAAAATAGCTGATGGAAATACACAAATAACAGGTCAACTTAGCATTAAATAATAATTCTTTCACCAATCACACATTTCTCCATTATTATTTTATATTTTCGTCATTGAATTTATTAAATATGAATATTGAAGAAATAAGAGACTATTGCCTTTCTAAACCCTTTACAACCGAAGGATTTCCATTTGGAGAAGAAACCTTGGTTTTTAAAGTTCATGATAAAATGTATGCACTGGCCAACTTAACAAAAGGCCACAGTATCAATTTAAAATGTGAGCCAGAAAAAGCTATTCAACTTAGAGAAAAGTATACCGAAATAATCCCTGGTTTTCACATGAACAAGAAACATTGGAATACAGTAGATACTGAAGGCTTACTATCTGTAGATTTAATAAAAGAATTGATTGACCATAGCTATGATTTGGTTTGGAAGAGTTTACCTAAGAGGTTGAGAGTTGAGAGTTAAGAGTTAACAACTAACAGTGAACAGTTAATAGTGAACAACTTATAGTTAAAAGTTGACAGTCAAGTGAAGTGATTTAAGGACACTGAGCCTTTCGAAGTGTTCAATTGGAGGAGTTAAATAATTAAGAGTGAATAGTTAACAACTAACAGTTAACAGTGAAAAGGTAATAGTTGCCGGTGAAAGTTTAATATGCAAACAGCTAAACGCTAACAGCCAAAGGCTATTTTTAAAAAGAAACAAATAAAAAGACATATATGAGTAAAGAATATTTTGCCCACGAGACTGCAGTGATTGATGAAGGCTGCAAAATATCAGAAGGCGTTAAAATTTGGCATTTCAGCCATATTATGAGTAATTGTGAGATTGGAGAAAATTGTAATATCGGCCAAAATGTGGTGATTTCTCCAGAGGTAATTCTTGGTAAGAATGTAAAAATACAGAATAATGTTTCCATATATACAGGTGTGATTTGTGAGGATGATGTATTCCTAGGACCAAGTATGGTATTTACGAATGTGACCAATCCCAGAAGCGCTGTAAATCGCAGAGGTGAGTATTCCAAGACCATCGTAAGAAAAGGCGCTAGTATTGGAGCCAATGCTACTATTGTTTGTGGACACGATATAGGGGAGTTTGCATTTATTGGTGCTGGTGCTGTGGTGACAAAGACCGTTCCTGCTTATGCATTAGTCGTTGGAAACCCAGCTCGTCATTTGGGTTGGATGAGTGAATATGGGCATAAGCTGAAATTTGATATGGAAGGTTATGCCTTCTGCCCTGAGAGTAATGAGAAGTACGAGCTAAAAGGTGGAGTAGTTAGTAAATTATAAGTTCATACTATTAATACAAATAGATATTCTCACTTATCTATAAAACACAAGCAGGATTCTCTAACTATAATAATAAAATGAAGAAAAAGCCTACTAACATACTAACTATTGTATCGCAGCTGGAATATGTTGCTGAGCACTTTGGTTCAAAAACCTATCTTGTAGATAAAAAAGATTCCGGTTGGATGCCTTTATCTTTTTCTGAAGTGATGCTGCAATCTAGATATTTAGCAGTATCACTTCACAATATAGGGCTTAAAAAAGGAGAACATTTTTCCATTTTGTCCGAGGGCAGTTCTCCTTGGGTTATTTCTGAATTTGCCCTCCTCTATAACGGAATGGCTTCGGTACCACTTTCAGTAAAACTGATGGAAGAAGAATTACCATTCAGACTAAATCATTCCGAATCAAAAGGTATTTTCATTTCAAAAAACAGTTTAACTAAGGTTCTGAATATCTGGGACCAGATAGATACAAAAGACTTTAAACTAATTTACCTTGATGATGACCTTGATTTTGCATATCAAAAAGCGGATAAAGCAGGAATCTCAAGAGAATACATTTGGAGCTACTATGACCTAATAGAAAAGGGAGAGAAAGGCCATCAGAATAAAAGTCAATTCATTGACAATATAGTAGAAGGATTAACTGGCGAAGATGTAGTTACTATTTCTTACACTTCTGGAACCACTGGAAACCCTAAAGGCATTATGCTGAGCCATAAAAATTATATGGCAAATAGTGCAGAAGGTGTTGAGGTTTTTAAAGCGAATGACCAATTAATAACATTGATTGTACTTCCGGTAGATCATTGCTTTGCTCATACTGTAGCTATTTTTGGAGCTCTATTTAGTAGAATGTCACTTTATTTTCTGGATGCTCGTGGAGGGGCGGTTAATGCCATTAAGAATATCCCTATCAATTTAAACGAAGTGAAACCTGATTTTCTACTTACCGTACCTGCCTTATCTGGTAATCTGATGAAAAAGATTATTGATGGAATTAGTGATAAAGGTGGATTTGTAAAGAAATTGTTTCATGCAGGACTTAAAGCTGGATTTGAGATTTTTGGAGACGGTCACCAAAATGCAGGAACAATGACATTGCTTAAGAACTGGCCTACTTATTTCCTTGCAAAATCGCTTATTTTCTCAAAACTAAGCAAAGTGTTTGGCGGAAACCTAAAATATATGGTTGGCGGTGGTGCATTGCTAGATATTAAGCAGCAGCAGTTTTTCTATACTATTGGCTTTCCAATTTATCAGGGATACGGACTAACTGAAGCTACTCCTATCATCTCTTCCAATACTCCATTTATTCACAAACTAGGAACATCGGGAATGGTTTTACCTTCTATTGATTGTAAAATCATGAATGATGATGGAGAGGAATGTAAATCTGGAGAAAAGGGTGAAATTGTGATTTCTGGTGATAATGTGATGAAAGGTTATTTCAAAAATAAAGATGCCAGCGAGGAGGTTATAAAAGAAGATTCTTTGTGGACAGGAGATTTAGGCTATATTGACAAAGATGATTTTTTAGTGGTAACTGGTCGTGAGAAAGCCTTGCTAATAGCTGAGGATGGGGAAAAATATTCCCCTGAAGAAATTGAAGAAGGAATAGTTTTTAATTCTCCACTCATTCATCAAGCCATGCTTTATAATAACCAAAAGAGGTTGACGAGTTCTGTTATTACTCTTGATGAACAAAAAGTAAAAAAGCTAATTAATGAGCTCCAAATAAAATCGACTTCTAGTTTGTTAGATGTTATCGACAAAGAAATTAAGCTTTTCAAAAATGACCCAGTCTATAAAGCAAAATTCCCAAGCAAGTGGATGCCTTCACTTTTCTTTATTGCTCCAGAGGCTTTTAGTGAAGATAATAAACAAGTGAATTCAACTATGAAAATTGTGCGTTACAAAGTTGAGGAGTCCTATCAGTCGAAAATTGAACAGATGCACTCTGCTAAAGGATTTGAAAATATTAAAAAGGAAAATGAAAAGACTTTAGAAAAGATTTACTTTTAATACCATTTAAAAACCATATTGATAGACTCAGGCTTCGCACTTGCTCCTAAATCATAGACATCAGGAATCTTAACAAATGCGGAATTATGATAACATTTAGAATATCAAGAACATAATAAATCCAAATTAAGTCGTTTCAAACTTTATGATTTTTAGTGTATTTGAGTCTTCGTATCTAATCATCAATTTCTTGCGGTAAAGCCAACAAGACACAAGTGTTCATCAAGAAGATCTGTATCCTGTTATACCTTGATAATGAATAAGCTACAACACTAAATTAGGAAACGAAACTTGAGTTGATTATTATAAATCGTTTCTACTTCTCCAGTATTGTATTATATAATACTCCGAAAAAAGGACATATGCTTGAGGCGTAAATGTTAAATTAGGACAAAAAAAAAGCCGGTACCAAAAGATACCGGCTTAAATTTGAATCTCGTTTATTCTTTTACAAATTTCTTTGTTTCCTTAGCATCCAGGTTCAAAATATAAATTCCAGCATTCCAATTTGAGATGTCTAAGTTTAATTGATCATCTCCAGATTCATTTTTGAAATTGAATATCAACCTTCCAAATACATCAAATACTTGGATAGTATTAAATTCTGATATCTGCTTAATCTGAATATATCCTTTTGCAGGATTAGGAGCTAAAGAAACTTGATACTCTTCATCTAAGATTTGTGTTCCCACATTTGGGGCAATCACTATATTATCTATATATAAATTATTTCCAAGCTGATTATATGTTTCAAATTTCACTCGAACCTTATCATTTCCTAAATAGTCGTTTAAACTTAATGTAATACATTGGGCTCCATAACCATTTCCACACCAATCATCTGCTACGGTAGGAATAAACTCCTCTTCGGTTCTAGGAGCGGTAGCAAAGTTTCCACTACCATCATCACCGCCTTCAAATATTCTCTCCCAACTTCCTCCACAATCTACTGAAGCATACACAATTAGTGAATCACTAAAATTCTCCTTAGCCTTGGCATAAGCATATTCAAATTGTAAATCCATATTATCATAACTTGATAAATCCATAGGAGGAGTAATGAGACCATCTCTATCTCCGACATTAAAATTCATTTTGTTTCTAATGCCGGCAGCTAATGAACTTCCATTGCCAACAACAGGCATTGTTTTCCAAGTAATTTGATGATCTGGATTTATAACATAAAATGATTTTGAGTTTAAACTACCATCTTCAAAATTAGCCATAAAGGGTATGGATTCACTATCAAAATTGATATAATCTGCTTGAGTTATTGATGACTCACCATTCTCATTATCAATACTCAAACTAACGGAATAAGATTGTTCTGTTTCAAAAACTACTTTAGGCATCGAAGAATTAGCATTTGTTCCTTCCACATAGTTTACACTATTTGGCGAGAATGACCATTCATAAGATTCTGGCAAGCCAGCCGATTTATCATAAAAAGTAACCACTTGATTTTGACAAATTGTAGTTGCGTCAGCTTCAAAAACAGCAAGAGGTTCGCCTGGTAGGTTCACAAAAAAGTTAATGGTTTCATCTGCAGAAGATACATCGGTAATTTCAATTCCGCCAAAATCATTATTGCTTAAAAATAATCTCGGATCAGTATCATTAGTTATTTCTGTTCTCCCAGTTTCTAAGCTAAAATGAGCTTTACTGGTACCACCATTAACACTAGGAGTTCCACCTCTTCGAAATAAATAAACTTCATCTGGAGGTCCACTCGCATTTCCTTGCCCTTCCATGCTACCATCAATTCTATATACCAATAATCCACTTCCTGGTAGTTGAGATTCAAAAGTTCCCTCCCTTTTTCTATATTCAAGTACAAAATACTGCCAGCTGTGATTAGGAGATTCTATTTTAAAAACATTATTCTCTGCATTTTCCAAAGAATTAAGAGTATAGTATCCTGACTCTGTTATTTCAGGTATTTCATCAATCCATTGACCATAAACATGCTTCATATATGCTCCCATTGATTGAGGGGGATTGGCATTTTGTTCCATCACATCCCATCTACCTACAGGAGTGAAATTATCTTGGCTATAGTGATATAAATCTGGTGCTCCAAGTGAATGATACATTTCATGACAAAGAACTCCTACTCCACTCTCATTAAGGCTTGATTCTAATTGGAAATTAAAATCCCAAACCCGTTTTCCATTGATAAATGCATCTTCTCCGTATAATGACCAACGGTGAGGCCATAATAAATCAGCCCAGGCTCCAGGGCCCCCTTTTACTATAAAACAAACATTATCCACATTTCCATCATTATTGTAATCTAGATCTAAATCTTCAGGAACTTCATCTGCAATATATTCCACAGCATTCTTCAGTAATATAAACTCACGATCTGCTCTTTGTCCATCAGAATATCCTTCTGGATTGTTAACTGCATGATAAGGCTTATAGTAGTTTCTATTGTGCTCGTCCACATAGCTGATTACTATATTATCTTCAGGAATGGGATAAGCTGTAGAAGTTAAAAACAGTTTTTGATAACTCACCATTTGAAAATAATTGTACATGCTATTGTAGTCCTCTTCGTTTTTATTAAACATATCAAGGTAAACTGAGGTGTCTATAGAAAAATCATTTTGGTCGGCAAATTTTATGTAAACAACTATATTGTTTAAATTCCCTTCTGCCTCTTTTGTAGATTTTACAATACCAGCTTTTCTTTCCATATTGAGGGTATGCTCTAAACCTGATAATCGGATTTTCTCCATTTTACTGGATGGAATATTAATACCGGGCTGTATGCCTACCAAACTTGGCTCTACTTGCCCAAGTCTATAACTACTTGCTATGAGATCTTCGCCCTTTAAGATGGCATAAGATAAATAACCTTCCTCATCCAACAATAGTGTATAACCTTGTTCATCATGGATCCAATTATAGAATTCATCGCCTGTGGCAAAAACATTTATTTTAGTTCCATCTGGTTGATTTATAGTTACGGGAACCTTAGTCAGCCAAGCCGCCCAAATAGGAAAAGCTATAATACTCAAAAGTAATATCGATAATACTCGTTTCATAAAATTGATTAATTGATGTGTGTTGAAAAGCAAATATATTAGAAATTCCCTAATTATCGCTTGCAATTATCTGTAATGCAAAGCTTTGGGAAATACACCTAGGTTTTATTTATATGATCTACAATTTTATGGATATAAAATTCTATGGAACAACATATCTAAATAAGAAAACCACCAGGGCAGACTCACACTTTATTTTTGACCGCGGATTATCGCAAATTAACACGAATAGGAGAACTCTACTTTAATGCCTTTTGCTCATAGGGTTATTTATATGCTCTAAACTGCATCTATATGAACTAAATTATCATTACCCAAACTCTCGGAGCCATCAGATTCACAAGAATTTAACTATTCTAAACTTCTTTTTTAAAGTATATTTGTGCTATTAAAATAACAAAAACTAAAGAAATGAAAAAAGGATTATTATTAAGCTTACTATTCGTATCAGCGCTTAGTTTTAGCGCATTAGCACAACTTGACTTGGCTACAAAATCAAAAACTTCTGGAAATTTAATTGACAACCTAGTTAAAGAAACTGGTGTTAATAAAGAACAAGCTATGGGTGGTGCTGGCGCATTATTCGAAATGGCAGAAGGTAAAATGGATGCTGGTGACTTTAAGGAAGTAGCCAATGCAGTTCCTGATATGCAAGGCTATTTAGATGCAGTTCCTGCTCTTGGTGGAGGAACTAGTATGTTGAGTTCTGCTGCAACTACTCTTACAGGAATGCCTAAGGTTCAAGCACAATTTGACAAGCTAGGGATTAGTAAAGACAAAGTAGCTTTGTTTACTCCTGTAATTGTAAATTATGTGGAGAAAAAAGGTGGTAAATTATTGGGTGGCAAACTAATGAATGCCTTTCAGTAACAATATAAGAGTTATGGTATAACTGCTATTAAAAGCGAAATCCCCTTAGAATTTCGCTTTTTTTATTTGCTCACAAAAAAAGCCAACCCTTTTTAGGATTGGCTTTTTTATTATTATTAAAATATATTTTATTCTTCGTTGTTCTTCATGCGGAAGCCACCATAAGCAGCACCAAGTGTTACCATGATTCCAATGCCAGCACCTATTGGAGCACCACCACCTGGAGGAGCATCACCATCGCCACCATGATCACCAGGCATACCTGGAGGATCGGCAAAGAGGCCTAAAGAAATTAAACTGAAGCTAAATACCATTAAAG
>JADGDY010000058.1 GCA_016744655.1 Bacteroidales bacterium | reverse complement strand
CAATACATTAGATGATAACTGAATGGAAAAAAAAAGGTTGGTTTTACTATTGAAAAAATCAAACGTCTTCTTCCTAGTCCACCACTAAACAATTGTCAAACCGATCTCTCCTTAGGTGAAGAAGGAGTCTTTATAATAATAAGGACGCTATTAATTTATAATTTATTCTGCTCATAGTAGTGATCATTTAAAAAAATATCGTATAATGCATTAACGAAAAATACAAATCAATTTAAAAAAAAATCATGAAGAAATTCTCTCTACTATTTAGTGCATTAATAATGGTGTCCGTTGTTGTTGGACAGATACAAAATCCTTTTAAAACAAAAGATGGCTCAAAGGCCGTAATAGTTGCTCCTTGGAGTACAGATTTTAACGACAACATCATCCCTGATGATTGGGGGAATTATGATGTAGATGAAGATGGTTACTTTTGGGAAACCACTGAAGTTAATTCAGGAGTTTATGCTATAATCTCTGAAACTTTCCGTTATGATATTTATGACGCATTAACTCCAGACAACTACTTAGTAACTGCTAAAGTTGATCTTTCAGCTGTAACTAATGCTATTATGAATTGGAAGGTGTTATCGGTGAGCGATGCCGATTTTGCTGAGCAATATTCAATTTATATATCTACAACAGGTAATACCGTAGCTGATTTTACTGATGCTGCTGTTTTTAATGAAACTCTTACGGTTGGTGGTGTTGTTCTTGATAGAACTATCGATTTGTCTACATATGGAGATGAGGTTTGGGTAGCTTTTAGACATCATGATTGTACAAATCAGTTTATGTTGGCTATTCCTGAATTGGAGTTTGTGGCAGGTGAACCTTCTACTGACATCTTGGTAGAATTTAATGTGGATATGAATGATGTTGAAACAAATGTGTTTGACCCTAATAATGATATTGTTACAATAGCAGGAGATTTTACAGATCCAGCATGGCAAGAGCCAACATTGACTGAATTAACACTTACTGATGAAGATAATGATGGAATATATTCTTTATCTGTACCTCTAGTTAATGCTGGGAGTTATGAGTACAAATATTTTGTAAATGCTGGATGGGATGGTGGTGAATGGACTGGCGGAGCAAATAGATCTTTTGACTTTGCTGGAGAAGACTTGGTTCTAAATGACATATTTGGCGATGAACCAACTGCCGAAGTATTAGTTGAATTTAATGTGAATATGAATAGTGTTGAAACAAGTGTGTTTGATCCTAATAATGATATTGTTACAATAGCTGGGAATTTTACCGATCCAGAATGGCAAGAGCCTACTTTGACAGAGTTAACATTTTTAGATGAAGATAATGATGGAATATATTCTTTATCTATACCTTTAGTTAACAATGGGAATTATGAGTATAAATATTTTATAAACGCTGGATGGGACGGTGGAGAATGGAGTGGTGGAGATAATAGATCTTTTGAATTTAATGGAGAAGCATTGGCTTTAAACGATGTATTTGGTGAAATATCAGTAGGAGTAAACACCATTAGTAGATCCGATATTAATATCTATCCAAACCCAACTTTAGGTATATTTACATTAGATTTACAAGAAAGTGCTATGGTTAAGATACTGAATATTACAGGTCAAGAGATTTACAACAAAGATTTAAGTGGACGAGCTATAATTGATATTCAAGATGTGAAATCAGGAATCTATCTAGTAAATATAACTACTGAACATTCTTCTTTCCAATCTACAATTATCAAAAAATAAATCTAGTTCGGTCTTATAGTTTTATGTAAGTGAAGCTGCTTTTTAAAGACTAGTAACTAAATAACTAATGGGTAATCTCTTATTTGAGATTGCCCTTTTTTTATGGAAGTATTTTATATAAATTTGAGCTCTAAACTACATTATCATGCGATACAAGATTTTAACTTCCCTTATTTTAATAACATCAACTGTTTTTATCTGGAAATCTTTTGATGAATTTAACAAGACTTCTCAAAAACAAATGGAATATAAACCAATAGATTGGTTTTATCAGCAAAGGGCTTTTCCTAATGATGATATCAATAGAGAAGCTTATAAGATTGCTTTAAAACAAAGTCAGAAAATGCATAAAAATCCAACAAAAAGTTTGGGGACTTGGGAATTAGCGGGCCCTACGAATGTGGGAGGAAGGCTAACCGATGTGGAGCTTAACCCTATTGATGAGGATATTGTTTATATAGGAGCAGCTAGTGGAGGAATCTTTAAATCAAATAATGCAGGACTTTCATTTGCTCCTATTTTTGATGAAAGTTTAAGCTTATCCATTGGAGATATAGCTTTGGCACCTTCCAATCCCGATTTTATTTATGTTGGAACTGGAGAAGCAAATCCAGGAGGAGGTTCTTTAGCATATGATGGTAATGGTATGTATAAAAGCTCTGATGGAGGAAGTTCATGGTCGCATATTGGTTTGGATGAGATTGGATCGGTTGGACGAGTAGTGGTTTCTCCCACAGATCCAAATACAGCTTATGTGGCTGCAATGGGTTATTTATTTGAAAACAATGCAGAGCGAGGAGTCTATAAAACTGTTGATGGAGGAGAAAACTGGGATAAAGTCTTATTCATTAATGATTCTACAGGAGCTATCGATTTAGCGATTCATCCCACCAATCCAAATATTATTTATGCAGCTACTTGGGAGCGTGTAAGAAGGTTGGAGTTTTATACTTATGGCGGAGATGGTTGTGGAATTTACAAGAGTGAAGATGCTGGTGAAAACTGGGAGGAATTAGAAAACGGTTTACCTTCTGGTGTTAATGTTGGAAGAATAGGAATTGGTATATCTCAAAGCGAACCAGATGTTTTATATGCTATTTATGCTGATAGCCCTGGATATTTTGAAGGAATGTATAAAACAGAAGATGCAGGTGATTCTTGGACTCGAACCAATGATGGTAATATGACTGATATTTATGCCAGCTATGGCTGGTGGTTTGGAAGGTTAAAAGTAGATCCACAAGATGCAGATATTGTTTATGCCATTGGATTTTACTTATACAAAACAGAAAACGGAGGTACAAGCTGGTTTGATATCACAAATAGTGTACACGTGGATCAGCATGAAATTGCAATTTCTCCAACGGATTCTGATATTGTTTACTTAGGTAATGATGGTGGTTTATATAAATCTGATGATGGAGGAAACAACCTAATTCATCATGATAATTTACCAATTACTCAGTTTTATACTACTGCTATTGATGCTTCGGAACCATATCGTCTATATGGAGGAGCTCAAGATAATGGTACCAATAGAACGATGACTGGTTCTGATGATGATTGGAGTAGTATATATGGTGGAGATGGCTTTTATTGTTTGATAGATCCGAGTGATAATAAGTATGTATATGCGGAATATCAATATGGTAACTTTGCTCGTTCCACTAATTATGGGAGCTCATTTTACTCGGCCATTGATGGTATAAGCTATTCTGACAGAAAAAATTGGAATACCCCTGTTGTTATGAATCCTCAGAATCCATCCTCCTTATATTATGGAGCCAACAGGGTTTATAAATCAACAAATAGAGCTAATAACTGGCAATTATTTTCTGGCGAATTAACAAATGGGCCAAGTAGTGGAAATCAGAAATATGGAACCATTACAACTTTAGCAGTTTCACCCGTTGATACTAATATTATTTATGCAGGTACTGATGATGCTAACGTTTGGGTAACTCTTGATAATGGAAATCTATGGACCAAGATAAGTGAAGATTTACCTCAGAGATGGATTAGTAGGGTGGTTGCTGATGAAGAATCTTCAAATGTAGCTTATGTTTGTCTTTCAGGTTTTAGAGAAAATGAATATTTAGCTCATATTTATAAAACTGAAGATTTTGGTTCATCTTGGATTCCTATTTCTGCGGGTTTACCAAATGCACCAGTAAATGATTTGGTCATCTGGAATGGTATTTCTAAAAGGTTAATTGTTGCGACAGATGTAGGAGTGTTTTATCAGAATGAAGGTAGTGAAGATTGGCATGTTTTTGCAGATGGTTTGCCTTTAGTTCCGGTTACCGATTTGGCTTTAGAGTTTGCTTCAGGAACTATTGCAGCTGCATCTTATGGTCGTTCTATGTATAAAATAGAGCTATCAGTTGGACTAGACAATTTAGAAAAACAAAGCTCAAATATTGATTGGCAAATTTATCCAAACCCAATAGAAAATCAGTTTCAGATATCGTTAGAGACTTATTCAAATATTAATCAAATTAAAATCTACCAAATAAATGGGAGCCTAGTTTTTTCAGGAGTATTAGAAACTTCTTCTGATTTATTTAATGCTGATCATATTGGACTTACTAGTGGAGTCTATCTAATTGAACTAACAATAGATGACTATGTTAGTACTAAAAAAATGATTGTAAAATAGATCTGTTATATTATTTGTTATAAAATGATTTAAATAATATATTTGTGAATCGACAAAAAAAGCCATTATGAATAGATTAACTATTTTGATTTTCTTGTTTGCTTTCCAGTTTTCTTGGGCACAAAATTTTCATGAAACCACCATAGAGCAAAATGTCTTGAGGATTATTGAAGATTTCAATGCTCATGTTAACAATAAGAATTTAAGTGAAATAGATCTTTTTTTAATGGATAATGTTCAATTGATAAGGATCCAGCATCTAAAAGCAGATTTACAATCGGAACAAATAGAAATAGTGGATTTGGCAAACAAAAACTGGGTGTCGAAACGATATGAATTTGTGCCACAAGTTGATGTTCGCTCATCATTTGCTAGTGTTTATGGTTATTATTCAGCATTTGATACCAACGGCAGAAAAAAATGTGGAACTGATTATTATCAATTATTTCAACAAAAAGGGCATTGGAAAATAGTAGCATATACTGAAACTATTTATAATACATGTAAATCTATTGAGCCTAGAAAAACAGAAATAGGTTTAATAAATCATACTCTTGATGAATGGCATGGATTAGCTGCAGTCGGAGATTCTACTTATTTTGATTATTTTAGTAATGGAAGTTTTTATCTAGGAACAGATCCTAAAGAAGTCTGGAGTTTGCAAGAGTTTAAAGATTTTGCTATGCCACATTTTAGAAGAGGAACTGCATGGAATTTCAAGAATAAAAGTAGGAATGTACATTTGGGTGATTATGGTCATTATGCTTGGTTTGACGAAAAACTCGATACTTGGATGGGTTTGTGTAGAGGCAGTGGTGTAATGGAAAAACAATCCGATGGATGGAAAATTAAATTCTATAGCCTAACAGTCCTAGTTCCCAATAGTAAAATCAATAATTATATTAAAATTCTAAATAACGATTAATGACATTGTTTTTCCGCATAACCATGCTTTTGATTTTCTTTAGTTCTTGCTCAAATCATATTGAGGAGGGACTGTATATCAGATCTTCTGTAATGATAGAAACCATTCCATCAGCATCAGGGGTGATATGCAACGAGGGAAATATATGGTTGGTAGGAGATGATGCTGCACCCTTATTCGAAGTCAATAATAAACTAGAAATAATAAACCAATACACCCTTTCTAAAATCAATAATAAGGTCGATGGAAGAATATTAAAATCTTTAAAAGCCGATTTTGAGAGTTTGGATATGGTAGGAGATGAAATAATTGTTCTGGGAAGTGGGAGTAAGGAGATAAGTAGAGACACCGCCTTTGTTTTTAACAAGAAAACAAGGATGCTAATATCCGAAAAATCTATTCGCCCACTGTTTAATCTATTTATTGAGCTTGGTAATTACGATAGCTTGTCAAGTATTAACATTGAAGGTTTAAGCTCTTGTTCTAAATATTTCTATTTGCTGCAAAGAGGCAACATCGGTAATCACAATGATATCTTTCGCATTGCGAAACCAGATTTTCTAAGTTACTTACATGGTGGTGATTTGCCAAGAATGGAGATTTTTCACTTTCAATTACCTATGATCAAGGAGTTTATGAGCGGATTTTCTGGTGCATGTGTTTCTCCTGATGAGAAGTTCTTAATATTTACTTCCTCTGTAGAATCTACTTTAGATGTTTACCATGATGGAGAAGTATTGGGGAGTTTTATTGGAATGATACCTTTACAAGGTGATGGAGCATTAACAGAATTACAGACTTGGCCAGTTAAAGAAAATGGTCAATTCATTATAACTAAATTAGAATCTGTTTGTGTTAAAAACCAAGAACATATGCTATATGATTTAATCTGTGTGAGTGATAACGATGATGGGAAAAGTGGAGTCTATGAATTTACATTAATTGTAAAATAAAGAATTATGAAATATATAAAATACTATTTAGGTTTTTTAGCCATTTTGAGTTTGGCATTTGTAAATGTAGCATCTGCTCAAGTGAGCCATGGAGGAGAACCTTACTCGTTTACTTATGAACTACAGCAGCCAAATTTGGTACAGCCAGAGGAAGGTGCTTTAAATAAACTAAATTTTGATGATGGCAAAGACTGTTCAGGACTCGAATTTGCTCGTTTCCTACCTCTTCAAATTGCCTTAGGAGATGAACAATGGCAAATTTCCGAATTAGAAAATGGTGATAGATTATTCCGATTGAAGGTGAAATCAAAAGGTGCACTAGGTATAGGAGTTTATTTCTCTAATCTATATATTCCAGAAGGAGGAGAGTTGTTTGTGTATTCACCTGATCATTCACAATATATTGGTTCTTATAATCATTTAAATAATAAAGAAAGTCAATTTTTAGCCACAGAATTTTTGTATGGTGACCAAGCCATCATAGAATATTATGAACCAAAATCGGTTTTCGGCCAGTCCTATTTTGAAATTAATGAAATACTGCATGCATACAGAGGAATCAACGAAACTGATGACGAGAAAGGGTTTGGTGGCTCAGGTGATTGTGAAGTTAATGTGAATTGTACAGAGGGGAATAATAAAAACAACCAAAGAGATGCTGTTGTGAGAGTTTTAATCAAAAAAGGTTCATCTGGATTATGGTGTACCGGGTCTTTAATAAATAATACCAGTGAGGATAGAACTCCATATATTTTAACTGCTGATCACTGTGGTAAATCATCCAGTGATGAAGATATGTTACAGTGGGTATTTTATTTTAATTATCAGAGTACTGGATGTAGTAATCCATCTCAAGAGCCAGAACATCAGAGTATTGAAGGCTGTGAGAAGGTGGCTGCAAGTTCAAATGCCAATGTTTTAGGTTCCGATTTTTTCCTCGTAAAAATTAATGAAGATATCCCAGAAGATTATAATCCATATTATATAGGTTGGAATAGAGATGGTTTAGGTAGCAATGAAGGATATTCTATTCATCATCCTGATGGTGATATAAAAAAGATTTCTCACTACTTTTCACCACTAGTGAGTGCTAGCTATAGCACATCTGGAATAACAAATGGATTTTGGGAAGTCGTATGGGATGAAACAGAGAATGGTCATGGAGTTACAGAAGGTGGATCTTCTGGATCTCCAATTTTTGATAATTATGGATATCTAATAGGAACATTAACAGGTGGACAAGCTGCTTGTTCGAATTTATCGGGCCCAGATTATTATGGAAAGATAAGTGTCCATTGGGATGATAATGGTAGTGCTGCTGACGAGAAGCTATCTCCTTGGTTAGATCCATTAAACTCAGGAATAATCAAGATGAATGGTACATTTTTAGGATTAAAAGATTTGGAATTTGGACAAGAAGATATGTTCTCATTCTCACCAAACCCAGCTCAAGAGTTGATAACACTGATGTTTAAAGATGATTATAAACAAACTCGCATTCAAATATTTGATATTAAAGGATCTTTGGTTCAGGAATTAGATCAAAAGGGGAATTCACAAATGATTTCTATTGGTCATTTGCAGAATGGTGTTTATTTTATCAAAGCTGTTGATGCTAAAGCTAGTCAGACTATTCGGTTTTTGAAAAACTAGATCTTGTTTATCGACATTTATTGAATGCTGTTTTAAGAAGCTTCAAGTTAATCTCTAGGTGTCGTTTGTCTTATTAGCTAGATATGATGTTATAGCTTTCAAACAAAAATTACACCTGTTTAATAGGAATCTGAAAACAAAAACAACTTCCTTTTCCTAGAGTACTTTCAACCTTAATTTGGCCTTTATGCTTTTTAATAAAATCTGAACAGAGGTATAACCCTAAACCACTACCTTGTTCTCCTTTGGTACCTTTAGTACTGATACTATTTGCATCTATTTTGAAAAGTTTTTCTCGTTTTTCTTGGCTTAGACCAATACCACTATCTTTTACTTCTACGTGGAGGTGCATGTTTTCAACCTTCGATGTAATTGATATTTCACCATCCTCTTTCGTATATTTAATGGCATTGTTTAGTAGGTTTCTAACTACAAGGTTAATCATATCCTTATCAAATTCAGCTGTTAACTGATTAGTGCAGCTATTGCTTAGATTAATTTTCTTAATCCGAGCACTTTCCTTAAATAAAAGCAAATTCGATTGTATTATATTACAGATATTATTTTTTTCAGGTCGAAACAAAATTTCATTTTTTTGTGATAAGGACCACATTAAAAGGTTTTCCAGAAGTTCATAGGTGGTTTTAGAGGTTTCTTTCAAACGGTACAAAATCTCTTGTTGTTCCTCTTTTGGAATGTTCTCTTCATCATTTACTAGTAACTCTAGCAAGGAATCCAATGTTCCAACAGGACCTCTTAAATCATGAGCAATTATAGAGAACAATTGATCTTTATCTTTATTGGCAAGTGTGATCTTTTCTTCAAGTTGTTTTTGTTCATCAATATCCATTATGGCAGAAAATAATGCCGGTTTATCGTCAAAAGTTATAAGGTTTGATGATATTAATGACCAGAACATTTTTCCACTAGCTGTTTTTAGTTTAAACTCTGTGTTTTTAATAAAACCATGTTTATTTAATTCTTCTATGAGTCTATTCCTTTTTTCGGGTTGATCATATAATGTTGAGATATCTATTTGTTTCGCGAAATGTGAACTTATCTCAAACATCTCACATGCTCTTGGATTAATATACAAAATACGACTGTCTTCAGAAGAAGTGATAATAATAGGGAAGGGGGCATTCTCCGCTAAATTTCGATATCTAGCTTCAAGATTAGAAATAAGAATTTCTTTGCGTTGGCTATTTTTACTTTCCTCTTTTAGTTTTCTTGATAAGGTATAAAACCTTAATGCGACAAATGAAATAATAAGGGTAATACCAAAGAAAATAGCATATGAGATGAGCGTTTTAGTTCCATCTGGTTTAGGATTTCTTTCGTAAATCAATCCATCAACAACAAATTCAGGTGGTAGCATTCCGAGTTCAGCATATATTTCGCCAATTCTTCTCCATCTATCTTTATTCACATATCCAATTTCTATCACATTGGGCATAATTAGCCTTTTAGTTTGTTGAGCTTCGTATTCTAAATGAGATCTACTGTGCCTTAAACTGTAGTTTTCTAATATGATATCAATAACCTTGTTTTCATTTTTTAGAGCATAGTCCCAGCCTTTTAAAGAGGCCTCTAAAAATGCTTTTACTCTTTGAGGATGGTTTTCAATTTCATCTTCAGTGGTGAATAAATTATCTCCATAAAAATCGATTCCGCTTGACCTTGGGTTGAAGATATTGAATTTTTTACCCGATTCTATTAAAAGAAAGGGTTCGTCTGTGGAATATGCAGACATGGCATCTGCTTCATGGTTGATGAGTGATTGAGGTGAAAAAGTATGATTAGTGAAAGTGATGTTTTCAGATGGAATTTGTTCCATTTTTAAGTAAGCTAAAAGCTCAGCAGTTTGTTTTTCTAGCATAATGGTTTTACCTGCCAAATCGTGGATATTGTCGTTACCATCTTTTTTTAAGCTTAAGAAAATATGAGGAGAATGCTGAAAAATATTGGCCAGTAGAACCACGGGAAAACCTGAATTCTTTGCCAAAAGAATATCTGAAGAAGCTATCCCGTATTGTGCATTTCCATTTAAAACACAAGAGATAGGTTCGTCATCAGGTTTTGCTTCGATGATTTCAACAAATAGTCCTTGATTTTTATAATACCCCTTTTCAATAGCAGCATAATACCCAGCAAATTGAAACTGATGCTTCCATTTTAGTTTGAGTTGTATGGTATCTAGTTCTTGAGTTCTGGGCCAACAAGTATAGCTATTCAATAAAATAAATAGAATACTTAAAATACCAGTTTTTAAAAATACTTTCATTATCAACTAATTTGGTTTAAACTGTTTATAATGGCTAGTAAATGGTTTGTGTATGCTTAAAAATTCTATGCCTTAGGTTTTATAGGGTAAAGTAAAATAGAATACTGAACCTACTCCTAAAGTGGACTCAACCCAGATAGTACCACCTAACATTTCGGTATATGCCTTGCAAATGGCCAAACCTAAACCAGACCCTTCAAAGGCACGTGCATCTAAAATATCAGCTTGTTCAAACCTTTGGAAAATGGCATCTAATCTATCTTCAGGAATTCCAATTCCTTCATCTTTCACATAAAACTCTATGAATTCCTTATTTTTATAGCAACCTATTTCTATTTCACCCGAGTCGGTATATTTAATCGCATTTTTCATAAGGTTCGTTAATAAGGAAACTAATTTTTGAGGATCGGTTAAAATGGTTTTTTCGTCTTCGGGTAATTGATATTCCCATGCTAAATTTATTCCTTTTGCTTCTGCTTCAAGTTTAAAGAAGCGATAAAGACTATCAATTTCTTGATTTATATCCACAGTAGCGGTGATGGTAGGCATTTGTCCGGTTTCAATTTTTGATATATCGATGAGGTCATTTACCGTGTCAAGCATTCTATCTCCACTTCTTTTAATGATATCGATATACATTTTTTGCTCATCTCCACTAAGATCTGGTTCTTTTAGCAACTCAGTAAAACCTAAAATACCATTCATTGGGGTTCTTATTTCGTGACTCATATTGGCAAGAAAAGATGATTTTAATCTATCAGACTCCTCAGCCTGTTCTTTAGCTTTAATGAGCTCCTTCTTATTCTTGATATCATCGGTAATGTCTTTCATTACAATGAGGAACTTGTTTTCAATGGGAACCATATAATACTCACAGGTTTTTTGACTTCCATCTTTTGATATCAAATCCCATTGTTGCATTTCAATATCAGAACCTGTTTCAAAAGCTTTACTAATGGCTTTATCCCAAGTATTTTGCACTAAATTTCTATATTCCAAATCTGGATATGCCAATTCCCACCAGATTTTTGCTGTTGGTAGATCTTCTAATGTATATCCAAACTCCTCCACAAATTTATCATTTACAAACTCTACTTTTTCCTCAAAGTCAGTAATCACCATAGGAATAGGTGATTTTTTAATAAAAAGTTGAAGGTTTGATTGATTGGTTTCTGCTTCTTGTTTAGCTGATTTTAGTTGTAAGTTGTGTTGTACAAGTTTCTCTTCGTTTTCTTTTAGTTTCTCTTGTGCTATTTTAAGGCTTGTAATATCGAGCAAGGAAGTAACACTGTTTGTGCTATCTGGTATCATATCAACAACCAATAAAATGTGCTTAGTATTGTTTTCGTTGTCAATAAATCGAAATTCATATCTTGATTGTGCTTGCTCTTTACCGTTTCGTCTAATTTTATGCTGCTCGAGCATCATCTCTAAATCATCAGGATGCGTAAAATCTGACCATTTTCTTTTATTTGTTATTTCGTTTAACGGGAGTTTCGCCAATTCAGAAAACTTAGTATTACTAAGTGTTATTAATCCATCTTCATTTATAATACATGTTGCTGTTCCTGTGTTTTCAAAAACGGTACGATAAATTTCCTCACTAACTTCTAATGTCTTTTGTAGTTCATACTTTTCCGTAATATCTCTTATGGCAGCAATTCTTACTTTATCGCCATTATGAAATACGTCTTTAGCTTCTAATTCAGCGATAAATAAACTACCGTTTTTCTTTCTTCCTGTAATAGTATAGGGCTTAACTTGTCTTAGAGCTAGTTTTGAATAAACAAGTTTTATATCTTCTTCATAAACAATATAATCAATGAGAGATTTTCCGATTGCTTCTTCTTTATCATATCCAGTCATTTTAAAGAATGCCTCATTGGCATCTATAATGATTCCTTTTTTATGTACAATAATACCTTCGAATGTTGATTCTGATAGGAATCTAAATTTATCTTCACTTTCCGCTAAAGCTTTTTCTGCAGCGTTTTGTTTAGTGATATCATGTAGTACAACTTGAATTGCTGGCAGTTTATTATACTTTATTGTAATTACTGAGACATCTACATCTATATATATTCCAGTTTTAGAAACTGCTTTGCTTTTATAATTTCTCGGAATTTTTTCGTCAATATGACGACTACTATAATATGCTTTTATTCTTTTAACATCTTCATCTGCAATAAAATCGAAAAAAGGTTTTTCTAATATTTCCTTCATATCATAACCTGACATGGAGAGCATTTTAGGATTTGCATATTTAACCTTCTCATTTTGAACTATAAAAATGGCATCGTTTGATGATTCTACAAGAGTTTTGTACTTTTGTTCACTCTCAAAAATGTTTTTTTTATGCTGTTCATCTTTTGACTTATCTTGAATAATAGCTTGTATTATTGTATTGTCTTTAGTTTCAATTCTTGTTAACGAAACAATGGCTGGAAAAATTTCATCATTCGATTTTTTATGATCCCATTCAAATTGTTTACTTCCAAATTTTAAACAGTAGTGGATATACTCTAAAGCAAGCTCCTTTGAAATAGCTCCTCCCTTTTGAGTTTTGGGAGAGATTTCCCATGGCTTTTTATCAAGGAATTCTTTTAGGTTATTTAAACCAAACATTGTTAAAATGGCTTCATTTCCAGTTGTGAATTTCATAGATTCGCTATCAATCGTCATGATAGCATCTTTTGAAGAATTAAAAAGAGTTCTGTAGATGTGTTCGCTTTCCTCTAATGCTTGCTGGTCTTTTCTAACTTTGCTGACATCTCTTAAGGTAACATAATAAAGGTTTGAATTGATGTTTAGTCCTGATGAAATGGACAAGGTTTTTTCTCGATAAGGGATTTCGTACTCATCGACAATCTTACCCATCATCATTTTTTTTAAGCTAGATAACATGGCCCCTAATGCTTTTATGGAACCAAATTTTTTGGCTAAAAAGTATCCGCTTTTCCCTAAAACATCCTCTCTTTTTAAGTCTGTTATATCTAAAAATGACTGATTAAGCTCAATTACTTTGAGTTTTTTTGTTACAATTAAAACGCCATCTTTTGTTCCCTCTAATAAATTCTTGAATTCAATATTATTATCTATAGTTTTCTGTTGAAATGAAAGTATAAATTGTTTTTTATCACCCTCCTCAAAATTACTTACCGTTAATTTTCCAAAGCAAGGCTCATTATTTGGTAAATGAAATTCTATGAAGTCTAAGGTGTTTTCTCTGATGTGTTTTTCATCAATAAATTTTCTAATATCAATATTTATTAGTTCAAACTCTTCCATTTGTAAAAGTTGATGAGCTTTTACATTAGCTTTTACAATTGATAAAGAATCCTGTTCTACAATAAAGACAGGGATAGGAAGAAGTTTTATAATTGATGAGTTCATAATTCTATTGTTCAGAAAACTAGGTTCTTAGCCTTGGTTGGGCTTTGTTAATGAGAGGCTAGAATTCAGGTTCTATCAAATATACGAAATATTATCGACATTGATAAAGTTAAAAATTATGAAGGAGATGTATTAGAAGAAGTCTTGATTATTAGTTTTTTACAAACTGAATTAGGATAGGTACTTTTCCTTTTTCCTCCAACTTAAGCATATATATTCCATCTTTTAAAGAAGCAACATCAATGTGGTTTTTATTGTGAGAAATAGAGATGTTTAACACTTTTTGCCCAAGATGATTCAGTACCTTGGCAGAAGAAAAATTTATATCTGAATTGATGTAAAGCTTATCTTTAACTGGGTTTGGATAGATTGATATTTGTTTATTTTTTACTGTTTCAATCGATGTGTTTAAATCTATTTTAAAGTCATCAATAAAAATACCGAAATCCTGTCCAGCTTCATCTGTTAATAATCTAAATCTAAGGTTCAGAGTTTGATTAATAATTGTTTCAAGTTGATAGCTTTTAAGAGACCATTGCGACTGTGTTCCAGTATAGGAGTCTATAATTGTCCACTCATCATCGTTTTCGAAACGATATTCGAAAAATGCTAAATCTCCTGTGCCGCTTTCATTCAGATGGTGTTTGAGTTGAAATTCAACATAATAATCATTGTCATTTGTTATTACAAATGGATCCAAATAAGTAGATGTATTTGAATCATTATCGTAAAATCCAGTTGGTTTGTCGGACAAAGAATGGCTAGGAGAAGAGGAAGCATTTGATGCTAGGCCCCAACCTTCAGTAAAACTCCAGTATCTAGATTTAAAGCCTTCAAAATCGGTGTAAAAAGGTATGGATATTGGCTCCATTGGTATTATCTCTACAGAATTGGAAGGTTCAGATTCTATATCCTCCATATAACTAGCTGTGATATAATAATTGTAAATCGTCTCATTTTCTAAACCAGTATCAGTAAATGAATTTGTATTTGGCTCCACCAACTGAATAAATTCATCATTCCTGTAAATATTAAACCCTAAATGTTCATTGGTAATTAAATCCCAAGATAAGTTTGCTTCTTGATCACCTTTTATTCCAACTAAGTTTTTTGGTGCAGTTGGTAGAACAGCTAATGATTTTGCTAATGTGGCAACCGAAGCTATATTTAATCCGGCATAGGTTTCTACTTGTTCAAAATTATTAACGCTTGGACCAATAAGATCTGTTGGACTATGGTAATGCGGGTTTGCATGGGACCAATCTTCGTTTTGTGAAACACCCATATAGCCATTATTGGCAAAGGAGGCATAATCACTTCCCCAGCTAGAGAAAGACATCACAGTTTCAATACCTGGATAATAAATATTTGCCATGTTGATATAGTAATCTCTTAATAATTCAGAATTATGCGAATAATGCAAAACGAATTTAAAATCTTGACTTGAGTCTAGATAACCAGTCATATCTAAATTAAAATAGCCTAAAATATCCAATTCTTCTTCAGCAGCATCTTCAGCATAATATTGACTTCCGACTAATCCTATCTCTTCTGCAGACCACGCACAATATATAATACTTCTATCGAATTCGTATTGAGATAGAATTCTAGCAGCTTCTATTATACTGGCAACTCCTGTAGCATTATCATCAGCGCCAGGAGCGTCATCAAAATTTTGATTGTTATTATAGGTATCATAATGTGCTCCACAAACTATATATTCATCAGGGTATAAAGTTCCTTCTTGAATAGCGATAATGTTTCCACTACTTCCAGCTTGTGGGAAAGTGTGAATCTCTGTCTCTAAGCCAAGAGCAATAAATTGATCTTTAATCCACTGCTCAGCTTCAAAAGCTTGTGGTTTATTATAATACCTAGTTCCATAGTTTTCCATATGCTGGATGAGTTCTTCAACTCCTGTAATATCAATTTCATCTATTAGAGATTGAATAAATGGATCTGCATCTTTAGTTGCTTCTAAACGATATCTATTAGCCTTTGCCTTTGATAGATGAGCTTTATTTTTTGTAATACGCACTGTTCCATCATTTGTGGCAGGATAAATATCACCATAAGGATGTTTAAGTATGATAAAACCATCTGAACGATAACAAACAGTATTACTTTCAGGTAAATTTGAGATATAATCCTCTTTATTCTCATTTTTAAAATACACAATGCTATAATCAAAACCTTCAGCCCAAGCATATTTATCTAAAATAATAGATTCTTCAAAAGTATTTACCTCGCTTGTTGCTATTATAAATAGATCACCAAATAAGTTCACAGTTAATTCTGAATTATTCTGAAATGATGAAACCTCTTCAGCTTCTTCATATGGAATATACAATAAGCTTTGTGCTTGAACTTGAGAAAATATAAAAATGCTTAGAAATAATAGGAATGCCTTATTCATGTTGTGTGTTTTTTGTGTTAGTACGCAAGCCAAATTTATTAAAAAAAGAAATTGAATAAACATTTGAATTTATATAAATAATTCTTTTAATATGCACATATTGAGGAGCTTAATTTGATTAAAACAAAAAAGCCGCTCAAAATAAATTGAACGGCTTTAGTTTGGAAAATTCCAATGTATTATTTCAATTCATGAATCACCAATCCACTTCTTAGTTTTGGTTCAAACCAAGTTGTTTTTGGAGGCATGATATTGTTAGTATCGGCAATATCGATTAATTGTTTCATGCTAACTGCATATAGAGCGAAAGCAACTTCGTGCTCACCACTATCTACTCTTTTACTCAATTCACCAAGTCCTCTAATTCCACCAACGAAATCAATTCTCTTACTGGTACGTAAGTTTTCAATTCCTAAAAGCTTATTAAGAACTAAGTCAGAAAGAATAGTTACATCAAGAACACCAATTGGGTCATTATCATCATAAGTACCTTTTTTAGCTGTCATGCTGTACCACTTGCCATCTAAATACATGCTGAATTCGTGTAAAGTAGCAGGCTTGTAAATTTCAGCACCCTCCTCTTTAACTTCAAAATTCTCAGCTAGTAATTTCAAGAAATCATCTTTACTGTGACCATTTAAGTCTTTAACTACACGATTGTAATCAATAATTTTTAATTGATCGTCTGGGAAGTGAACAGCTAAGAAATAGTTGAATTCTTCTTCACCAGTATAGTCAGGATTTGCTTTTCTTTTTTCAGCACCTACTAAAGCTGCTGCTGCAGTTCTATGATGACCATCAGCTACATAAGTATAAGGAACTTTAGTAGTGAAAAGCTCTTCTAATTTAGCATTGATAGCATCATCAGTGATGGCCCAAAAATGGTGACCAAAACCGTCTTCAGCAGTAAAATCGTAATCAGCTTCCTGATTTTTAACGATATTATCTACAATAGTATCAATTTCTTCAACTGCTGGATAAGCAAAGAATACTGGCTCAATATTAGCCTCATTAATACGAACGTGAATCATTCTATCTTCTTCCTTGTCCGGACGAGTCAACTCATGTTTTTTAATGATTCCATTTAAATAATCATCAACAGAAGCAGCTCCAACGATACCATATTGTGTACGTCCTTCCATGGTTTGAGCATAGATATAATACAATGGTTTGTCATCTTGAACTAACCACCCATTTTCTTTGAATTTGGAATAGTTTTCAACTGCTTTGTCATACACTTCGTCAGCGTGAACATCAATACCTTCTGGGCAATCGATTTCACTTCTAGTGATGTGTAATAATGAATATGGATTACCATCTGCCATTTGAGCAGCTTCTTGTGAGTTCATCACATCGTATGGTAAACTTGCTAATTGCTGAGCAATATTTTTTGTAGGGCGAAAACCCTTGAATGGTTTAATAGTAGCCATTATAATTTATTTTACTTGTTATTAATTCTTTTGCTTTCAGTAAAAAATAGAAAGCCAGAGTTTTAAAATTACTCTGTATATTATTTAATAATCATTAGAGCTGTATCCAGCATCGTAATTCTTATTACTTGAACTAGAAGAATGGTGTTCTCTGTCTCTTTGTAAACTACCAATGAGTGCACCAATCATTTTTGTTAATTCCATTAAGTGATTGCGGCTGTTCTGCTCTTCTTCTTCAGAAAAATATCCCGATTTAAAAGCAACAGAAGTATAAACAACGCAACGACGAATGGCAGTTTTAGCATCTTTTAGGCAGCTCACAAAATGTGATTTATTTCTAGAGGAGCCTTCAGATATTTTAGAAGCGATTTCCAAAGCATCAATAATAAAACTTTTAACCAAAGGGTTGGATTCAGCATGAGGAAACATCTCTGTATTGATCTGTACCCAAGTATAATAATCTAACGCTTTTTGATAGACTCTAAGGTCCTCAAAACGAAAGAATGATGGGGTGAAATCCTGATTTTCCATAATAGATATTTTAGTATTAGTGTATTTCAGTTTGTTAGAAATGATTGTTATTGTCCCTTCTCACCAATTTCTTCTTAGTATTGTATTCTTTAGTTAACTTTGAAAGTGATATCACCATTTTCAATAAATCCAACTATTTGGTTAGCTCCTGCAACTCCTGCATTAATATTTGCTTCTGCAGTTTGAGCTCCCATTTTCTTTGGAGTAAAGAAAAATCTTCCTTCATACTTCGCTTCAATATCAGCTTTGCAATCTGGCGCAATATCAGAGATATAATTAAAGTCTGCTCTTGCTTCCATTAATTTCATTAAGTCTTCCTCATGAATCACCTCTTTACGAGCTGTATTTACAAGAGTAGCACCTTTTGGCATGCTGTTTAATAATTCGAAATTAATAGATTTCTTAGTTTTGTCGTTGGCAGGAATATGTAAACTGATATATTGACATTCAGCATATAATTGTTCCATAGTATCAACAGCAATTACACCATCTTTTTCAATATCTTCTTTCTTTACAAATGGATCGAAAGCTTTAACAGTCATTCCGAATCCTTTAGCTATAGTAGCTACATATCTTCCTACATTACCATAAGCATGAATTCCGATAGTTTTTCCTTTTAGCTCAGTTCCAGCTTTGCCATTATATTGGCCTCTTGCTTGAAATACAATCATTCCTAATGCCAATTCAGCAACAGCATTTGAGTTCTGACCAGGAGTATTCATGGCCACAATATTATTAGCAGTAGCAGCAGCAAGGTCGATATTATCATAACCCGCACCAGCTCTAATAATGATTTTAAGATTTTCAGCAGCGTCTAAAACTTCTTTTGTAGCTTTATCACTACGGATAATCATAGCATCAGCAGTCTTTGCAGCTTCAATAAGTGCTTCTTGACCTTCATATTTTTCTAATAAAGCGAATTCATATCCAGCTTTAACAACGACATCTTTAATTTGAGAAACAGCTGCAGGTGCAAAAGGTTTCTCAGTAGCAACTAATACTTTTGTCATAATATATAATTTAAAAACAAACCGGTAAGATATTCAAATCTTTACCGGTTTGTCAAATGTTTTTAGTGATTTTTTTCGAATTCAGCCATAACTTCTACAAGAGCTTTAACGCTTTCTTGAGGAAGAGCATTATATGTAGAAGCTCTAAACCCACCTACAGAACGGTGACCTTTAAGTCCCATCATACCTTTTGATGTAGCTAATGCTAAGAAATCTTTTTCAAGTTCTTCATAACCTTCTGCCATTACGAAACAAATATTCATTAAAGAGCGGTCATTCTTATCTGCAACAGCAGGTTTGAAACACTTGTTACGCTCAATTTCGTCATATAACCAACCAGCTTTTTCAATATTGATTTTCTCCATAGCTTCAACACCACCTTGAGCTTTTAACCAACGTAGAGTTTGTAAAGCACTAAAGATAGGAAGTACTGGAGGAGTGTTGAACATAGAATCCTTATCAATATGTGTTTGATAATTCATCATTGTTGGGATAGGGCGATCAACTTTTCCTAAGATATCATTCTTGATGATAACAAAAGTAACACCAGAAGGAGCTAAGTTTTTCTGAGCACCACCATAAATCATATCGTATTTACTTACGTCGATTGGGCGACTAAAAATATCAGAAGACATATCAGCAATTAAAGGAACATTTACGTCTAAATCTTCTCTAATTTCTGTTCCGTAGATAGTATTGTTTGTTGTGATATGGAAATAATCAACATCAGCAGGTACTTCATATCCTTTAGGAATATAGCTGAAGTTTTTATCTTTAGAACTAGCCACTTCAACAACCTCCCCAAATAATTTAGCTTCTTTTAAAGCTTTTGAAGCCCAAGCTCCTGTATTTAAGTAGGCGGCTTTCTTATTCAATAAGTTATATGCGACCATTAAGAACTGAGTACTTGCGCCTCCCCCTACGAATAACACTGAGTACCCTTCAGGAATTTTTAATAATTCTTTGAAAAGATCTTGTGCTTCTTCAACAACTGCGATAAATTCTTTACTACGGTGAGAAATTTCTAAAACAGAAAGACCTGTGTCAGAGAAATTTTGAATTCCCTTAATTGTCTCTTCAATAGTGAATTGAGGCAGGATAGATGGACCTGCAAAAAAATTATGCTTCTTCATTTCTGTATGTTTTAATTGTTTGTTCATGTTTAAAACTACCTAGGTAGTTTCGTGCAAATTTGTCTCAAATTTAAGTTATAAAGTGATTTAAATCACAAAAGTGGTGTTTTTTTTATTGATTCAAAATAACTAGTTTTGGATACTCAAAATTAAATCATAGAAGAGAGAATTGATGTTAAGATATTTTAGGGCGTTAACTGTATTTATTTTATTGTTTGCATTGGGATCCTGTGGGGGAGGAAAAATGGCAGCTGAGAATAAAGCACTCATGAATAGAGTGACTGAGTTGGAACATCGAATCTATGAATTAACAGAATCACCAGATCAAATAGGGGAGGGTATTTTAAATGATGCTGATATGTTGATGAGCATCCCCTATAAAGAAAACCTTGATTTAGCCTCCGGAATGCTCTCGTCTTTTGTGAAAAACTATCCCAACAATATTCACAGCTACAGTATGGAGCAAAAGATTCAGCAAATCAATGATATGTATGACAAGACTGATGGTTTGGTATCTGGTATTTATGTTCCTGCTAAGTTTAAAAAAGACCAAACTAAAGTTGATGACACTTCCCCTAAAGTACAAGTAAGTATTCAAATCATTGAAAAAGAACATCGATTTGTTAATGTGGAAATGAAAGTACAGAATATCAGTGATCAAACCTTAGCTAATATTTGGATAAAAGCTAGGATGATTAATGCAGAAGGTGAAAGTTATGGCATTACTCAAGATTTCTTTTTTAATAGATTAAGTCCTTATGATTATAAAACAGAAACCTTAAGTTGGGAGTACGTGAAAATAGAGCAGATAGCTGGAATTACCCTATCACAATTAAGATATAGCCATAATCGTCACACTCGCTTGCTCAAAAAAGAGGAATGTAAGATTGGGCAAGGGAATGTTAAAATTTTCTTAGAATTTTAGTTGCTAGCCGAAATCTTTTTTATTCTTAACTAATTTCGTTATTTTTGGAAAGAATGTTGATTAGAACATATTTATCATCGCATTAAATACTGATCTAAACTGTCATTTACCTAAATTTTTTACCTAAAAACAAATGAAAACTATGCAAGAACAAAAAATAATCATCGAAACTGTGGGCACAGTGATGAAAAAAGAAGATCTGGTGTTCTTTGAGAATCAAAAGAACATATTAGCATTTGAAACTGCCCATGCTTATCCAGGATATAACGGAATTGTACCTCAGAACTATAACCCTAATTCATTATTTTTAATTACCAAGGAACAATATTTGACCGAGGAGGTCTTTATACATAGCCAAAACATAAGAAAAAAGGTGGAGTTTACTTTTAGCTCAGCTGTAGCTTATGTGGAATATCAAAATAAAAAATACCCAGCCATTAGAATTAAGGATTTAAAAAACTATAGTTTTATTCCTGAATTGATTAATGCTTATATGGAATCTGGTATTGGGTTTGCTAAAAAGAGCAGCGTAAAACCTTTTTCTACTCTTATTCAAGTGAAGAAAGAGTTTTGTCTAGAACCTTTAGAGAATGATTGTTATAAAGATAATTTTGACGCTAATATGTCATATTTCGAAATTCCAGATCACATGACTTGGGACCCGTTCGAGAAGATTATTACAGACATGAAATATAATAATACAGGAATGACTTATGATGCAGCCTTATCTTTATTCTATAGAGCCAATAAAGTGGTTTTTGCAGTCCGTATCTATAAGGAAGGATTAACAGAACAAGAACTCCTAGAACTTAAAGGGCAGTTTTATAGGAGGTTATAATTTCACTAAAATACATTGATTACAAAGCAATTCTATATGGATTGCTTTTTTTTATGACAATTCCTTAGCTTTGCAAAAAAATGACGTATTATGTTGTATTCTTTCTATGATTATTTCGATCAGTATTTAGCTAAATTCTTTTCCTACATTGGTTTCTCCGATGAACAAAGTATAGTATATGCAAATTATAGCGAACTTATTATTGCCTTAGTACTTGCTGTGATTTTCTTTTACCTCGTTCGCTTTTTATTACGAGTGGTGGTGGTAAGAACAATCAATAAATCTAAAAATCAATGGGATGATTTATTGCTCAATCATAAAGTACTTCATAAAGCAAGTTATTTGGCGCCCGGAATTATCATGGATTACTCGGTAGACCATATTCTAGCAAATTTACCTGGTTTGCTAAATTTTGTAAACCTCACCTTGGATATCTACTTTGCTGTTGTTGCTGCTATGATCGTTAATTCCATTATTGGTGTAATGGCTCATATTGCTTCTTATTTAACCAAAAATAAACGCCTACCCATCAAAGGTATTTCTCAGGTTTTAAAGATTATCGTATACATTATTACTACCATTGTTATCATATCATTCTTATTGGGTAAAGAGCCTGGAGCCATATTGGCAGGTTTGGGTGCGGCTTCAGCCATCATTATATTGATATTTAAAGATGCTATCCTTGGTTTTGTTGGAGGAATTCAACTATCTGCCTTAGATATGGTTAAAGAAGGCGATTGGATTAGCCTACCAAAACATAATGCTGATGGAACAGTAATCGATATTTCTTTGACAACTGTAAAAGTTCAAAATTGGGATAAAACCATTTCAACTGTTCCAACTTATTCTCTGGTTTCTGAATCGGTGAAAAATTGGAGAGGAATGGAGGAGTCTGGTGGTAGAAGAATTAAGCGTTCCATTAAAATAGACATGACCACAGTAAAATTCTGTAGCCAAGAAATGATAGATAAATTTAAGACTTATGATTTTTTAGCTGAGTATGTAGCAGAGACAGAAAAAGAGTTGGACAAGTATAATGAGAAAGCTAAAGTGAATGCTGGAGTCATTGTAAATGGTCGCCGCCAGACTAACCTTGGTGTGTTTAGAGCTTATCTAGTAAGATATTTGAGAAGCAAGCCAGAGATACATAATAATATGACATTTATTGTACGCCAGCTTGACCCTTCAGAGAAAGGAATTCCCATGGAGATTTATGTATTTAGCAAAGTACAAGACTGGGTAGAATATGAAGCCATTCAATCTGATATTTTTGATCATATATTGGCTGCCATCCCTGAGTTTGACCTTAAAGTCTTTCAAGAGCCAACAGGCTCCGATTTTAGAGGAGTACTCAAAAACTAGAAAAGATTTGGTCTTTGGTATAAATGGGAGATCATATCTCTTTGTATTCTAGAAAAAGAAGGCCAAACGTAGATTAAATTAATATTTGAGATTAATCAAATATTTCTAGCTTTGTTTAATCATTATCAAAGTAAATTAAGCTTATGTTCAAGTGGTTTATTCTTCATCAATGGAAGTCGGCACGAAGGAGTAGTATTTGGCAAAAAAACTTAGGATTAAACATCTTTATTGGTTTTTTAATGGTCATTCTGCTCATGTACATTGTGGTGTTGGGGCTTTTCTTAGACAAAATATTATTGGAAGTAGTTAATGACAAAGACCCGGAAGCTGTTGCAAGTGGTATTCTCATTTATTATTTCTTAGTGGTTTTTGTCATGCGATTTTTTATGCAGACTATTCCTGCTATGCAAGCAATACCCTATTTACATTTGCCAGTGAAGCGCAGTTCATTGGCTCGTTATCTCACTCTGTCTTCAGTCACGAACTTTTTTAACTGGTTGCCAATTCTTATTTTTCTACCCTTTACTCTAAAATGGGTGGCAGAATTTCATGGCATGGCCTCCGCTATGATTTGGTTTTCAGGAATATTATTATTTGAATGGGCCTCTAACTTCAAGTTGATTTGGTTAAAAAGAAAAAGTACAGGGAAACCCTGGTTAGGTCTCGTTTTACTAGCTCTTACAAGCAGTTTATTTCTTCTAGATAATTATGAAATCTTTTCAATTTCTAGTATTAGTGAGTGGTTTTTTATGGGGCTACTGGCACAGCCTGCTTATTTAATTCTACCTATTGTGGCTTTGGTTTTCTGGTATTACTATAATATCTATTTTATAAAAAGCATTATTTATGTAGAGGATCTTTCTCCTAAAGAGAAGTCGGATCATACCTTTAGCGATTCATTTGTAAAACTCAAAGAGTTTGGAACAGTAGGTGAGTTAGTATTAAAAGAGGTTCGCTTATTATTTAGAAACAAACGTTCAAGAACGGTTTTATTCTTAATTCCTATGTTCTTAATGTATGGATTGATATTTTATCCCCAAGAGATCTATAATACAAAAACAGGTTGGTTGGTATTTGTTGGAATGTTTATTACTGGAGGATTTCTAATGGCCTATGGGCAATATATTATGGCATGGGAAAGTGCTCATTTCGATTTTATTTTAAGCTCAAAAACTAGTTTTCACGACTTCTTTAGAGCCAAGTATTATTTAATGGTGATAGTTTCTGTAGTCTTATACTTTTTTACCATCCCTTATATTTATTTTGGAATGGAGATATTTTATCTAAATATCGCAGCCCTGCTCTATAATATCGGAGTGAATGCCTTGCTGCTTTTATATACAGCCTCATATAATAAAAAGCGTATGGATTTGAGCAAAGGAGCAATGATGAACTATCAAGGTGTAGGAATCAATAACTTTATAATAGTGCTGCCTTTACTAATAGTACCTATGTTGATATATGCTCCTGTTAAATTCTTTTTTGGATATGAAATAGCAGTGATTACATTAGGTTCATTGGGAGTTCTAGGAATGGTTTTCCATAAATATTTTATCCATTTAGCAGTGAAGCATTTTCAAGAAAAGAGATAT
The DNA here is from genome assembly GCA_016744655.1 of Bacteroidales bacterium. Lineage (GTDB taxonomy): Bacteria > Bacteroidota > Bacteroidia > Bacteroidales > UBA12170 > UBA12170. Next base: position 3,886 of record JADGDY010000058.1, on the reverse strand, counting down.
GGAATTGCGGAAGGTTATCGTCAATAATTAAAAAATTACAATGATGTTGAATATTAAACAAATATCAAAAGAATATAGTGGTCAAACAGTTTTAAACATTCCACAATTAGAAATTATTAAAGGCGAGAGTTTTGGTTTGGTGGGTAATAATGGAGCAGGAAAAACCACGCTTTTCCGATTAATCCTCGATTTAATTAAGGCAAAGACAGGAGAAATACACTCCAATGAGATCAATGTTGCAGGTTCTGAACACTGGAAAGGATATACCGGATCTTATTTAGATGAAGGCTTTTTAATTGATTTCCTTACAGCTGAAGAGTACTTCGAATTTGTGGGTTCCATAAATGGATTAAGCAAGGGAGATATTGAAGACTTTATGATGCGTTTTGAGCCATTTTTTGATGGCGAAATATTAGAGAAGAAAAAGTATATCAGAGATTTCTCCAAAGGAAACCAGAAGAAAATTGGAATAACAGCAGCTATCATGACACAGCCTGAAGTTCTAATTTTAGATGAGCCTTTTTCCAACCTAGATCCAAGTACTCAGATTCGCTTAAAGAAGCTATTGAGAACGATGCAAGAAGAGCAAAAAGTAACCATGCTAATTTCTAGTCACGATTTAAATCATGTGACTGAGGTCTGCGATAGAATTGTTGTTCTTGACAAAGGAGAATTGGTTCACGATATCCAAACCAGCGAATCTACCTTGAAGGATTTAGAATCTTATTTTTCTGTTGAGTAGGTTTAAACTTTAGACTTGCTTATGATTAAGTTTGCTTTAATCGCTTTTATTTTTTTTTTGAATTCCATTATACTTTTCGGACAGGTGGATGAATGTGTCCAATATCAATCTGCATTTAATTATGTGAAATTAAATTATATTGATGGGAATTATAAAAAGTCCGCTAGGATTAATATTAAGCAAGAAGTTCAAGAAAATTTAGGGATACCATTTTTAATAAATGAATACTATGCCTACGTTTTAGGTTTGTCGATAACTGATTTTCTAGAGCTCGAAAAAGAGAGAAATGATAGTATTCGTAATTTTAATGCAGAACACCTAATGAAAATTGATAGCACTTATTCTATTGATTGCTTTGTCACAAAGAATTATAAAAGACCCAAAATTAAAATTTTCTTCAGTAGAGTAAATCCATCAACTATAGAGGTTTGGTTAGTTAATATCAAAAGAAATCCAAAGCGTCATCGAACAGGTCAGTATATAATATTCATCTTCGACTCTGAAAATAGAATTGAAAAGACTTTTGAAACAAGCTGGATAGAATAGAGGTCTTAAAACAACTTCATATTCCCTTTACTAGCACTCTTTAGTTTAAGTTTGGTAATGACCTTCTTGGTGTACTCAGGAAACTGACCACGCATCATCCAATCGTAATAGCTAGGCTCTGTTTTAAATACATCGGCTACTAATCTACCTTTATGTTTTCCAAAATTGATGATTTCTTCGTCATTATCGTTGTATACTATATGACCAATTAAATCTACATTTCTATTTACAGTTGAGAATTCGCTTAGGGCTTTCACATCATTAATAACAGGCTTGCTTACATTGCCTTTTTTGTCGGTGAATTCAACTCCTTCATATTTATCGAGCATGGCTTCCATGATTTCGAAAGTGGCAATAGTATCTGCTTCGGCACTGTGAGCATTAATTAATTCTTTTTCGCAGTAGAATTTATAAGCTGCTACCAATGTTCTCTGCTCCATTTTATGGAATATATTCTGAACATCCACCAAGTTTCTGGTTTCTACATCGAAATCAATACCGGCACGTAAAAACTCTTCTGCTAAAAGAGGAATATCAAATCTATTGGAGTTATAGCCAGCCAAATCACAATTTTTAAGAAAGGCATCTAAGCTCTTAGCTAAAGCTTTAAAATTAGGCTCATCTTTTACATCTTCATCATAGATACCATGAATCTCAGAAGTCTCTACAGGAATAGGCCTTTCAGGATTCACTCTTCGAGTTTTAATATCCTTCTTCCCATCTGGATGAATCTTTACAATACTGATTTCTACTATTCTATCAGTTGCCACTTTTATTCCTGTGGTTTCTAAATCTAAAAAGGCGATTGGTCTTTTTAATTTTAACTCCATTGTGCTATTTTTTTTGCAAAGTTAGTAATTAATATTTGTGTAATACCGATGTTGATAAACATAAAAAAACCGGAAACGAATTGTTCCCGGTTGTATGAATAAATAAATATTAGAGTTTTAAATCTACATCGAAATTCTCAAGATAATCTCTTAAACTCCTTAAATACATTCCTCCTAGGGCTCCATCTACTATTCGGTGATCGTAGGCTAAAGAAAGGATCATGATGCTTCTAATGGCGATTACATCTCCTTGAGGAGTCTCCACTACTACAGGACGTTTAACAATAGCACCAATACCTAATATAGCAGCTTGTGGCTGGTTGATAATAGGAGTTCCAGTAAGGCTATCGAAACTACCAAAGTTCGTAATAGTGAATGTTCCGCCACTGATATCGTCAGGATTTAGTTTGTTGGTACGAGCACGTCCAGCTAAATCATTTACAGATTTTGCAAGGCCTACTAAGTTCTTTTGGTCCGCATTTTTAATCACAGGAACAATTAAGTTACCATCAGGAAGTGCTGCTGCCATTCCGATGTTTATATTTTTTCTATAAATGATATTTCTACCATCCACCGAAGTATTAATACCTGGATAATCGCGTAAGGCCTTAGCTGCTGCTTCAATAAAGATAGGGGTGAAAGTAATTTTCTCACCTTCCTTCTTCATAAAGGCATCTTTGTTCTTATTTCTCCAATTTACAATATTGGTTACGTCGGCTTCAATAAATGAAGTTACATGAGGAGAAACTTGCTTGCTCATTACCATATGGTCAGCTATCAATCCTCTCATTCTGTCCATTTGTTCTATTCTGTCACCAGAACCAGCACTAACAGGAGGAGCTGTGATTGTTTTTACAGCAGTAGTAGCAGGAGTAGAGCTAGCGGCAGGAGCGATTGGTTGTGCTTCTTTCTTTGGAGTATTTCCTCTATTTTCTAAATAATTGAGGAGGTCTTGCTTGGTTACCCGACCATCTTTTCCAGATCCAGCTATACTATCTAAATCAGTAATACTAATGCCTTCAGTTTTAGCAATGCTTCTTACCAATGGGGAATAAAACTTATCTGAAGATGAAAAATCACCAGCTTCAACAGCCGTTTCTATTTCAGCTTCAATTTTAGCCGCTGCAGTGGTAGGAACATCTGCACTTACTTCAGGAGAGTCCTCTGCTTCATCTTCATCGCCATCCATAGCTATAATAGCAATGACTTCACCAACTGGTACTACATCACCTTCCTCGTAAAGAGTTTTTATTAATTTACCTTCCACAGGAGAAGGAATTTCGGAATCTACTTTGTCTGTTGCAATCTCAACAATGGCATCGTCCTCATCTACAGAATCGCCTTCTACTTTGAGCCATTTAGTTATTGTTGCTTCTATGATACTTTCGCCCAGTTTGGGCATGATTATTTCAAATTTTGCCATTTTATTTCTTTATTATATTGTGTGGATTGTATACCAGAAGGTATTGATCCAAATGCGTGGCAAATATACAAAAAAAGAATTTATGTAGAATTATTCTAAATTGAAATTAAGGGCTTGTTATGATAATTGATAAAAACTTAACAGTTTTTATGAAAGCCCAAAGGTTTTCTTGGTTTGATTACCTATGTTAGTGATCGGCCTGGGCACGATTTACGCTATGCCATTGACGCTAGTAAGATACAGCGTGAACTTGGGTGGACACCGGAAGAAACGTTTGAAACAGGTATTCGTAAAACCGTGCAATGGTATTTAGATAATATTGAATGGTGCCGGCGAGTGCAGGAT
>JADGDY010000239.1:4522-5515 GCA_016744655.1 Bacteroidales bacterium | reverse complement strand
TAGAGGCTTAATGCCTAATCCAAAAACAGGTACAGTTACCATGGAAATTGGTAAAGCTGTAACTGCTGCTAAAGCAGGTAAAATTGATTTTAAAGTTGACAAGTATGGTATCATCCATTCTGGTGTTGCTAGAGCTTCGTTCACATCTGAACAGATTCTAGAAAACGCTAGAGAGTTGATTACTCTTGTACTTAAAATGAAACCTGCCGCAGCTAAAGGTACTTATGTAAAAAGTATCTTTATTAGCAGTACTATGAGTCCTGGAGTTCAGGTTGATCTCAAGTCAGTTGCCCTATAACAATATATAACATAATTTTCGGCAATCTATAAACGATTATAGTATGAAGAAAGAAGATAAAAGTCAATTAATCGCATCCTTGAAAGCAACTATCGATGAGTACGCTCATTTATATGTTACTGATATTGCAGGTTTAAACGCTGAAGATACTAGTAATTTACGTAGAGAGTCTTTTAAGAAAGATGTTAAATTAGTTGTAGCTAAAAACACCTTGCTTAAACTAGCGATGGATCAGTCTGATAAGAACTTCGAAGATATTTACGAAGTACTTAAAGGTAATTCATCAATAATGTTTTCTAATGTAGGTAATGCTCCTGCTAAACTTATAAAAGGGTTTAGAAAAAAGGCTGACATTCCTATATTAAAAGGTGCTTATGTTGAAGAATCGGTTTATATCGGTGATGATCAACTAGATGTCCTAGCAAACATCAAATCAAAAGAGGAGCTTATTGGAGATATCGTTATGTTATTACAATCTCCTGCTAAAAATGTTATTTCTGCACTTAGTAGTGGTGGAAATACTATTGCAGGATTAGTGAAAACTTTATCAGAGCGTCCTGAATAATTTTTTATATTAGAAACAATTTAAATTTAAATAAAATGGCAGATATTAAAGCATTTGCAGAACAGTTAGTTAATTTAACTGTAAAAGAAGTAAACGAGTTAGCAGAAGTTCTTAAAGAGGAATATGGTAT
>JADGDY010000239.1:0-4512 GCA_016744655.1 Bacteroidales bacterium | reverse complement strand
GCTGGAGCATCTAAATTAGCTGTTGTTAAACTAGTTAAAGAATTAACTAGCTTAGGACTTAAAGAAGCTAAAGGTTTAGTTGACAGTGCACCAGCTCCATTGAAAGAGGGTGTTACTAAAGACGAAGCTGAAGCATTAAAAACTTCTCTAGAAGAAGCTGGAGCTGAAGTAGAAATTAAGTAATTATCACATATTACTAGTACTATGAAAATAGGCAAAGCAGAGTAATTCTGCTTGTCTATTTTTCGTCGTATATTCAAGAGTCTTTTTCGTCAATATCATAATCATTAAAAATTTTAAGCGTTGGCAACTTATCAAACAGACCGAATAAAATTTGCATCATCAAAAATTCAGCTGGATTACCCTGACTTTCTTGATATTCAACTTAAATCTTTTCAAGAGTATTTCCAATTGGAAACTAATCCTGAAAATAGAGTTAATGAAGGATTGTTCAAAGTATTTAGTGAGAATTTTCCCATCACAGATGCAAGAAATAATTTTGTATTAGAATTTATCGACTATTTCGTTGATCCTCCAAGATACTCTATGGATGAGTGTGTATACCGAGGTTTAACATATAGCGTACCTCTAAAAGCAAAGTTGAAATTATATTGTACCGATCCTGAGCACGAGGATTTTGAAACTATTATCCAGGATGTATATCTAGGGATGATACCTTATATGACTCCGAAAGGTACTTTTATTGTTAATGGCGCTGAACGTGTTATTGTTTCTCAATTACATCGTTCTCCTGGTGTTTTCTTTGGACAAAGTCGTCATGCCAACGGAACACAATTATATTCTGCTAGAATTATTCCTTTCAAAGGTTCTTGGATGGAATTCTCTACTGATATAAATGGTGTGCTTTATGCTTATATCGATAGAAAGAAAAAATTACCTGTAACTACATTGTTAAGAGCAATTGGTTATGAGAGTGATAAAGATATTCTAGAAATCTTTGATTTAGCGCAAGAAATCAAAGTTTCTAAAACTGGGTTGAAAAGAGTTGTCGGAAATAGACTTGCTGCTCACGTTGTTCGTAAATGGATAGAGGATTTTGTTGATGAGGATACTGGAGAGGTTGTATCTATCGAAAGAACAGATGTTATTATCGAGCGTGAGACTATTATAGAAAAAGAGCATATTGAAGCTATTTTAGATTCTGGAATTAAAACTATTTTTATTCATAAGGATTCTGAAGCAAGTAAAGATTACGCAATTATTTTTAATACCTTACAAAAAGATTCAGCCAACAGTGAGAAAGAAGCTGTTGAATATATTTATCGTCAGTTAAGAAACGCTGAGCCGCCAGATGAAGAAACAGCTCGTGGTATCATCGATAAATTATTCTTTTCTGATAGTCGTTACGATTTAGGTGAAGTAGGACGTTATAGAATTAACACCAAACTTCAACTATCTACTAGTTTAGATACTAGAGTATTGACAAAAGAAGACATTATCCATATCATCAAGTATTTGATTAAGTTAGTGAACTCAAAAACTGATGTTGATGATATTGATCACTTAAGTAATCGTAGAGTAAGAACAGTAGGAGAGCAGTTGTATCAACAGTTTGGTGTTGGTTTAGCTCGTATGGCTCGTACCATTCGTGAAAGAATGAATGTTCGTGATAACGAGGTGTTTACTCCAACAGAATTGATTAATGCTAAAACATTATCTTCTGTTATTAACTCTTTCTTTGGAACCAACCAGTTATCTCAGTTTATGGATCAAACGAATCCTCTTTCTGAGCTTACACATAAAAGAAGAATCTCTGCGTTAGGTCCTGGTGGACTTTCAAGAGAGAGAGCTGGTTTCGAGGTAAGGGATGTTCACTACACTCACTACGGTCGACTTTGTACAATTGAAACTCCTGAGGGACCAAATATTGGTCTTATTTCATCATTATGTGTTTATGCAAAAATTGATAAACTAGGTTTTATTGAAACACCATATTATGAAGTAAACGAAGGAGTTGTTAAGAAATTTGAAGATCCAATATATTTAAGTGCTGAGCAAGAAGAGAATAAAATTATTGCTCAAGCAACTACTTTAATGAGTGATGATGGTGTAATTGAGCGTGAAAAAGTGAAAGCTCGTTCATTAGCAGATTATCCTATCATTCCTAAAGAAGAAGTTGACCTTATTGATACTGCACCTAACCAGATTGCTTCTATAGCGGCTTCATTAATTCCATTCTTGGAGCATGATGATGCCAACCGTGCTTTGATGGGATCTAACATGATGCGTCAGGCGGTACCTTTATTAAATTCTGAATCTCCTATCGTTGGTACAGGAATTGAAGGTAATGTTGCTCGTGATTCACGTGTCCTTATTAATGCAGAAGGCGAAGGTGTAGTTGAATATGTTGACGCTAAAGAAATTGTAATCCGTTATTCTCGTGACGAGAGAGCTAGATTAGTAAGTTTCGATGATGACATTAAGAAGTATAGTCTTCCTAAGTTTATGCGAACCAACCAGAACACTAGTGTTAACCTTCGCCCAATTGTAAAACGTGGTGATAAGGTAATTAAAGGACAAGTATTATGTGAAGGTTATGCTACTCAAAAAGGTGAATTAGCTTTAGGTAGAAACCTAAAAGTAGCGTTCATGCCTTGGAAAGGATATAACTTTGAGGATGCTATTGTAATTTCAGAGAAAGTAGTAAAAGAGGATATCTTTACTTCTGTTCACGTTGAAGAGTTTACATTAGAAGTACGAGACACTAAACGTGGAGTAGAAGAGTTAACTAACGATATTCCTAATATTAGTGCAGAAGCTACTAAAGACCTTGATGAAAACGGTATCATTAGAATTGGAGCAGATATTACTGCTGGTGATATATTAATTGGTAAGATTACACCTAAAGGTGAAAGTGATCCAACACCAGAAGAGAAATTATTACGTGCTATCTTTGGTGACAAAGCTGGTGATGTAAAAGATGCTTCTTTAAAAGCACCTCCATCTATGATTGGTGTTGTTATTAATAAGATGTTATTCTCAAGAAAGATTCGCGATCGCAGGTCAAAATCAAAAGAGAAAGATCTTATCGATACATTAGAGGAAACTTTTAACAAGGAAGTGGCTGAATTAAAGAATAAACTTGTAGATAAATTGATCGTATTAGTAAGCGGTAAAACAAGTCAAGGAGTTTATGATAATTATGATGAGCCAATCATTCCTAAGAAATCAAAATTCTCTCAGAAATTATTAATGAGTATCGATTATCTAAATGTTAATCCTATTGGATGGACTACAGATTCCGATAAAAATGACATGATCAAAGAAGTCATTAATAATTTCACATTAAAATATAAGCAAGCTTTAGCTGAGTTGAACAGAAATAAAATGATGACTACAATTGGTGATGAATTACCAAGTGGTATTGTTCAAATGGCGAAAGTATATGTTGCTAAGAAAAGAAAACTCAAAGTTGGAGATAAGATGGCGGGTCGTCACGGTAACAAAGGTATTGTTGCTAAGATTGTTCGTGAAGAGGATATGCCATTCTTAAAAGATGGTTCTCCTGTAGATATCGTATTGAATCCACTTGGTGTACCTTCTAGAATGAACTTGGGACAGATTTACGAAACTGTTCTTGGTTGGGCTGGAAAAGAGCTTGGTTTAAAATTCTCAACTCCAATTTTTGATGGAGCTTCTCTAGAGCAGATAAATGATTATATGCGTCAAGCTAACCTTCCTATTAATGGTGCTGTGCATCTTTATGATGGTGGTACAGGTGAGCGCTTTGATCAAATGGCTACAGTAGGTTATATCTACATGCTGAAACTTCACCATATGGTAGATGATAAGATGCACGCTCGTTCTATTGGACCTTATTCATTAATTACGCAGCAGCCTCTTGGTGGTAAAGCACAGTTTGGTGGTCAGCGTTTTGGTGAGATGGAAGTTTGGGCTGTTGAAGCATTTGGTGCTGCCAATGTTCTTCAAGAAATCCTTACCATTAAGTCTGATGATGTTATTGGCCGTGCAAAAGCTTATGAAGCAATTGTTAAGGGTGATAATATGCCAAAGCCTGGTATTCCAGAGTCGTTCAATGTATTAGTACATGAACTTAAAGGCTTAGGATTGAGTGTTAATTTTGATAAGTAAGGGGTTGTAATAACTCTGATTTATAATATTGTAAATATGGCTTTTAGAAAAGAAAATTATCTTACACAGGGAAGTTTTAATTCCATCACCATTAGTCTAGCTTCTCCAGAACAAATTCTGGAGCAGTCTAGTGGAGAGGTTTTAAAACCTGAAACTATCAATTACAGAACTTATAAACCAGAACGTGATGGTTTGTTTTGTGAGCGTATTTTTGGGCCTGTAAAGGATTATGAGTGTCATTGTGGGAAATATAAAAGAATTAGATATAAAGGAATCGTTTGTGACCGTTGTGGTGTTGAAGTTACTGAGAAGAAAGTTCGACGCGAAAGAATGGGACATATTCAATTAGTTGTTCCTGTTTCACATATCTGGTTTTTTCGTTCCTTACCAAATAAAATT
>JADGDY010000057.1 GCA_016744655.1 Bacteroidales bacterium | reverse complement strand
AATTTGACTATTGCATGCTATTAGTTTATATTATTTCTTTGTTAACAATTAGATCATCAAAACACAAAATATTATGAAGAAATTTACTTTTTTATTCTTAATCCTTAACATGTTTTTTGCATTGAACCTAAGTGCACAAAATACAGTTAAAGGAACAGTTACTGACGATGCCGGTTTGTCAATACCTTCAGTATCAGTAATTGTAAAAAACACAATGAATGGAACCATTTCCGACATGGATGGTAACTTTAGCCTCGATGTGGCGAAATTCCCAGTTACATTAGTGGCAAGCTTTGTTGGATATGAAAGCTTAGAAGTTGTTGTTACATCTACAGTTCCAGTAGAAATTGTTTTAGCTAGTGGAGTTGGGCTTGAGGAGGTAACAATTACCGGGTCAATGACTGTTAGAACTGAAAATGAAGCTGCCATGTCAATGACATCTATGAAAGCAGAAGAAATTCAAATGAAAGCTGCCAATGGTCAAGCTGATATTCTTCGCTCTGTACCTGGTATTACCGCTGAAGGTGGAGGTGGTGAAGTTGCTGCAAATATCTTTGTTCGTGGTTTACCTTCTGGTGGGCAATATGTATTTAACCCATTACAATATGATGGAATGCCTACCATTAGTACATTTGGTTTGAACTCATCAGCGCATGATGTATATGTAAGAAACGATTTTGGTATTAGAGAATTAGACTTTCCACGTGGTGGTGCTGCCATCCTTTATGGAGCAGGTTCTGTAGCTGGTTTAATCAACTACATCTCTAAAACAGGAACTGAAACTCCTGAAAATATTGTTCAATTTGAAACTGCCGACCAAGGAAGATTAAAAGCAGATTTTTTCTCTTCTGGGAAACTAGGTGGTAAAGATTCTAAAACTTATTATGCTTTAAGTGGTTTTTATCGTTACGATGAGGGACCTATCAAAACTGGACTTCCTACTCAAGGATTCCAATTAAGAGGTAATATCAAACAATTATTCGACCATGGTTCTTTAGTGCTTTCTGGTCAATATATCGACGACCGTGTTCAGTTCTTTCTTCCTCTTCCTTTAGATGGAGACAGCAGAGAGTTTGCTATTGGAAACGATGGTGAAGAAGTAAATACCATTCAAACCGTACATGCCAGCAACCTTTCTTACCAAACTCCAAATGGCGTTTATCATACACCTATTAAAGATGGAGTTTCTACAAAAGGAGGTTATTTTATGGCCGATTACAAACATGAGTTCTCTTCTGGTTTAAGAATGAATTCTAAAATGCGTTATGCTCGTTATCAGCATCAGTTTAATTTGTTCTTAACTGGAACTGGAAACCCTCAAAGCTTAACGGATTTTGTAGCAGCAATAGACCCTGAAGCTTCTGGTATAGTTGGAACAACTACAGGAACTACAAACACTATTCCTAATGGTGATAAAGTTTTAGTAAATACTTTACTAGATAGAAATCGTCCAATGACAGATTTAGCTGGTGAGTTAAACTTAACACAGGAATTTATTACTGGTGACATTGAGCACAATGTTACTTTAGGTGGATTTTTCTCAAGAACTGAGGCATGGGACCAGAACGTACAAACTCGTTACGTAAGTGAATTCAATGCAATGCCTGAGTTGGTTGACATTACTTATACTTCTAATGGTCAAACTATGACATTAAGTGAAAATGGTTTATACAATCCGGGAGCTGCTTATTCAAATAACTTTATCGCTGCCAACAAAATGGCCGGTTATTTAACAGATGAAATGCAAGTTGGTCGTTGGAGAATTGATGTTGGTGTTAGGGTTGAAAAAATATCAGCTGATGTAACCAGAGAAGGTTCTGAATCTTATACAATTACTGAAGAAGAAGGATTATCTTCTGATTTACAAACTGTGAATTGGGGAAATAATGCTTATCTAACAGGTAATGGTCAAGATACTGATTGGGCTGGTGTTATTGCAGCTAACTACGAATTAAACGAAAAAGTAAATCTTTATGGAAACGTAACTAAAGGATACTTCTTCCCTCAACCACGAGGTTTAGCTATCGCTAGTGATGGAACAGTAGGTTCTTACGAAACTGAGCAGATTTATCAAGGAGAACTTGGAGCTAAATATGGTTCTAAGAAATTGAAAGCTACTATTGCTGGATATTATGTAGACCTTAACGACAGAAGAGATGTAAACTTAATTGACAATCCAGATAATCCTGGTACTATTATAGAAATGGTTACAACAAAAAGTACTCGTACTTTTGGTATTGAAGCAACATGGGACTATGAATTTATTCAGTATTTCCATTTCAATGGTAGCTTAACTTACCAAAACCACGAATACGATGAGCACGTAAATCCTGAGTATGTAGGAAATAAATTAGCAAGACAGCCTGATTTCTTAGCTTCTGCTGGTGTTTATTATTTCGGACAAAAATTTGATGGTGGTGCTTCTGTCAATTATAGCGGAGCAAAATTCACTGATGATAATAATAATGTTGAACTAGACCCATATAGTATCGTAAGATTAGATGCTGGTTATACTTTTAACCTTGGTGATGCTGGTGAAACTTTACGTTTAGGAGCAGCTGTATTTAACTTAACAAACTCACAAGGGATAACAGAAGGAAACCCACGTGATTTATCACAATCTAACAGTGGTGTATATTTTGTTGGTCGTCCTATTCTTCCAAGAAGAATTTTCTTAAGAGCAACATTTAGATTCTAAGTTTATGATTTGTTTTGAGCCGGAGGATTGTTCACCTTCGGCTCTTTTTTCGTACATTATTGATTTTATTAATCACAAAAACTACAGCAGATGAATTGGCTAGATTATGTTATCATACTAGTGTATTTCGCAGGATTTTTAGGAATGGGTTATTTCTTTAAGGAGAATAAAAACTCAACCGATTACTTTTTAGGAGGAAAAAGTTTAGGCTGGCTTCCGTTGAGCTTGTCAACTATGGCTACTCAATTATCAGCCATTAGCTTTGTGTCGGCACCTGCATTTGTGGCTTTAAAAGCCGGAGGAGGAATGAAATGGTTAACTTTTGAATTCTCTGTTCCATTGGCCATGTTCTTTTTAATGGTAGTATTGGTTCCGCCATTGTTTCGTTCTGGTGTAGTAAGTATTTACGAGTTTGTGGAGCGTAGATTTGATGCTTCCACTCGAATGATTCTTAGTGTAGTTTTTCAGATTTCAAGAGCTTTGAGTACTGGAGTAATGGTTTATACTATTGCTATTATTCTTCAAGCTGTGCTCGATATCGATTTTATTTATACCATTCCTCTCATTAGTATTGTAACCATTATTTATTCCTGGCAAGGGGGAATGAAAGCTGTGGTTTGGGGAGATGCCATTCAAATGGTGATTCTTTTCGGAGGTCTAGTAATAGCATTAGTTTATGGATACTTCCTCATGTCAGAGGGTGGAGGATCCTTATCAAGTGTTGATCCAGAAAGACTTCAAGTGATTAATAATAACTTTGGATTTGGAGATGGTGAATATGGAATTTGGCCCATGATAATTGGAGGATTCTTTCTTTATGCTTCTTACTATGGAACTGATCAAACACAAGCTCAAAGGTTATTATCTGCTAAAGATGAAAAAACCATTCGTCAGTTATTATTTGCCAATGGAGTATTAAGATTTCCAGTGGTTTTAATCTATTGTAGTTTGGGATTGGTACTAGGAGGATTTATTATGGTAGCGCCAGAATTTATCGATGAATTAGCTGCGGTAACTCAAAGATATTTCCCTGAGGAATTTGCTGCTTCAGGAATAAAACCCGATTTGATGGTTCCTGTTTTTATCGTTAATTATTTACCTCATGGTTTAATTGGTATTTTAATGGTGGGGATTTTATCAGCGGCTATGTCTTCTTTAAGTTCTACAGTAAACTCTTTATCAGCTGTAACAGTAGAGGATTTCTTTAATAGGGGAGAAAAGAAATTATCCGGTGTAAAGTATATGATGGTTTCTAAAGGTGCTGTAGTTTTTTGGGGTGCCGTTTGTATTGCCAGTGCATTCCTTTTAGGAGGAAGCGAAAGTTCTGTTATTGAAATCATCAATGCCATTGGTTCTGTGTTTTATGGACCTGTTTTAGCCACTTTTATTTTGGCAATCTATTCTAAGAAAGTAAATAAGTACGGAATGAATGCAGGTATCATCATTGCTGTAGTCATCAATCTTATTTTTTCTAAAACCATGCAAGAAATTATTGGTTTTGACCCAGGAGTAGATATCTTTTGGATTTGGTTGAACTTTACTGGTTTTGCCATGGCTGTTATTATTGCTTATGCAGTTAGTTACATGAGAATCGATCCTAATAATAAAACATCTCAAGTAGATTATAAGATTAAAAAAGCCGATTTCTTCTCAAAAGAAGGAATCATGTTGATTGTTTTCTTCATCATCATCATCATCCTTAGTTTTTATATACCAGTCATTTTTGGATAAGATAGCCCTATGAAAATAGCATTATGTCATTTTAGAGTCGGAGAAATCGACGGCGTTTCCTTGGAGATGGACAAGTGGAAAAAAGCACTTGAACAGCTCGGGCATGAAGTCATTTTTATTGCAGGAAGCGATGAAAGGGGAGAAGCCGAGATTATTCCAGAGCTTCATTATCAGTATCCAATAAATAATAAAATAGTTCAACAAGCCTATGGTCAAGTTGAGGAGCCTTGGTCCAATGGAAAGTTGAAAGATAGAATAATAATGGTAGCAGAGCTGATAGAGAAAGCTTTGCTAGAAATTATTCGCTGTCGAGGAATCGATTTAATTATACCAAACAACATTCTTTCTTTGGGTTGGGGATTGCCAGCAGGAATAGGCTTTGCCAATGCCATTAAGAATTCAGATGTTAAGGCACTTTGTCATCATCACGATTTTTATTGGGAGAGGGATTTATATGCAAATCCAAATTGTGATTTTGTAAAAGAAATTCTCAATAATTATTTTCCGCCAGTTCATCCAAGAATCAGTCATGTTTGTATCAATAGCATTGCTCAAAAGGAGTTAAAAGAACGACATGGAGTAGATGCTGATGTGGTTCCTAATGTTTTCGATTTTGACCATGACTTGATGAAAGTGGATGATTATAACAGAGGAATGAGAGCCGAATTTGGAATCAAGGATAATGACTTGGTTCTGCTTCAAGCAACTCGAGTGGTGGAGCGAAAGGCTATAGAAATAGCGATTGATTATGTAGCAGCTATGGAGCAAACACGAATTCAACTCGTCAACAAAAAATGCTATAACGAGGAACTTTTTACGGAGGACAGTATTATCTATTTAGTATTGGCTGGACAGTCGGAATCCCCAGAATATTCAGAGAAATTAAAGCTTTATGCCAAGGAGAAAGGTGTAAATATTAAAGATATTAGTTCGCATATAGAGCAGGAGAGAAGTGAGAATGCAGGTGGGAAGATTTATTCCCTTTGGGATGTTTATACAATAGCCGATTTGGTGACCTACCCAAGTATTTTAGAAGGATGGGGGAATCAATTTCTTGAAGCTTTGGTGGCAAAATTGCCTGTGGCTGTCTATAAATACCCAGTTTATAAATCGGATATTGAGAAGTATCAATTTAATGTGGTTTCGTTCGGACATCAACATGAATCCTATAATAACTGGGTGACTGTTGATGTGCAACGAATTAATGAGGCTGCCGAACAATCATTAGAATACTTCCTCAACGCTGATTTTAGAACCAAGCAATTAGAACAAAACTATAAAACAGCAAAGCGTGAACTGTCCATAAATGGTTTGCAAAAGATGCTGTCAGAAATAATTTGAGGATGGATATCATAAAGCAACATATAGAAAATTTATATCCTCATCAATCAAAGGAAACGCTATCGGCTATAGGTAAATTGGTTGATGAGTATAGAGTGTTAATTGAAAAGAGGAGTTTTCAACTGAGTGAGGAAGATGTGATTTTAATTGCCTATGCCGATAGTTTTAAAAACAAACAGGAGCCTGTGCTTAGCACCTTGAAAAAAGTGTGTTCAACGCATTTAAGCTCCATGATTAATACCATACATATACTTCCTTTTTATCCTTTTACTTCCGACGACGGATTCTCGGTAGTGGATTATAAAAAAGTAAATCCTGAATTTGGAACATGGAAGGAAGTTGTAGAACTCAACGAAGAGTTTCAGTTGATGTTTGATGCGGTTATTAATCATATTTCAAAATCATCAGATTGGTTTCAAGGCTTCCTCAGTGGAGATAAAAATTATGAAAATTTCTTTATTGAAGCCAATCCAAACCATGCGGATATTAGTTTGGTAACTCGTCCACGAACTTTACCTCTTTTACATCCTTTTTTAAAAGAAGGACAAGAGAAATACATCTGGACCACATTCTCTGAAGACCAGATAGATTTGAATTATGAGAATCCTCAGGTTTTTTTAAGAGTCTTGGAAGTGTTGTTGTTTTATATTTCAAAGGGAGCAAAATTTATTCGCCTCGATGCCATTGCTTTTATGTGGAAAAAGCTAGGTACTACTTGTATTCATTTAGATGAAACCCATGAAATTATTATTGCTTACCGCAAGATTATTGAACAAATAGCACCACAAGCAGTTTTAATCACAGAAACCAATGTTCCACATCAAGAGAATATTTCCTATTTCGGAAATGGCCTTAACGAGGCACATATGGTTTATAATTTCAGTTTGCCACCCTTATTGGCATACAGTCTTCATTCTGGGGAGGTTGAAACCTTAACAAATTGGGCACAGTCATTAGAATTGCCTTCTGATAAAACATGCTTCTTTAATTTTACGGCTAGCCACGATGGTATTGGAGTTCGTCCTTTGCAAGGAATCGTAAAAGATGAGGATATTTCCATGTTGGCTCAGAAAGCTGAATCTCATGGAGGATTTGTTTCCTATAAATCAAATCCAGATAGGAGCAAAACGCCTTATGAGTTGAACTGTAATTATATGGATTTGCTGAGCTCTCCCAAGGAAACTAATGAATATCGTGTACAGCGATTTATGCTGAGCCAAGCGGTAATGTTAAGTTTCAATGGAGTGCCAGGAGTTTATTACCATTCTCTTTTTGGTTCAGAAAACGATGTGGAAGCTGCAAAATCTTCAGGCATCAACCGAAGGATTAATAGAGCAAAAATTGAAACTGAAGAATTAAATAAAGATTTAGAGAAAACCACAAGTTTACGCTCTTTGGTTTATCAAGAGTATAAGAGCTTGTTGGAAATACGTAAACAAGAAAAGGCATTTCATCCCTTTAGTCATGCAGCGTTTTCAAATGAAAATGGCTTGTTTATCATCGAAAGAAAGAGTGGTGGAGATAGTATTAAATGCCTCTTTAATTTCTCCGAAAAGCCTGTCAACATTGAAAAATATATTAGTAAAAGCGTCAATTTAACGACTTGGAATGATAAATGCTCTGAGCTTAAGCCTTTCGGCTATCGCTGGCTTAAATCATAATAACCAAGAATTAATACAAGAAACATGAAAAAGAAAACTGCTCATATTATATCTCATACACATTGGGACCGCGAATGGTACCTCAATAGTAAATATACCAACGAATGGTTGATTCCTTTCTTCAATAACCTGTTTAGAATGTTTGAGAAGGAGCCTGATTACATTTTCGTTCTCGATGGTCAGATGGCCATGGTGGAAGATTATTTTGAGGAGTTGGACAAGCATAAATATAATGTCAACGAGTATAAGCGTAAGATTAGAAAGTATGTGAAGCAGGATAGATTGTTCATTGGGCCATATTATTTGCAACCCGATTGGCAATTGCTCAGCGAGGAATCTTTGGTTAGAAATTTCACCTATGGAATTCAAGCGGCTAAGGAATTAGGTGGAGCCATGAATGTAGGTTGGATGCTTGATAATTTCGGACAGATTTCACAAACAACACAACTCCACAAGGAATTTAATCTTGAGGGATTGTTTGTTTGGCGTGGAGTTGAAATGGACCCCAGTGATGTTCAATCGGAGTTTATGTGGAAATCGCCAGATGGAACCAAGTTGCCATCCATGTATTTATTAGACAGCTACAGAAATGTGATGCGATTGGCTGAGCATAACGATATTATGAGAGATAGAGTTTATGACGAGGTAAATAAACTCAGTCCTTTTGCCACCACCAATCAGATATTATTGATGAATGGTTACGACCAAGAGATGATTCCTGACGATATTCAGCCCTATATTTCTGATGGGAAAATGGATACAGATGAGTTTGAAATCATTCAATCGAATCCAGTGAAATACATCCGCGATGTGATGGAGGAAAAACCAGATTTAAAGACCTTAGAAGGTGCTTTATATAGTGGGAGATTTATTTCTGTTTTCCCGGGGGTGATGTCTGCACGCATGTATTTAAAACTGCAAAATGATGAGCAGCAAAAGGCACTCGAAAAACGCGTTGAACCTCTATCTACTTTAGTATGGGCTTTAGGAGGAGAATATGAGCAAACACAGATAAAAGAAGCTTGGAAAACCCTCCTCAAAAATCACCCTCACGATAGCATTTGTGGTGTAAGTATCGATGATGTTCATACCGATATGGAAAACAGAACTAGAGTGGTTCATATGCTGACTCAATCATTAACAGAACAAAAGCTAAAGGAACTTTGTAGTCTTATTGATACTTCAGATTCTGTTAGCGATGATGTAAAAATCGTATTCAATACCACCATGCTGAAGCGCTCTGAGAATGTGGATTTTGAAGAAGCCTCTTATTATGTGAAAGATATTCCAGCCATGGGATTTAAACTGATAGAGAAGTCGGATGTGGTTGAAGATAAGATTATTGTTGAAGGTTTAAATATCAGCAATAAACAAATAAAAGTAAGTTTTAATGCCAATGGAAGTTTTTCTGTACTTTATAAAGACAGTGGAAAGTTATATGAGAATCTTGGTATTATAGAAGACAGAGCAGATACTGGTGATGAGTATAACTACTCTTATCCGGATGTGGATAAAATCATCACATCAGAAAATGTTACTGTTAAAATTGAGCTTATAGAACAAACAGATTCAAAAGTGGTGATTCGTACAGAATTCGAATTGGACTTACCAGAATCTGATGCAGAAAATCATACTTGTAGAAGCGAGAATTTACGAAAACTCCCTCTCATAAACTATTATACCATTGAAACTGATTCTGCCATTGTAAAATGTAAAACTCATCTACGAAATACGGTAAAAGACCATCTGATGAGAGTGATTTTCCCAACTGGCGTTGAAACTGATGTAGCCTATGCTGGAAGCCCATTCGATGTGGTGAAACGTCCAATCTTTATTGAAGATTATGATGAATCATCAATTCCTGAGGATGTGAAAAAAGTAATTATTGGAGCTCGAGAAGCCAAACCAAATACCATTTTCCTGAATCGCGAATTTGTTGATTTAAATGATGGCATGGATGGTTTGGCGGTTTTCTCTAAAGGATTACCAGAATATCAGGTGATTAATGATGACCAAATTGCACTTACTTTATTTCGTTCTGTAGGTTGGATAGCCAAAGAAATTAATTCTAGAATTGGTGATGCTGGTCCAGAGATATTTACTCCTGATGCCCAGTGTTTAAGAGAGATGCAATTTGAATATGCCGTATATCCTCACCAAGGAAATATAGAGAAAGCTGAGGTTAGCCAGAAATCGAACCTTTATAATTCTGACCTTATCTCTTGTGTTACAGATAAACACAAAGGTGTAATAGCAGCAAATAAATCCTACTTCAGTGCCAGCGATACTTTAAATGCCATGAAAGTAACCGCTTTAAAAAGAAGTGAAGATGGCAAATCAATAGTTGTTAGAGGATATAACTCATCGGAGGAGGCTACCAAAGTGACCATCTCTAGTAGTTTTGATATGAAGAAAGCCTGTTTAACAAACCTGTTAGAAGAAGTACAAGAAGAACTGAAGTTGGACAAGTCTGAGTTGTCATTCCAGCTAGAATCGAAAAAGATATTCAGTTTAAGATTAGATATAGACAGAGAAGATTTGGACATGAGTAAAGATTGCGAGCTCATTGTTGACCAAAATAGAAATAGAGAATCCTTCGAAGAATATGAATATGCACCTTATGTAACAGAGGAAGACATACAATCGGAAATTGAAAGAGCTGAGGAGTTGAAGGATAGAGCACATCATCCAATGTGGCGTAGAACTGCTTTGGAAGCACAACTTTCTGCAATTTTAGCTCGAAACAGATTCAATGAAGTAAAGACCACAGAATTAGGATATGGATTAAACGAGGCTCGTGTACAAAGAAGAGTCTACGATTATATCAAACAGTTTAAAAATCCTGATGCTGAATAAACTTGAACATTTTCTCATGAACTGGTTTCGTAAACAGGATTAGTTCAATAATAGATTTGATTAATAACACCCCCATGGCACCGTAGATTATATTTGCGGTGCCGTTTTAAAGAATTGTAAAATGTATAAAATCATAATAGCTCCAGATAAGTTTAAAGGTGCGCTCACAGGATTGCAATTTTGTGATATTGTGGAGGAGGCCATCAAAAAACATATCCCTACAGTTGAAATTAAGAAGCTTCCATTAGCAGATGGAGGAGATGGAACAGTGGAGGTTTTAGAATATTATATGGGTGGTGAACGAGTGGAGTTGGAAGTCCATGACCCACTTCACAGGAAAGTTAAAGCTTCTTATTTATTTTCTGAAGAGCGAAAAATGGCTTTTATTGAAATGGCCGATGCCTCTGGTATTCGCTTGCTAAAAGGCCATGAGCTCAATCCTCTAAAAACATCAAGCTTTGGAACAGGAGAATTGATTAAAGATGCTTTAGATAAAGGTGTAGAGCACATTGTTTTAGGTATTGGAGGAAGTGCCACCAATGATGCCGGAATGGGGATGGCAAGAGCTTTAGGCTATCGTTTCTATGATTTAAATCAAGAAGAATTATTGGGAAAAGGAGAGGATTTAAATAGATTGGTTCGTATCGATACAACTTCTGTTCATCCTCAATTAAATGGAGTGAAATTTCAAGTGGCATGTGATGTGGATAATCCTTTGTTTGGTGAGAATGGAGCTGCAGCCATATATGGTCCTCAAAAGGGAGCTGATGATAAAATGGTAGCTAAATTAGACAAAGGACTACAAAATATTAATCAAGTTATGGAACAGCAAACAAAGATTCAATTACAAGATATTCCTGGTGCTGGAGCGGCTGGAGGATTAGGAGCTGGTTCTATTTTCTTTTTAGGTGCAGAACTAAAATCGGGTATTTCTCTTATTAAGGAAATTGCCGACTTCGATAATCAAATAAAAGGCTTCAACTGGATAATCACAGGAGAGGGAAGACTCGATGAACAAACCTTTTCTGGAAAGGTGATAAAAGGAGTAATGGATTCTAAAACAAAGCAGAAATTAGCTGCCTTTTGCGGCTTTAGTGAACTTAGTAGAGAAGATTTACAACAATATGGAATAGATTATCTGGCTGAGGTAAAAGACTATGCAAAAAGTATTGACGACTCTATTAAAAATTCAGCAAAGTATCTTGCTCAAGCTGTGGAGGAATTTGCAATAAAATTAAAAGAAGGTTTGTAGTCTATATAGGTTTCTCTTCTTGCTTATAATTCAATTATAAATGCAATTCTTTTAAAAAATTTGTATCTATTCTTAGTGGCACTTGGTGGAATAGCTATAGCACAGGGTTCCTCAAAGTTTGATTTAAGAAAATTAAATAGTCTAAGGCTTTGAAATATAGCAGTATGGATTGTGAAAATTGAATTTCAAATCCGATATCAATAATTATAGGAAATACAGAGCTAGAGTATAAAGCTAAGCAAATAGTTGTTGAGCCTTTTTAATATCAAAAGCAATAGAACCTTCCAAAGATTCATATTTAGAGCAAATACTTAAATAGGCATCTCCATTCCATTCTTGAGAATGAAAAAAACATTCTGCACCATATTTGCTTTTCAATAAATAGAAACCATCAGCATTCTTAGCAAAGGAAAATGAACTTAGCGACATGGTTAATCCATCTCCTATGGCTTTCATATAACTTTCCTTCAATGTCCAGAGTTGGTAGAAATATTTAATCTGCATTTCATCTGAGCCTGCCTCATTCATGTCTTTTATTTCGGAAGGTGTGAAGAAGCGTTCAGCAATATTTCTTCGGTCTTTCTTCATGACTTCCACATCAACACCTACAGCTTTATCGCTAAAAGCCACCACCACATAATTTCCGCTATGGCTGATATTAAAACATTCGCCCTTGATGTTTTTTAAATGTGGTTTTTGGTGCTCGTTATACTCAAAGTCTATTTCGGCTGGTTTTAAATCTAGCTTTTCACTGTAATAGTTTCTTACTATTAAGTCCCCAATTAAACTTCTTTGCTGGTCGGCAGGAAATTTAAAGGCATCCACTTTTTGCTGTACCTGTTCTGGTAGAGAATGATATATCTCTTGGTAGAATTTTAAGAATTCAGCCTCCTCTAAAAGTTGAAAAGTGTATAAGCTAAGCATGGGGCAAATGTAGTGAAGAAATGCCACTAATGCACAGATGAGATTTTGAAATATTGTGGCGTTGTAGAGAATTTCCTTTCTTTTTCTTCGCTGGGCTTTGCGGGTTTTCCTTTGCGTTTCCTTTGCGTGGGATGAATTAAACTCAATGTTTAATACCTAACTAAAAATCATTATAAATTACTTTCTTCGTTTTGAAGCAACCATTAAAGATGTAATTTGGTCTGCTAAATAATAACATCATAATTAACAAACATGAATAAAAAGTACCTATTGATATTTGTGGCCTTAATCTGGTCAGGAATGAGTCTTTTCGCGCAGCAATTATCCTCCGAAGAATTAAAAAAAGGAAGATGGTTATCACAAGAAGAATATGACAATAGAAACAATGTTGGTAAATACTTCCAACCTACTACAGCTCCTGAAGGGCCAGTAAATCCAGTGGCTGAGTTTGAACCCATGCAGGCCGTATTAATTGCTTATCCTTTTGGTATTCCTATGGAATTAATCGTAGAAATGTCGAATGTGGTAAAAGTTACAACCTTAGTAGAAACTAGCGGACAACAAACCTCAGTAACTTCTCAATATGAAAGTGCTGGTGTGAATATGGATAATGTAGATTTCATGGTGGAACCTCACAATACTTATTGGACACGTGATTACGGCCCATGGTTTATTCGTGAAGAAGACCAGGTTTCAATTGTTAACTTTACTTATAACCGTCCTCGACCAGATGATGATATCATTCCAGCAAAAATTGCTGATATTTATGGTGCTTCTGTATATAATATGCCTGTGGTTCATACGGGTGGAAATTATATGTGTGATGGTTTTGGTATTGCTGCTCAAACAGAGTTGATTTATGAAGAGAATACCATTTCTGATGCGCAAGTAGATGCTTTTATGGAAGAATATTTAGGGATTACCGATAACTTTGTAATCACCGACCCAATGGATGATTATATTATGCATATTGATTGTTGGGGGAAATTTCTTGACGTTGATAAAGTATTGGTTTCGCAAGTTCCAGAAAGCGATTATCGTTATGATGATTATGAAGCTGCAGCTGAATATTTTGCCACAAGAAATTGTGCTTATGGATATCCTTTTGAAGTGATTAGAGTTTATGGACCTGGAGATTACCCTTATACTCCATACTCAAATTCATTAATTTTAAATAATACTGTTTTCTTACCTGTTACAGGAAGCACTCACGATGCAGCAGCTATTGCAACTTATGAAGAAGCCATGCCGGGTTATAATATTGTACCAGTAAATCCTGGTAGCGAAGGTTGGTTAAATTCTGATGCTTTACATTGCCGTACTCATGAGATTGCTGATTTCGAGATGTTGAAAATCACACATATTCCTGCTTTCCACGGTGACGTAGAATTACAAAGTGCCTATACTATTGAAGCAAAAATTCATGCTTATAGCAATGAAAACCTATATACAGATTCTCTTTTGGTTTATTATCAAATCAACGGAGGAGCCTTTCAATATATGACCATGACAGATAATGGAGAAGAGATATTCTCTGCAGATATTTTAGCTGGTGAAGGTGACGAAGTAGCTTACTATATCCATGCAGCTGATGAAAGTGGAAGAAGCGAAAACCTGCCATATATTGGTGCTCCAGACCCATTCGTATTTACTGTAAGTGGAGGAGCTGTTTCTGAAAATATTGAATTTACACCTGATACTCTATTTGTACATGAAACTGAAGAGCATATTATCACTATTGATAATTCTGGTGATGGTTCAGCAATGATAACTGATATTATGAGAGGAGTTTCTGGTTCTCCATTATGGTGGATTGACCATACTGTTCCTGAAATTACATCATATCCTTATGAGCTATTGCCTTCAGAAAGTATTGAAGTACATTTAGAAGTGGTTATTAGTAAAGCGATTTTTTATGATAGTTTAATTGTAACTACTGAAGCCACCATTTATCATAGTATAGTAGCTGCTGATGGAGTTGGTATAGAAGATGGCTTTAATTTGAATGAAAGCTTCCTGATTGCTCCAAACCCTATTAATAATAGCGGTACTATTAGTTTAGTTTTAGAGGAGTCTGCAGCAGTACAGTTAGAGATTTTCCATATTAATGGTCAATTGATACAAAGACTAGAAGATAGTAGATTGTCTGGCGGAAGCTACCAATATAATTGGGATGGCAGAAATGCACAAGGCACTGAAATGGAAAATGGAGTTTATTTAGTAAGACTTCAAAAGAATAATGAAGTGACCATTCTAAAATGGATTAAGATGTAAACAAGATCATCAAAACAAAGAGTACATATATTCTGCGCCCAAATGTTTCATTCGGGCGTTTTTTTGTGCTCCAATGTAAACGATAATAGCCTTTAAGAATGAGAGGATAGCATCCTTGGATTATCAATGATTCTAATAAAACTTGTAAGGCATTTAAACAACTAGCATGGGGTTTTAACCCCATGCTATAAGAACCTCCAATTTTTATGTCGGCCAGATAAATGAATTTGTAAGCCAAGACTTTCTGCCGACACTCTACACCGGATTTGTTTTAGAAGTTTGTTTTGAAAGATTCCCTTTGTTTATTAATGGTAAATGCTTTATGTAGAGATGGCTATGGCTTCCATTAATTCATCTAAATCCGCGTTGCGTTTCTGTTTTATTCCTAAGATTTGTCAAAAAGATTTTAACATTACAAAACACATGTATGCCGTGGGTTAAAACCCACGACAATTTGAACATCATCAAATGTTATTTAAATGATAAAATAAATGAACGTTCATTCATATTATGTAATATTGCCATCTCAATTATAAAATGATGAAACAATCAATACCAAAACTACAGAAGAAAAAAGAGAAGCGAGCTGCATTATTGCAAGCAACGCTGCTGTTGATCAACCAGGGCGGTATTCAAGAAGCTTCCATGTCGAAGGTGGCAAAAATGGCTTCGGTATCTCCGGGGACCATCTATCTTTATTTTGAAAATAAGCAAGATCTGGTGAATCAGTTATATCTGGATATAAAAGCTGAATTTAGTGAAGAAGCATTTAAAGATTTCAAAAAGGAGGAGCCTGTAAAGGAGAGTTTTGAGAAAATCTGGTATCGAATTGCAAGTTTTCAAACTCAGAAAAGTGAGGAGGCTTCTTTTTTAACTCAATGTGACAATACACCAATGATTGACGAAGAAAGCAGACAAGAAGGACTTAAGCATTTACAACCTCTCGTTGATCTTTGGAATAGAGGGCAAGAGGAGGGCATAATAAAACGAATTTCCCCTTATGTATTATATGCTTTTACCATTTATCCAATGGCTTTTTTAATGAATACCAAAAACAGATCATACTGTAAATTAGATGAACAAATTTTAGAAAAGGCTTTTGAAGCGGCTTGGGATAGCATCAAACTTTAAGGCTTTTACAATATAAAAATGATAAAAATGGAATTATTAGATAAATTAAACTGGAGATATGCTGCAAAAGCCATGAATGGTGAAAAAGTAGCACAAGAAAAAATAGACAATATTATTGAGGCTATTTCTTTAGCTCCTACATCGAGTGGGTTACAACCATTTGAGGTGTTGGTCATTACCAATCAAGAAGTAAAAGAAAAAATTAGACCTGTAAGTTGGAATCAGTCTGTTGTAACCGATTGTTCTCATTTGTTAGTATTTGCGGCTTGGGATACTTATACTGAGGATCGCATCAATAAGATGTTCGACTTAACCAACGAAGTTCGTGGTTTCAAAAACCAAGGTTGGGAAGATTACCGTCAGATGCTTTTGGGAGCTTATCCACAAAGGGAAGCAAGTGTTAACTTTGATCATGCTGCACGTCAAGCTTATATTGCTTTTTCTCAAGCCATTGCCGCTGCTGCATTCGAAGGAGTAGATGCAACGCCTATAGAGGGTTTTGATCCTGCCGCAGTTGATGAAATCTTAAACCTAAAAGAAAAAGGATTAAGATCATGTGTAATGCTTCCTCTAGGTTACCGCGATCTGGAAAACGATTGGTTGGTGAATCTGAAGAAAGTTAGAAAGAGTAAAGAAGACTTAGTGACTGTAATAGATTAGTAACTAGTTGATTAAAAATAACGCCAGTAGTTCTTAAATGAATTACTGGCTTACTTGATTATTATGTTTTAAACTTCACCATTCTAATGAGGTGTTTTCGGTGACTTGTCATTTCAAAACCAATGATTTCTCCTTCAATTATAGAGTCATAAAAATTTTGTTCAACTTTATATCTGGTATTCTCAATGATGAGATAGTAGGCTTGAAAAGGTTTCATTTTTTGTCCAATATATAGGGTGCCACTTCCTGCTTCATAAACGGTTTTTGATTCTTTTAGCTGAATTTTCTTCTTCTCAACAATTTTGTGATCGCTTTTTAAATCTAAATAACAAGACCTATTCATTAAAACAAGAATACATAAACCTAAAAACGGAATCAATATTAATGCTGGTCCCATCAGTTCATGAAACTCTTTATTTCGATGAAAAGAAAATCCTAGAGCAAACAAAAAGTTCATAAATACGAATATCAAGGATACCATATATCCAGCTCTACAAGAATATCGTATTATTTTTTTATCCTGTTCAGTCAGGTTTCGATTCATATTTCTTAGCATTTTCTGGAATCATAAGTAATGCTCCTAGCCAAAAGCAAAAAGCTCCTATTAAAGTATATATAATGGATAAGCTCATATGGTTTTGGTTCAGGTTTTCTTGGGGTATAAAAGCATAGCATGCCGATATCATAAAGGCAATACATCCCAGTAAATTAATAAAGGTAATCCACCAGCTCAATTTCTTAAAATGAAAGGCAAGGTGTTTGTGTCCAACCTCTATAAAGGCTAAATATCCAGAAATGAGAAAAAATATAGAACCCAAGAAATCAGGCATCCAAATCCATAAATCTTGTTGTAGCCAATATTCTGGAGGAGAAATGGCCTCGAAGGTATTTAAATTAAAAAGCAAAGTTCCACAGAACTGCAAAATGCTACTGAGCCAACCAATGTTTTTGGGTTTCCAACCGAGAATATGAACTTTAGTTTTTTCTAATCCAGATGTTCCAAAGTGACTCGTGTTTGCAGCTTGGTATAACTGAAGATATGCAGCAGTGGTAAAGGGAATAGAACCTATAAAGAAAATGGAATTAATTTCTGAGGAGTCTAATGAGGAATATAATGCTAAGCTGGGAAACAAGCACAATAAACTTCCGAGCATGAAAAAACTGGCTCCTATAGAAAAGATGATACCAATCCACCAATTTAGATCTTGTGGTTTCCAAAGAGCTCTTAAGTAGGAACAAGTGGGAAAAGAATGGAGGAGAAAACCTTTGCGGTGCTCTCTAGATTTCCATACCAGATATCCTAATTGTGGATGTTGATAGTGAATGCGAGTAATAAATGGCCAAGGACCTTCTTCCTTGACCATTTTGTAATTCTCTGTTTGATGACTTTCTTTAAGCATTTAAAAACTCTAGAATGTATTTTTAATGACTAAATGCTTGAGGGTTATCTTTGCTATCAGGAAGGTTTTGTCCTTGTTTCTCTAAATACTCAATCGCATTTTTCATGTCTTGCAATAATAAAGCTCCCAAATCCCTACTCACACCATTTCTTACTAGAATTCTCTGAACCACTAATTCTTTTCTGTTTTCTGGCATAGAATAAGCTGGAACCTGCCATCCTCTAGCTCTTAATCGATCAGCTAAATCATATAAGTTGAAATTTAGCTTTTCACCTTCCTTTATCTTCCAGCATAGCGCAGGAATTCCTTCCTTCATATCTCCGTCAAATATCATTTCGAAGATCCCAAGCTTTTCAATTTCTTGAGAAAGATATTTTGCAGTGCGATAACATGCGGAATGTATCTTTTGATACCCTTCGCTACCTAATCTGATAAAATTGTAATACTGACAAACAATTTGTCCTCCGGGGCGAGAGAAATTTAAGGCGATATCTTTCATGTTACCGCCTAAATAATTTACATAAAAAACCAATTCTTCGGGTAAATCTTGTTCTTCTCTCCAAATTACCCATCCCACGCCTAATGGTGTTAAGCCAAATTTATGTCCGGAGGTATTAATAGACTTCACTCGAGGAAGTCGGAAATCCCAAATCAACTCAGGAGCACAAAATGGTGCTAAAAAACCACCACTAGCGCCATCTACATGAATAGGAATATCCCATCCTTTGTCTATTTCAAGCTGATCCAAGGCTTTTGAAACTTCTTCCACTGGTTCGTATTGTCCAGTAAAGGTGACGCCTAATGTTGGAACCACACCAATGGTGTTCTCATCACAATATTTTATAACCTCCTCCGGTGACATCAACAGACGTCCTTCTTCCATCGGAATTTCTCTATGTTCAATATCCCAATAACGTGTGAATTTATGCCAGCATATTTGAACCGGACCAGTAATGAGGTTGGGCTTATTAAATGGCTTGCCTGCTTTTTTCTGTTTAGCTTGCCACCTCCGTAACATGGCCATCCCACCCAACATTGCAGCTTCGCTCGATCCTGTTGTAGAACACCCCACTGTACTTTCTGCACTGGGAGCATTCCATAAATCGGCTAACATATGTACGCAGCGGGCTTCAATTTCAGCGGTTTGAGGATACTCATCTTTATCCACCATGTTTTTATCCATACACTCATCCATTAACTGGTGTATTTCTGGCTCCGACCATGTTTGGCAAAAAGTAGCTAAGTTCTGGCGAGAGTTTCCATCCAGCATGAGTTCATCGTGAATTCCTGCATATACTTGTCTTGGATTTTGCTCTGTCTGTGGAAATTTATATTTAGGTAGACTCTCCGAAAGCTCTAGAGAACCGTAAATTTCATCATTAATTTTATGTTGAATAGAGTCTTTGTCTTGTAAAGGCATGGGAATTGTTTTTATAGGTGATTAATCAAGTTCTAAAAAATAAAGTTATGAAAAATTACAAAGCTTTTGTGTTTTTCAGTATTATTTCTTTGTGTAGATAGTAAAAGGTAAAATTCCTGTAATTATTAATATTGCATGAATTGTTAATGATTGATTTTCAGTTCCCGTAGATTTAAGTATATTTGAACTTAAAAATAAACAAACCCCAAATTATGAAAAACATTTTCACTTTTCTTTTTGTTAGCGTTTTCCTTTTTTCTTCGCTAACATCTTATTCTCAAATTGAAGTTTTAACCGGTACTGAAAACGGAACCTATATTGCTTTGGCTAAGGAAATGAACAAAATACTCCCAAAAAAAATGCAGGGAGAAAATGAGGTCGATTTTCTAAAAGTAAAAGCAACAAAAGGTTCGTCTTTTAATTTTGATGTAATTGTAGATGCCAACACACCAGCTAAGGCAGCCTTTATACAATTGGATCTTTTATTAATGAAGAAATCGGAAGATATGCTTAATGATACCAAGCTTACTGAGGATCTTCTTGTATTGATGCCTATGAATACTGAAGAAATTCATTTGGTGACGAAAGAAGGAAGTAATATTAAAACGATAAATGATTTAAGTGGAAAAACAGTAGGTATTGGAAATAAAGGTGAAGGAACCTATAGTAGCGCTCTTTATATGCAGAATACTAGTAAGATAAATTGGAAAAACAGAAACCTAAGTACCCAAGATGCCATGAAAGCATTGTTGTTGGACAAGATTGATGCTTTCTTCGTGGTAGCAGCTGCTCCTTATGAAATGATTGCTACTATTCCTGTGAATTTTCCATTGAAGATGGAATTGGGAAACCTTGAAAATGTTAATGGTTGGGCTGACTATTATACTCCAATTAATATGGAAGCTGGAACTTATCCTTGGCAAAAAGAAGTGGTAACTACCTTTGGTGTTCCAAGTGTAATTGTAGTAAATAAGAGCAAATTAAGCGAAGAAGATTTAGCTGATCTTAAATTATGGAAAGCTACTACAATCGAGAATCTTGAAACACTAAAAACCACTGGTCACAAATCTTGGAAAACTGCAAATCCCTCAGAATGGAAAAATTCTATTTGGTCAACAGTTGAATAGATATTTATCATACTCAAATAAAAAAATGCTGTATTCCAAAAGGAGTACAGCATTTTTATTTTATAATAGATTTTGAACTACCTAATGTCTGTCTATAGACTCGGGTGTCTGCTTTAGAAAGTTCGATAATGAGGCTTGCGAAGTGCTGAATAACAATATTTTACTTTCAAGTGGTTTTTTTCAGTACTAGCGTAACGATATTAGCGGACTATATAAGCACACACTACCTAGCGTCAGCAACAGCTCGTCCAGCTCTTAATGCTTCAATATTTGCATTGATAATCTTTTCTCCTTTTTTCTTGAAGATTAATTTGATAGCCTCTTCAAAAGATTCAAATGGAATATCGATGAAAGGAGTAGCAGCTCCTAAAGCAACAATATTACTAGAACGTGGAGAACCTATTTCTTTAGCTATTTTATCAGCATCTAAAATAATCACATTCTTTCTTTCCTTGATTTTAGCAATCACCTCATCCACATCTGGATAATTAGGGATGTTTACAAAAGGTGTTGAATTGGTAATAATCCAACCATCTTTCTTTAAAAAATCAATATATCTCAATGACTCCATAGGTTCAACTGACAAAACAATGTCACATCCACCTCTAGGAATTAAATCAGAAGCAATAGGATCAGAGGATAAACGGAAGTGAGATTGTACTGCTCCACCTCTTTGGCTCATTCCGTGAACCTCGGCTTGTTTCAAATGAAGATTATTGGCTAGGGCACCCATACCAATAGTTGCAGCGATGGAAAGAATACCTTGTCCACCAACACCTGCTAATATAATATCTGTTTTCATTTTTTCTATTTTTTATCTGAGGTTCAATTCTCTGATTCTTTCATTCAAGGCTACATTCTTAGTAGTTTGAATACACTGACGACGAGGAATAATTACAGAAACACCATCATAAGCTAATTCCTTCTTCATAATCTCAACCATTTGGTCGTGATTCTTTTTAAGAGGAGTGAATACGATAATATGTTCTGGATCTACACCAATACCTTTACAAATGTCTTCAATCTTACCCAAGGCAGCTGAATCTTGTCCACCTGTCATACCAGTAGTGAAGTTATCAGAAATCATAACGGTAATAGGGCTGCTTTCGTTCACAGCATCAATTAAACCAGTCATTCCAGAGTGAGTAAATGTTGAATCACCAATTACAGAGACAGCAGGAACCAAACCAGCATCGGCAGCACCTTTAGCCATAGTAATTGAAGCACCCATATCCACACAACTATTTATCGCATTATATGGAGGAAGTGCACCTAAAGTATAACATCCAATATCGCTAAATACTCTACCCAAACCGTAATCACTTAAGGCTTCGTTTAAGGCATTATAGGCATCAATATGACCACAACCAACACACATTGCTGGAGGACGATTTGCAATGA
This sequence comes from Bacteroidales bacterium, assembly GCA_016744655.1. Classification (GTDB taxonomy): domain Bacteria; phylum Bacteroidota; class Bacteroidia; order Bacteroidales; family UBA12170; genus UBA12170. The sequence continues at coordinate 6,975 of JADGDY010000057.1, read as the reverse complement.
TATCTTTTACATCCTGAGGAATCTCAGTTACTTCATCTTCACTTGCTAATTTTAAAGCTTTAGCAATTAAATTTGGATCTAATTCCCCATCTCTTGGTAAGCTACCATCTAAACGGCCATGAACTTTTTCTTTAGCCAAATAACCTTTTAATAACTCTTCAATAATTGGATATCCATCTTCAAGGATTAATACTTCGTCACATTCTTCCATTAATTTTTCAACTTTGGAACGTGGCATTGGATACTGACCAATTTTTAATACAGGATGAGCTAATTCTGTTTCAGTATAATTTTCCATCAAATAATTATAGGCTAATCCACAAGCTATAATACCTAATTTCTTATCAGTACCTTCATAATAATGATTGAATGTAGACTCTTCTGAGTCTTCAATAAAACCAGCAAAACTGTTTAATAATCCTTTATATTGTTTTCTAGCAATAGCAGGAAGAAGAACAAATTGAGTTGGGTTAGAAGGTAATACAAGTTCGTTTTGATCGAGTAAAGGTTTTCTCTCTACACCAGCTCTAGAGTGAGCCAATCGAGTGGTGAATCGAATCATTACTGGAATATTGAACTTCTCAGATAATTGAAAACCAAAATAAGCCATATCATAAGCTTCCTGTTGGCTAGCAGGTTCTAAAATTGGAATCTGAGCAAATTTTCCGTAATAACGACTATCTTGCTCGTTTTGCGAAGAGTGCATGCTTGGATCATCGGCCACTGTCACTAATAGTCCACCATTTGAACCTGTGATAGCAGAATTAATAAAAGCATCGGCTGCCACATTTAATCCAACGTGTTTCATACATACCATAGCTCTTTTACCAGCATACGACATTCCTAATCCTGATTCCATGGCAGTTTTTTCATTGGCTGACCATTGGCTGTGAATGTTGCGCTCTTTAGCTAAATCGTACTGTTGCACATATTCTGTTATTTCAGTTGAAGGAGTGCCCGGATATGCATAAACACCAGACATACCGCCGTCAATTGCACCTTGCGCAATGGCTTCAGCACCTAACAATAATAACTTTTGCATGAGTTTTTAATATTTCTTGACCTCGAAACTATTTCAAGGTTTCTTGTGGACTCTTTGTTTTTAGCCTGATTTGGGTTTTCGGCTTCCCTGTCCCTCGGGAGTTCAATCGTTTGCAAAAATATAGAAATAACAGTGGATATTCACAATTATTAAACTCCTCAAATAGATATTTAGATTGGGTATAATTAAGTAAAAATGTAATAAATAATCTTATTTTAGGTTAACAAAGGTCTTAATCGAAATAAATTGTTTTAATTTTACCCGCTATGAAAATATTTAAAGTCATTATTGTCTCAATCGTCTTGTTTTCAATATCTTCCTGCAAGAAATTTGATATAGCGGAGGGCACCCCAGAATGTGTTGAGCAATTAATAAAAGATTTCAACTCCGAAACAGATTGTATCACTGGGGTAGATGTGAGGAAGTATGAGTATCAGGGAGGTGATGTTTATCTTTTTAATGCATCAGATTGTTCAGTGGAAACGGGAAATGAAATTTATGATTCAGAATGTAATAGCCTTGGTTTTTTTGGTGGGGCTGATGACAATAAAATCATAAATGGTGAGGATTTTTCAGATGCGGTATTAATTAGTGTTATCTGGACAAAACAACCTTAGTTTTTAGTACCTTAGCAGTATGGAAAAAACTAATTTCGAATTACTTCACGACTATGCTAAGTCTAGTAATCGTGTCATTAAAATGATTGAGTCTCCTTATCCGGAACCAAATGTCGTAATACATAAATTCGTAAAGTTTAAACGAACAGCTTATACTCCCATAAGTGATTTAAACAAAGGATATCTGGCATGGTTCTATGATTATCATAAACCTATTTCTGAAGAAGCTACCTATAGTGGAGCATTTATTCCTATTTCTATAGCCAAAGACGTAAGTATTCATATCAGAAGCAAAACTGTGCTACATAAACTTCAGCTTTTTGGAAATAGCAAATACATTAAAACGGGCTCCAGCTCCTTCGACTCAAAAGTACTCATCACCACTAATAATACTCAAGCTGCTAAAAAACTCCTTTCAAAAACTAGGCTTCAAAAAATCATCCTCAAAGCTTTAGCACTAGACCCAGCGATGTGTATTTCAATAAATGAAAAGGATTTAGAATATATTCCTTCACTAGAAAATAAATCATATATCTCCATCCTCCGACCTCGACATTGGTATGTAGAGAAAAAAGAAATAGATGCTTTACTAAGCCTTGGTCAATCATTCGAAAACTATTATTACGAATCATTGATGTAATTTTCATAGAGAAAAATATCATATCTATAGATTAATATATATTATCTATTGATTAAATTTTCCAAAAGGCAGTTCCATATATAATTTTACTCCATTATCATCACTAAATAAATAGGAGGGAAAGATGTTGTGGAAGAACAATAAGTATATAATTACCTTTATCATCTTAGGATTTGCATTATCAAATTATGGGCAAACGGTAGTTAACGATTTTCAAGGAAGAACCAGTGCTGAGATCATTTTTAAGCCAGTTAAAAAACTCAGTATTAACTTCTCACCAGAACTTAGATTCGACGAGAATTTCGAAATCGATAATTATCATTTGCAATTACAAGCCGATTATAAATTAAGCAAGGCATTTAAAGCGGGTATTCGTTATCGTTTTATCATTAACCCTAGAGATGTGAAGGATACCGAACATTTATCCCGATATGGTTTGTTTATTAGATTGAAGCAAAAATATGGCGATTTTAGTCCTTATGTCCGATTAAGCTATACCAATGATGCTGATGAAGATGAGAGCACTGAAAGAAGTAGTTTTTTAAGATATAAAGCAGGCTTGAAATATGACATACCTAAATGTAAAATTACGCCTTCCATCGGCTTAGAAGCTTTCCAAGAATTATCAGGAGATGGCTTGTATAAGATGAGGTATTTTGCTGGGGCAGAATATAAATTATTTAAGAACAATTATATTCAAGCCCTATACAAGTTCGATTACTACAGAACATCTTATACTAATAAGCATATTGTGAGTCTCACCTATAAATTTAAATTCTAAAACTAAAAATTATGAAAACTTATATCATATTATTATTATCAATCACTTTTTTGACCAGTGGATGCCGAAAAGACGATATAGTTGTAGTGGATACTGAAGGAACAGATTACTCCGATTGGAGTGAAGCCACTCATGGTTTATCTGTATCACCCGATTATTCAATTGTTTTTAATCAGGATGAAGTATTACGCTTTGATATTGTTATCAGCAGTGATAACTGGGCCATTATGCAAAACGATTTAGACGAGAATTTGGGTAGCAGTGGAGGAGGCCCAGGTGGAGGAGGAATGAGCAGTACTTCAGATTACGATCCTGTTTGGGTTCCTTGTTCTTTTAATTTTGAAGATACCGAATGGTTTCATGTAGGCGTTAGGTTTAAGGGGAATTCTAGTTTAAGCTCTGCTTATCAGTCTGGTAATAATAAACTATCCTTAAAATTAGATTTCGACCAATTTGAAGATGCCATGCCAGATTATCCAAATCAAAGGTTCTATGGATTTAAGCAGTTGAACTTGAATAATAATTACGATGATCCTTCATTGATGCGTGAAAAAGTAGGAGCAGATTTGTTTCGAGCATTTGGATTGGCTTCGGCACAAACTTCATTTTGTGTAGTATATGTTGATTATGGATATGGCTCTCAGTATTTTGGTGTATATGCCATAGTAGAAGAAGTAGACGATACCGTTTTGGGAAGCCAATTTGCTGATGGTAGTGGGAATTTGTATAAGCCAGATGGAGATGCTGCATCTTTTGCTCAGGGAACTTTTGACGAGGGTGAAATGGAGATTAAAACCAATGAGGAGTCTGCAGATTATTCAGATGTTCAGGCACTTTATGATGTAATAAATAGTTCAGAAAGAACTTCTAACCCTGAATCTTGGAAAGCTAATCTAGAATCTATTTTTGATGTGAATACATTTATAAAATGGATGGCAGCGAATACTACCATGCAAAATTGGGATACTTATGGAGTCATGACACATAACTACTATCTCTATAATAATCCCTCAAATAATAAACTCACCTGGATTCCTTGGGATAACAATGAGGCCTTACAAGAGGGTAAGCAAGGTGGAGCCTTAAGTCTATCCTTGAACGAAGTGAGTAGCAATTGGCCACTTATTAGGTATATTCGGGATGTTGAAGAGTATGATGTTCTCTATGAACAATACTTGCAGAAATTTATTGATGAAGTTTTTATTCCAAGTGAAATGATAAGTACTTATGAATCTTACTATGAATTACTAAAGGATTATGCCTATGCCGAAGAAGATGGTTATACTTTTCTTTTTTATGCTTCTGAATTTGATGAGACTCTCTATGAACTTCAAACTCATGTGCAAACTCGAAATAATAATGTGGAAAACTACTTATCAAAATAGCTTAGTTCATAAAGCAAATAAACTTAAATACGAATAATAAATTATAATATTAAATTTGCCTTGATATAAGCCTAAGCTTTATAAGACTTAGTAACTTAAATCAACTCATTAAAAACTAGATAAATATGTTGAGCATTATTCAAAATACAATATATAACATTACTCAGAAAGTAGATCAGGTGGTTGATGTTCCTGATTGGGAAGATAAGTTTCGCTTCCTTGACATTAAATTGATTAATGTTCCTGATTTTACAGAACTTGTTGTTCGGTTCGCATTGAATACGATAATGATTCTTTTAGTGATTCATTATATGTATGCCAGAACCAGTAAACGAAAAGATTTCTATTTCAGTTATATAGCCATTGGAGGAACGGTATTTCTTTTAAGTTTCTTGCTTAATAATGTAAAACTTGAATTAGGGTTTGCACTTGGATTATTTGCCATATTTGGTATTATTCGCTACAGAACAGATGCCATTCCTATAAAAGAAATGACCTATCTCTTTGTGGTGATTGGTATATCGGTAATGAATGCCTTGGCCAGTAAAAAAGTAAGTTATGCGGAACTACTATTTACCAATGCTGCTATTGTTGCCGGTTTATGGTTCCTAGAAAAAAGACTTTTGTTAAAAGAAGAAAAGTCTTTGAGGATTATCTATGAGAAAATTGAGAACATCAATAAGATGAAAGGAGATGAGTTGCTTGAAGATCTTGAAAAAAGAACAGGTATCACAATTGGTAGATATGAGATACTTAAAATCGATTTCTTGAGAGATGTAGCTGATATTGAAATCTTCTACAGCCCAAAAGAAAATGGCTCTTTAAAAGAAAAGAATGACTAGAGCTTTCTGATTGGTCAGAAATTTATAAAACAGCCAGTAAATTCATTTTTGCTGGCTGTTTTGAAATAATAGAGTGTAATTGATATTATTTTGTTTTTTAGTTCGTGGAAATTCCTTTAAATTCGTCGGTGTTTGATTCAGAATGTTCGAGTTCAAGGCTTGTACAGTACTGAATATCAATAAGTTTACTTTTGTAAATGTTTGTTTTCAGTGCTAGTGTAACGTAGAAATCGGACATTATGGACAAACGCTAATTAGCGTTTCCAATACAATGTCAGCTAGGGAACAAGTATGCGTGCAATTTCATACTAAATTAATCATTTGTGCACCTGTCTAGCTGTGTAGCCAGATAGATTCGTGGCAATTAGATTTAAAATAGATAATAAAACTAACAGTCACTTTGTCACCATATCAGACAGAGCTTCTGAAATTTTTAGCTAAATTTGCAGTCAAAGCTGTCTTGTGCAATTTTATTTGCTAATGGCACAGTTTTAGACAAACACATTTAAAAAACAGATTACACAAATAAATAATACTATAATGAGCGAGGCTATAGAAAAAGTAAAAACCCTGATCATTGGTTCAGGTCCTGCTGGTTACACAGCTGGTATTTATGCTGGTCGTGCAGCACTAAACCCTGTGATGTATCAAGGAATGCAGCCAGGTGGTCAGCTAACCATTACAACTGAAGTTGAAAACTTCCCAGGTTATCCTGAAGGAACTGAAGGTCCTGCTATGATGGAAGATTTAAAGAAACAAGCTGAAAGATATGGAACTCAAGTAAGATGGGGTGAAATTGTTGAAGCTGACTTTTCTAAAAGACCATTCATATGTAAAGCTGATGATGGCAATATGATTGAAGCAGAAACTGTAATCATTGCTACTGGAGCTTCTGCAATGTGGTTAGGCTTACCTTCTGAAGAAGAATTTAATGGTGGTGGAGTCTCTGCTTGTGCTACTTGTGACGGCTTTTTCTATAAAGGATTAGATGTAGCAGTAGTAGGTGGTGGAGACACTGCTTGTGAAGAAGCTGCTTACCTCTCAAACATCTGTAACAAAGTTTACATGATTGTTAGAAGAGACGAGTTGAGAGCTTCAAAAGCCATGCAAGAAAGAGTAATGAAAAATCCAAAGATTGAAATTCTTTGGAATCATAATACGAAAGAAATTGTTGGCACAAAAGAAGGTTTTACAAATACTGTAACAGGAGCCAATTTAATTAATAATAAGACAAATGAAGAAACAACAATAAAAGTAAGTGGTTTCTTCGTAGCTATTGGACATACTCCAAACTCTAAAATATTCAAAGGACAAATTGATATGGACGAAACTGGATATATCAATACCATTCCTGGAAGTACTTCAACAAATATCCCAGGTGTATTTGCAGCAGGTGATGTTCAAGATAAAACTTATCGCCAAGCAATTACTGCAGCCGGAACTGGTTGTATGGCTGCTATTGAGGCAGAGCGCTTTATTGGTGAGAATGAATAGCGTTTTATTCTAGAAAATATAAAATCCGTTTAGCCTTAGGCTAAACGGATTTTGTTTTAACACTATTTCTTTATTGGTAAGCATCCGACCAATTACAAGGGCAATAGTATCTAAAAAATGTTATTATTAGGTTTTTTCAGGTCCATGTTTTGAGGAAAGAGTTCGTAGAGTTTG
>JADGDY010000238.1 GCA_016744655.1 Bacteroidales bacterium | reverse complement strand
TATGCAAGCAATTACACAAGCTTGGCATCCCACACATCTGTTTTTATCGAATATGAAATAATTGGTGCTCATATCTTTTCTACCTCCACCATATTGTCGTGAAAAGCCGTTCCGTGGCCCATGTCTGTTTCTCTTCCTTTTGAAAGTAAATTAGGGCTTCCACCTTCACTATTCCAATAGCCATTTACCATCACCACATTTCCTGGTCTAAGGCTATGATCAAAACTAGTTTTGATGAGCACCTCTCCTCTTTCATTCCAAACTTTTATCCGTTCACCTTGTTTTATCTCTCTTGCTCGTGCATCTTTTGGACTCATAATTAAAAGAGGTTCTGAATCCAAAGCCCGAATACTCTCTAAATTGCCAAATTGTGAATGAATTCTATTTTTAGTATTTGGACTCATCAGGCTCAATGGGAATTGTGGATTCTCATTTTTCTGGCCCTCCTCTAATCTTTCATAAGTAGGAAGCTGAGGAACTTCCCATTTATCAAAAGCCTGTTGTGAAAATAACTCAATTTTCCCAGAAGGAGTATTGAAATTCATATTTTCAAAAGCAATTTCCTCCAATCCAGGAGCTAATATTGGGCCTTGTTTAAGTTTTTCTATGGATAATTCTTCAAATACTTTTAATTCTTTATTCAAATATTTTTCGATGGCTTCATCATTATTTTCAGGAAAATGATTTTGAATTACCTCCTCAGAAAACCCTAACTTCCTAGCCAAAAGGTAATAAATCTCAGTTTCGGGTTTCACTTCTCCCGCAGGCTCCATCACTTTTTGCTTCATTTGCACATAGGGATTCCAATAAGAACCTATGATATCCGTCTGTTCGAACATGTTTTTAGCTGGCAGAATAATACTCGCTTCTTGAGCTGTATCTGTTAAGAATTGCTCTACCACAACTACAAAGTCTAGTTTTCTAAATGCCTCTATGGTTTTATTGGAATCAGGATTTTGTGTGACTGGATTTCCTCTTTCAATCCAAACCATTTTTAATTCTGGATTCTTCTGTTCCATCATCTTTTCACCTAACAATGCTGTTGGAATAGCTCTTCTAAATGGTTTGTCAAACTGGCTAGGGAAATAATTCACTGGTTCTTTCACCTTGTCAAAAACATAGGACTGTAAATTTGCATAATGCCAACAAGCACCTGATTTACCTATATTTCCAGTTATGATAGATAATGCCAATAGACATCGAGTGGTTTGCCCTCCATTACTATAGCGTTGCATTCCATATCCTGGCACTAATGTCATTGGTTTTATACTCCCAATCAACGATGCTAGTTTTTTGATAAAATGTACAGGAATTCCACATTCTTTGCTGGCTTGCACAAGGTCTAAACTTTCAAGACTTTTTTCAAACTCTGAAAAACCAAAAACATATTTCTCAATGAATTCTAAATCATGCAAACCTTTTTCAATGATGATTTTTGCAATAGCCAATGCTAATATACCATCAGTCCCGGGGATAGGTTGAAGAAGCAAATCAGCACGTTCTGATGATGGCGTTCGACGAGGATCGATAACCACAAGTTTCGCTCCTTTTCTTTGTGCTTTTTCAATGGGTAGCATCTGGTGGATATTACTCTCTGCCGGATTTTTACCCCATAATAAAATCAGTTTTGCATTTTCAGTATCCCAAGGTACATTATGCTTATTTTCACCAAGAGTTAATCGACTAGCTTCAAGCCCTGCTGGCCAACATAAATTACCATAAACAGTAGTAGTCCCCCCATATAATCTCCAAAAATCACTACTGACACCATTCAGTAATCCTGACATTCCACTTGCTGCATAAAACAAAACAGAATGACTCCCATATTCAGCTTTGTAATTTATTAATCTCTCTGCTATTTCATTCAGAGCCTCCTCCCAGGATATCCTTTCAAACTTTCCTTTTACCTTTTTTAAAGGATGGAGGATTCTATCTTTTGATTGCGCTCTTTCTTTATAACTTAAGCCTTTCAAACAAGGTCCTTCTGAAGTTGATTTGTTTAGTGGTTGAGGTTCTATACTGGTAATAGATTGCCCATTCATCTTCACTATAAAGGAACAAGTGCTGTAACAGTTTCTTGGACAGGCAGTATGAAAGGTTTTAATCATCAATAGTTTCCTCAAGTTTATTTCGCTATAAAATTATAAATAAATATGAGGGTAGAGGTGATAGCTTATGTGAAGCTATATTTATATTTAATGTTTGAAAATAAGAGAGTAGAAAAGGACCTTATAAACCATCAAACAAAATAATCTTTATCCATACTAAAATCTTCAACCTCGCCATGTTTATCTTCAAATTGGTCTTTTTTATCATCTTTTAAATAACCGTCATCATCATAATCATCGTCATCTAGTATTAATTGCATGGCTTTGCTAACTGACATTCTCACCATATAGTACTTTTTCTCTGTTTCATAAGGCAAAGCATAAACAGTTTCGCTATGTCGATTTTTAAACTCAACTAAAAAATCACTAAAACCTTCTGGATAAGTCAGTTTTATTTTTTCTTGTATATCAGTAGGTAATTTGTCGAAATCTGTGATTACTTTTAATTTGCTCTGAATCATATCCTTAATTATTGATGAGGTCTTCTATTTTATACTGTATTTGGTTTTTCAATAACAAAAATAAGATATTCATACCCGTTTATGCAAGTCGTAATATTAATTTTTTTCATGGAAATGACTTTAGTGATTTTGAAATAAAATTGTGATAAATATGAAAAAAAAAGAGGGTTACATTTTCATGCAACCCATCTTTACTCTCATCTTCTTACACTAACTATTTCTTCTTTGTATCATTCTTTACAAATTTGTATCCACCTGAAGTAGCACCCCAAACTTGTTCTTTTTCATCGTTCCAACCTTGATCCCAGCTATATAATAATTCAGGGCTAATTTCTACAATACTTGTAGCATAACTAGCAGCTCCCCAAGAATTCTTGCATGCGCCTTCTTCAGTGCTTCCTTCAAATACTTCATCTTTGTAGATTAAGGTTAAGGCACAACCTTCGAGAGCTGTTAAACTATCTGGAGTTATTTGATTAAATATTTCTGTATTTAAATGGCCTCCAATATAATTCTTTGGATTTGGCATGCTCATTATGCTTGATGTAAAGGTAGTGTCATCTAATTGTTGCAAATGATAAATTCTTTGACGGTATGGTTTGCCAGGTGTCCAAGCAGCTGTTTGCTCAACATATAACCAAGCACCATTTTCATTTTCTAACCAAATTTGTTTCATATCAAGAGTGATATGTAAAAAATTAGTGTCGGCTTCAGATTGTGCCAATGAAGAATAAGCACCTTCCATATAACTGACTAGTTTAGTTAAATCAGCCTTGTTCTCTTGGGCATGAATTTGAGTAGTTGCTAAAGAAATGATGATAATGGCCGCTAATTGTAAAAATTTCATATTCGATTTTTCGTTTGTTATAATAATTTTAACCTAGTTATTTGCTAAATGATGGTCAAATATAGTGCATTTGCATCGGGAGCTAGGTAATAACGAATAAGAAATAGTGATGTACTTAATTACGGTTCATATATAACCATGAGTTTTTGATCTTTTCAAAAAAAAACATGAATTATAATTTAGGTAATAAAATGTGATGTTTTTATTGATACATACTATCAATTAATTTGTGGTATTGCTGCGTAACCTGTTTCCTTTTTATCTTTAAGGTGTTCGTTAGTGCATTATTTTCTATGCTAAAGGCTTCTGGCATTATAATGAAGTTTTTAATTTGCTCATATCCATCTAAAGCTTTTTGCTCTTCATTAATGAGTTTTTTATAGAATTCATACACTCTTTTACTCTCAGCTATTTCTTTACCATTCTTACCAACAATATCCAATTCTTTTTCTTTAGATTTTAGGGTTTCATAGGCAGGAATGATAAGGGCAGAAACAAATTTTCTATTATCGCCGATCACTACAATTTGCTCAATGAATTTGTTAGTGCCTATTAGAAGTTCAAGTTTTTGTGGAGATATGTATTTCCCACCTGAGGTTTTCATCATATCTTTTATGCGGTCAGTCATAATAAAATAACCGTCATCATTAATATAACCTTGATCGCCAGATTTAAAAGTCTTTCCATCAAGAACCTTCGCAGTTTCTTCTGGTTTTTTATAATATCCTTTAAATATGGTTTCTCCAGTGATAATGATTTCCTCATTCTCTCCAATCTTAACTTCTGTTTCAGGCATGATAGATCCGCAAGTGTTGAGGTCATATTTATCGGTGCGCATACAAGCTACTGTAGCAGTTGTTTCTGTAGCCCCATAACCATAATTAACAAACAAACCTATGGCATGAAAAAACTGTAATAGTTCGGGTCTGATTGCAGCTCCTGCACATGGGGTTGTTCTCATGCTATGACCAAAAATACTACTGAGCTTATTCAAAACTAGTTTTTTGGCTATTTTATGCTTTAATGATAATGGGAAACTTGGTTTTTTTGGACCAATTGTTTTATGTCCAACAGCAACTGACCAATCGAATATTTTCTGCTTGGTAGGACTCCAACGCAGATATTCCTCATAAATACCATCATAAGTTTTTTCAAAAAAACGTGGAACTACACACATAACAGTTGGATTAACTACTGGTAAAGCTTCTATTACTTTTCTTGGATTTGCTAAGAAAGTGTTAGATGCTCCGCAGTAAATAAGAAAGAAGGTCCAACAACGCTCAAAGATGTGACTTAATGGTAAAAAAGCCATGGAGGAATCGGTATCTGTAATATCTAATCTCTCAAAGTTAATTTTAAAACTGCTTAAAAAGTTATTATGGCTTAACATGGCACCTTTGGGTTCTCCTGTAGTTCCAGAAGTATAAATGATAGAAGCAATATCTTCGGCAGAGGCCTCACTTAAAAGCTCTTCAACTTTGTTTTCGTCATCCTTGTTTCCTAATTGACAGAATTCTTCCCAACTGATTACAGATTTATGTTTAAGTCCAACTTTTGAAAACGTCACTATTTTTTTTAGAGTGGTTTTATCTAAAAGAGAAATGGCTTTTTCTAACTGAATTTCATCATCCACAAACATCAATTCCATTTCAGTTTCATCAACGATATATTTTAGCTGATTCTTGTTACTGGTGGCATAGAAAGGAACAACAATTGCTCTGATATTTAAAATGCCAATATCTGAAAGGGACCACTCCGGTTTATTATTTCCAAAAATTCCAATTTTAGAATCATAACCAAAACCGAGTGAAACTAAGGCTCGTGAAACTTGTTTTGTCGTTTTGATCAACTCATCTCCACCAATTCCATCTAATTGTTTTGACTCCTCCGAAAAACGGTAAAAAACTGGTTTATCATTATAATTTTGTACTCTATTGAGTACCATGTGCGAAATGTGATTGATCATGTAATGTAATTTGAGTTGATTTGTAATTCACTCTAAAAGACGACAACTGATTTAAAAACACAGTTATTAAATCTTTAGCTATAATTAGCTGCTAAAGTAGGTCTTATTTTTTGATTCCTAATGGATTTATGTATTCAAATTAAACTAGACA
>JADGDY010000056.1 GCA_016744655.1 Bacteroidales bacterium | reverse complement strand
ACAAATAGGTAGATTTTTTCTTCTTTAAAAAAGGAAATACTCTCTGGTAAATCGATGGTATGGAGTCCCGAAAACTCAATATTTCCACTATAACTAATTATTTCATCAGATAATTCACCATCTGTAAATTCACCATAAATTTCCATGGTATAATCCACATCGTTTTCAGCAGTAAAAAAGCTAACAGCAACAATGTCTTCATCGGCATTTGCTTCATAAGCATTAAAAACCTCACTTACAGCAGTTAAAGTATCTCTCCAACCATGATAATCGTGATAATAAACAGTATCATAATTCAATCTATCCACATCAATAAATGAAATGGCTCCCATTTCTGGGTTTTTACAAGCCTGTTTGTCTTCGTAGGCTATCCAGAAATAACCTTGGGTACCCCAGTTACTGCCCCAACTATTTTTCACTTTCCAAGCCCCAGGATTTGGCGCTTGAGTCACATGGTTATCATCCCAACCTACAATAGAGACAGAATGATTAGGCTCTTGATTATCAGAAGCAGGTTGATAATGATTTAATCCATCCATAAATGAATTGTTATAACACATACAGATAGCCATTACACCATTCTCAATAACTTTCTCCTTTATCAAATCAATATTCTCAAGATTTTCACCAGCATTATACCATTCTACTCTTTTGGGATAATAAATATGATAATCATCGGAATAATGCTCAGCTGGGCTATCATAACCTGGCGCATCTACATCTCTTACAGCACCTTCTAATCGACTCATATAAGCTGTTGTTACTCGATAATCGCCTCCCATATGAACCTCAAGCCCTTCACCATTATTCAACGGTTCCTCTAAATCTTGATTAAAATATTGATTAAAGCCATTCCACCAATCCAGGTGGTATTCTGCGAGGTTTGGCTCACCTGATTCTCCTTGAGCATCCCAGTTTCCGCTCATTAAGAGATTACTTTCCATTGAGGCATATGAACCATGCGTCCAACAGGTACCTCCTTGTTGACTCTTAACACTGGTAACATAATTTTCTCCATCTACATCTCGTAAATCATAGGTTTCTGGGAGTTGGGCTAATAAGATTGTGCTAATTAATGTGCAAATTAATATAAGTAGTATTTTTTTCATGACTAATGTGTTTTGTTGAAATCCAAAATTACGATAATAAAACCACTAATGAAACCTTTAACTCAAATATCATTACTTAAGTATCTAGTTGAAAGCATAGACCTAAAAAAAGCTGTAAACCACATAGTGGGAAACAGCTTTTTTACTAATATTTTAGTTTTACTCCAACATCAAACTAATAGCCAAACCACCACCAGCAGCTAGATGGAAAGTTTCTTTACTATTCTTGTCAACTGAAATTTGCTCTATATCTAAACTTAAAGGATTATCATTCCAGTGGGCTTCATTACCATCTTTATAAACCATTACTTTATATTTTTTACCCTCCTCTAAGAAACTAAAGTCTATAGTGATATCTCTAGGATTCTCATCACTTACAGCTCCTACAAACCAGTTCATGGTTTCTTTTTCTTGTCGGGCAATGGTAACAAACTCCCCTACTTCTCCATCTAAAACTAGGGTTTGTTCCCAATCTACTCCTACATCTGTAATAAATTGTAAGGCTGGTTTTCCTTCATAATGTTCTGGCAAATCACAGGCCATTTGAATTGGAGAATAAAGAACCACATATAAAGCCAATTGATGAGCCAATGTCGTATTTATCTGATTTTTCTTTTCTGCTCCCCACACTGGATTTGGGGTTTTCTTTGCCAATTTTATGTCAAAAACACCTGGTGTAAAATCGATAGGCCCTGCCAACATTCTAGTGAAAGGAACAATGGTTAAATGTTCGGGTGGGTTTCCGCCATCCTGAGCCCAAGCATTAAATTCTTGGCCTCTTAGTCCTTCTCTAGAAATAGCATTAGGTAAAGTTCTTCTAATTCCCGTTGCCTTAATAGGCTCATGGGCATTAATTGCTACTTTGTATTTAGCTGCGGATTCTAACACTCTTCTATAGTGATTTACCATCCACTGTCCATGATGAAATTCACCTTTAGGGATAATTTTTCCCACATACCCTGTTTTCACAGAATGAATACCCAAACTTTCCATCAAAGCAAAAGCAGTATTCATTTGTTGGTCATAAGTGGTAACAGCAGCAGATGTTTCATGGTGCATAATCAATTCCACACCTCTTTCTCTACCATATCGAACTACTTCTTTAATATCATAATCAGGATAACAAGTTACGAAATCGAAAACGCCTTCGCGGTCCTCAAAACCAATCCAGTGCTCCCATCCGGTATTCCATCCTTCTACTAAGATTCCACTCATTCCACTTTTGGCTGCAAAATCGATATACCTTTTGGCATTTTCAGTGGTAGCTCCATGTTTCCCATGGGCCATCCCAGTATCTTCCCAAGTATTCATGTTTTGAGTCATACCATAATCCCAAGTAGCAATTCCAAGATGCATTTCCCACCAAATACCAACATATTTCATTGGTTTAAACCAAGAAACATCGCCAATTTTATTGGGTTCATTCAAATTTAATATCAATTTAGAGGAGATTAAATCTTTGGCTTCTTCTGCTATTTGAATGGTTCTCCATGGAGTAACAAAAGGAAGGCTACGTTTCACTTTGTAATTATGGTTTTTGGAGCCCACGAGTCCAGAAGTCAGCATTAGATTTTCTGTATCAACTAACAAAGTCATTCCAGCATAATCAGTTAAATTGGCTTCGTGAAAACTTAAATGAATACCATCCTCTGTCTTCATGGTTACCGGGGTATTTACTGCATTATATGGAATTGAAGTTTGTGCTAGATTGACATGTTTTGCCTTTTCTAAAGCATCAATCTCGGAAACTTTAGTGGTATTATAAAGATGTTCATAGATATCCCAGTCACCTGGAATCCACCAAGTTTTATGATCACCTGTAAGCTGAAACTGGGTATTCTCGTTAACAATTAACAACTCCTCCACTCCTTCTTGCTCTGGGAATTCATATCTAAAAGCCACACCATCGTCATAGGCTCTGAAATAGATATTTAGCATCCTCTTTGGGTCGGCTTTTTCTTGTAACATCACCTTTAGTTCTTCAAAATGGTTGTTTACCATTCTTTGTTCTCCCCAGGGCATCTCCCAATTCTCATTCATCATCAATTCTTCAGAATCGATAATTTCAAAACCATTTTTCATTGAAGATTCTTCTAAGAAATCAAAACCCATATTTGATTTCTTGATGATTTCTTTCCCATCAAAAGCTACTTGATAGGTCGGCGTACCTTGTTCATCAAGAGTAAAATCTATTTTAATTCTCTCAGAAGGAGAACTTAGGCTGAGGTCGTCTTTTACATATCGATGACAAGCATAGGAAGTAACAAGCCCGATAATAAATACGATGAATATTCTTTTTAACATATTAAAAATTTGTGGTTTGTTTATAAAGTAACAACAAATTTAAAATAATAATTGGTGCAATGAAGTCATATGATAAAACACAACTTAAAAAAGATTACATATATGATACAAGGCTGCAAGTCTCTCACTTTGTCCAAAGAGTGTATCTCCTTAAAAACTCAAAACCTGAAGCACAAAGGTTAATATATTACTTCGTACTCCAGGCTTCTAGCTTCAAACCAAATCCTAATGAATCTGCAAACTCAAACCCTTCATGGTCTGCCAACCTTCTTTGTCGGTAACACGAATCATAAAGTGATAATCTCCTGTATCTACATCTGCTGGGATATCTATTACTAGATTTGTTGTGTATTCTGTTAATCCAGAACCTATGGGAAAAGACTGGATAAAAAGAAAAGGATTTACCGCAGTTTGATCCTCTCCCATCACACACTGATCAATTTCAGTGGAATGGTTATGGTGGTCGAAATTATGGTGCAAATCTATGCTGTAACTTCCTAATTCTTTATTATCAGATAGCTTTACTACCATACTAAAAGATTGCCCACGGTGTAAGGTGTCACAATTTTGAGGATATGCTTCCTCGAAATCTATATTTATTTCTGGATAAACGTCATCTATATCTTCGTCTTTTGAACAAGAGATAAATAGGATTCCAAGGATTGTTAATATGCTTAATAGTTTTTTCATTTTTATAACTTTAGTCTCTATGCTCCTTTGTATATTTGTGCCTCAACGACATTAACCAGCCACTAAGGCACTAAGATTCAAAGGTTCACAAATGTTTTTTTTATAATTCAATATTCACCATATACTTTTCAGAGAAAGCGACTCCTCCTCCAAAGGCATCAGGAGATTTTACTAAAAGATAGTATTCACCATCTTGCCATGCTGCTCCACCATCTATATCACCTGTTAAATCTGATGGTTCTCCATTGTTATCTGCGGCTGCTCCAACCTCAATTTCTGCAGAAAATGAATACTCAGAAGCTCCATCAAAATCATGCATATGTAGTAAAGTGATGGTATTACTAGCAATCATATCAACATTTTCAAGACTTTGATTCACTCTTACCAAACCAATATAAAGTCCACCCAAAGCTAAATTGTCACTTACAGTCCCACTGATACTTATAGTTTCACTATTTTGGAATACTTGGCCATCTGTAGGATTAGAAGTTATAGCAAGAACAGGTGCTTCAGTATCAGAAGGAGTTTCTACATGTAATTCTCGTTCAATCTCTGTTGAATTCCCTTCCATATCAATTACATTAAAATGAAAATGATAATGACCTTCTTCCGCATGAGCAGGTACTTCAATATGCTCATGAAATTCAGTATTTTTGAGTCCACTAAACTTAGTGTATATAGAATCTACTTCCCATTCCTCCTCATCATAAACAAATTTTTCATGCTCTCCCTCATGATGGATAGTCACTTGGATTCTATCAATTTTTGCTTCTGCAATTATTTCAGCTTCAATATGTAAATCAGCTCCTAAAAATGTCTCCCCGCTATCCTCATAACCTAATTCAAAATTAGAAATTGAAGGAGGATTGAGTGTTGCATCCTCATCTTTTTTACAAGATTGAAATGCTAATGCTAAGACTAATACGAATGATAAAAATTTTACTTGTTTCATAATTTCTGTTTTTCTAAAATTTAATTTTTAATAATATTTATTGGTATTTTTAAACTGATAATAAAATTGCGACCTGCTTCTGGCAAGTCAATTAATTTGTAATAACTAGTGTGATTGTAATATTTTGCATCCAGGATATTTCTTACTTGTAAACTCAATTCCATTTTTTGATTTCCCCAATAAACATCTCCTCCCATCGAAAAATGAAGAAGATGATAGGCATCGGTCTTAGTTTCAGGAGGAACAATTCTATCCTGTTTGAAAGTGTGCTGGTAATCCAGTGAGAAGTATATGTTTCTAAAATATTCACCAAAATCCTTGGTGTATTTCAAATTATAAATCATACTTGGAGGAGGAGCAAATGGCAATCCAAATCCTTTTTTAGGACCTGATAATTGCTCAGCGTACAAATACTCAACAATTGCTCCTAATTTCAGGTTTTCCATCAGATTATAATGAGCATGTAATTCTCCACCAAATCGCATAACTTCCGCTTGGGTATATCTGTAAACCTGATTTCCGGCTCCGTATAAATAATCGAAATCGGACGTAGGGTTTAAATAGATATAATTAGGAAAGTAATTGAAAAACGGACTAATTTGAATTGCCCAGAGAGGATGGTGCAAAGATGCACTCCAGTCTATTTGATAACTGATTTCGGCATCTAAATCTGGATCTCCAATTTCGTAGCTGAAGTAATGATAGTTAACACCGTTGGACGAGAGTTCTTTTGCGATGGGCATTCTGAAACTTCTGCCAATATTCAACTTAGTAGAAAAATGCTCTTCGTTATAATTCACTCCCAATGCCCAACTCAAACTTGAAAAACTTCGTTTCAAATCAACTGAGCGTTGAAGATATTGTTCTGTAGTATCTCCATTTTCAATAATCAAACTAGGATACCAATCGTCATAAGTTTCCGTTTGCATCACTCCATTATCAAAACGCAACCCGGCATGAAATAACCACCGTTCATTGAGTTCATAACTATCATAAATAAAAATCCCTGAAGTCCATTGTTGAAATTCGGGTATAATAAATCCACGTCCATCAATTTTATTGTCTTGATATTCTGAACTTACTCCAAAACTCAATTTATTTCTTTCCCAAACCAGTTCATCCTTCAAATTAAAAGACAATACATCTTTATTGAATCCTCTTTCTAAATCTGCTGGAAAAGATAAAGTATCAGGGAATTCATTGGGCATATACCCATGAGTTACATAAGCACTCCATTCTTTTCTGATATTTTTCTGATAACCAAAGTCCATTGTTAACTGATGTAAACCAATCTTGGCAATAGTTTTATTGGTCACTTTAAAATGCTCTGCATCGTGATAAGGTTGTTGAATATCACGAATAGAAGCATCATGCAAATCCTCATCCACTTGGCGTGGCTCTAAACCATGGGCATTGGCAAAAAAGCCTGCTTGTGATTTATAGCGACTCAAATAAAAGCTAGAATTGAAGTCTTTATCAATAAAACCAAAATTGAAATGCATGGATTCCTCATTTCCAGCAGTGTTTCTCAAGCGCTGATTCACCAATGGAATTCGATAAGAATAAACCGTCACACTATCTGTTGGAACTCTGAAATCTGCAAAACTGATTTTAGTATAACGAGCTCCAAAGAACAATCGTTCACTTCTACCTTCCAGATTCAAAGAGACTCCATAAGAAAGATTATTGCTTTTATACGTGGTTTCTAGATTGGCTTTCAAACTATGCTTCTCAGGGAAATAGGCAGGATGAATATCGATAACTCCACCAATAGCATCGCTACCATATTGTAAAGAAGCTGGGCCTTTCACAATTTCCACATGAGAAACTGCATATTGATCAATTTCCAAGCCATGTTCCAAGCCCCATTGTTGGCCTTCGTGTTTTACGCCATTTTCTACTACCACTACTCTATTAAAACTCAATCCTCTAATGACAGGTTTCGATTGTCCACTACCGATTTCAATAGTTGACAAGCCAGGTAATCTTTTTAGAGACTCCCCTAAGCTTCCTCCTCTATTTTGCTTTAGGTATTCCGAATTTGCAAATTCTACCGAGAGCGCTTCCTCCTTATTTCGATTTTCGTGGGCATGATCGGTAATCTCCACTTCATGAAGCTGCTCAAAGCTTTTCTCCAATTGGAACTTCAAACTCAATTCATTAGCAGACAAAACAATAACTGTATCAATACATTGATATCCCAAATAAGAAATATGCAGGTTTAATTCACCTTGCTTTATTTCATCTATTTTAAATCGACCATTGGATGTAGTTAGCACTTGATAATCTCCACCATTGATTAAAACCAATGCAGCAGGAAGTGGTTTTGATTTCTCATCTAAAACAATTCCTTCAATGGAGTTATTTTGTGCCAATACACCAAAGGCCATTAACATCCCTATAAGGACGCTAAATGCTCTTTTCATATGATTTTTTGAATTTATCTAAACACTAATTTGTGTTTCTCTATAATGTCAACTACTTCTATATATCCGGGACAGACTGTTATGCTCGCCATAAAAATAGTCGTCTTGCCTTAGGCTAGACTCCTCTATTTTTAAGGCTTCACAAACCTCGTATTTGAGCTTTATATTTCAAATACTTAGTTAATGTACAAACTCTAATTATCCACTAGAATATTGAACTATTCTTTTAGATAACAATGTTTTACTATTTGTTTCTCTACCAAAAGGAAGCACAAAAGCTAGCTTAGGCATGGAACTAACTTGTACAGGAAATAGTGGTTTTTAAATAATCGGTGGGCCTCTTAATTTGTTTTTATAATCTTTGTATTCAACTACAGGGGATTCTAAAATGAGTGTTTTAAAATCTATGATAAAATCAAACCTTTGTTCTACTAGCTCTTGTTTTTCATTAAAAAAATAAACAATTTGATATTCACATATAGGACAAAGCTCTAGTTCTGCTTCTACAGAATTATGATTATTATGGCTTGTAGATTCGGTTTCGTTATGAGAATCGCAATGGTGTACTTCAAAATCATCGACTAGAATATGATGTTCTAAGGCGTGAAATGATTGAAAGAGAATTGGGAAAGAGATAATCAAACCCAAGATAAAACTCAAATATGTATGCGACTTCTTCACGCTGCAAAGTTAATGAATTCTAGAGCGCCTGTTGATTTTCAATATATTTAACAATACCTTATTATTTCAAGCCTTTAAACAACATCATCAACGGATAAATCAATCCCAGAATCAAAATTAAGGTAATAAAAGGGCGATTGATGTTTTGCCATTTATAATTTTTTCTACTAATGGCATCATAAGCATGGTTGATAGCAGCAAAAAAGAAAAAAAACAGAAAAGCAAATAAAATGGTGAGTTCAGCCATAATTCCCCATTGAGCAAAATAAACCCAAATAGCAATTGTTGCATAAGAGAGTAAAGCAATAGCTGATTGTTTTTGATAATTATGGTCGACAGTAAAACCTTTTTCTACAGCCGATTTTTTACTAAAAAAGATGCCTTCCAACCCTGATATTCCTGCTACTGCACCAATAATAATTGGTATCATAAAGTGTAACTGAGCTTTGGCATTATAGACTTCTTCGGCAAAGCCAATCTGATATCCGAAATAAAAAGCAATGCTAACTAATACAATTCTAGAAATATCCAATATTTTGAAAAACATAAAGCGTAGGTTTTAGGCTAATAAATATACAAAATATTTAATACTAATCCACCTTTACAATTTTCATTTGGTCATAAAATTGATCATCTATTTTCATATTTAAGAAATAAACACCCGAGGTTAGAGTATTGTTGTTCCAAGAAATCTCATGGGCTCCACTCATATGGTTTTCCGATTTTAGTATTTCAACCATTTGCCCATTGATGGAATAAACTTCAATTTCTACTTTGGAGGCTTCAGGTATTTCATAGGTAATGCTGGCAAAAGAAGTAAATGGATTAGGTGCAAAATTTAAGAAGCCACCCTCTTTACTGTCTACAGACTGAATACCCATAATATGATTATGTTGAGCCAAAGCTTTGATACAAAAACTTCCTGTCCCCTGATAATCACCTGGTTCGTCGAAATGAAAAAAATCAAGCCATTCTCCATTTTCTCTATAATAACTCTGTTCTTCTTTTGTTGTACTGGGCACTATCCCTTTAGAGTTTGTGGCAGCCTTTCCTAATAAGACAGGCACAAAAGAAGTACGATCATAAGGATGACCACCATGACTCAATTCTAAATACACATAAAATTTTTCACCTGTTAGAAAAGTAACATAATCAGGTAAGTCGATAGTATGAAAACCAGAGTGCTCAATAGAACCTGTATGACTTAATCGCTCATCAACTAATTCACCATTATTATATTGTCCAAATATTTTCACTTGAAAGGCTACATCTTCACCTGCAGTAAAAAAGCTTACAGCCACAACATCCTCATCTTCATTTGCCTCAAAAGCATTAAAGGCTTCGGTAACATTTGTTAAGGTATCTCTCCAGCCATGATAATCATGATAATAAGCTGTATCATAATCTAAAATATCAACATCGATAAAAGAGATTGCACCCATTTCTGGATTCTTACATGCATGTTTATCATAATAGGAAATCCAGAAATATCCTGCCATCCCCCAGTTTTCACCCCAACTATTTTTTACCAGCCAAGCACCTGGACCAGGAGCTTGAGTTTCTCTATTATCATTCCATCCAATAATAGATACTGAATGATTGGGTTCAGTATTGTCCCATGATGGTTGATAATGATTTACTCCACTCATAAAATCATTTGAATAACTTAAACACACAGCCATAACTCCATGTTCCATTATTTTATATTTAATGAGATCAAGATTTGACAAATCTTCTCCAGCATTATACCATTCTACACTTTTTGGATAATATTTTTTATGATTAGGATGATACCTTTCTGATGGTTCATCATAAGAATCAGCATCAATCTCTCTCACAGTCCCCTCTAGGCGTGAGATATAGGCTGTAGTCATTCTATAATCACCACCTTGATGGGTTTGTAAGCCTTGACCATTATTATAAGCTTCCTCTAAATCTTGATTGAAATATTCATTGTATCCATTCCACCAATCCAAATGATACTCAGCTAAATCTGGCTCCCCAGTCTCATTCTGAGCATTCCAATTTCCAGTAATCAATAAATTACTTTCCATAGCAGCCATGCTACCGAAGGCCCAACATGTTCCGCCCATTTGGCTTTTCACGCTAGTAACATAATTGTCACCTTCAGCACCAACATATCGCAAGTCGAATGTTTCCGGTGGTTGTCCGTACGTTAATATCGAGGAGAGACAAAAAAGCAAATACACAATAGAGTTCTTCATCTTTGTGTCTTTTTTGATTTTTAATAACTGCGTTTACGCGAATTGGTTACTTAAAGTTACATTTTATTCAAAAGGCTTATCAAGTATAAAATTCATTTTTTTCGAAAATCCTATTGTTATTGACTTATAAAGGACATTCATCTTTAAAAAACTTTTATTGATTTGCTGATTTTTCAACTTAGTGATTAAAACAAGCTGCAAGTCAGATCTTAGATTTAAACACCCTTTTAGTTTGAATACAGTTTAAATTAGAAAACCATGTCTGTCAACTTCTTAAAACCATATCTTTGCACGTAGCATATATAAAGAAAACAATTAATAAAACTTTTGGAAAAATAGTATTCAATGCGTTATTTTATTTTACTAGCATTACTTATATCTAGCTCCTTTCATTCTTCTGCTCAATATCACATCATGTTTAGTGATAATTATCCACCTTATAATTATTTAAATGAGGAAGGTCAATTGGTAGGTTTTAATATTGATATCTTAAAAGCCATTGATGAATTATACGATTCGGATATATTTATCTCAGGAGGCCATTGGAATGTAATAAATGAAAAACTTAAAAGTGAAAAAATTCATGCAATAGGAGGCTTTAATTATCCCGGAAGCCCCGCAAAAGAATTCATCTTCACGAGATCTGCAATAAATACCTCCCATTGTTTTTTATATAATTCTGATCATATAAAGAATTTTTCACTGGAGTATTTAAGAACTCAAAAAAAACCATTAGTAGCATTATGGAAAAACGATGTTTTAATACATTATGTGCTTTCGATAAACCCATCAACAGAATTTCTCTTTTTCAATAATTATCAAGATCTCATCCTATCTCTTGATAGAAAAGATGTAAGCTGTATCATTTCTCAAAGAGTAGGCAGCAAGTTTTATGCTGAAAAGCTAAATAAGGATTATATAGAAGCCACAGAACATAGGATTTTAGAAAGGAATATGGGCTTTAAGGTTTCTGAGGATTCACAAGAATTAGCTACACTTTTAAACAATGGTTTAGAAGTACTTTTAGCCAATGGAGAATATCAAAAAATACATGATAAATGGATTGCCGATTATAATAGAGGAAGGAATGACTGGCGTAAATATATTAGAGTAATATTAATCACCAGTGCACTTTTTCTTATACTTATTTTATTGCTAATTACTTTAAATAGAATATTACAGATCAGAGTTAGAAATAGAACTAAAGACCTACAAGAACAATTAGAAGTAAACTCTAATATCATGTTTCAATTAGAAAAACAGAAGACTAGAGCTGAAGAAAATGACAAGTTTAAATCAGCTTTCTTGGCAAATATGAGTCATGAAATCAGAACTCCAATGAATGGAATTATTGGTTTTGCTGAACTGCTCAAGTCCGATGATAATTCACATGCTGAACAAAAACACTTTGTTGGGATCATTCAAAAAAGCGGATATAGAATGTTAGATACCATTAATAATATCATTGATATATCCAAATTAGAATCAGGTGTAGAAACACCCAAATACGATATTGTTAACTTAGCTGGTATGATGCAAGAGCTCCAAAACTTTTTTAACAATGAAGCTAAAGTAAAAGAACTCACATTAATATTTAATGAACAACTTATAGTTCCGGTAGAATTTTATACTGATGAATATAAACTGAATTCAATTCTTACTAACCTTATTAAAAATGCAATTAAATTCACGCAAAAAGGTTATGTTGAAGTCAGTTATACCATCACAGAAGCCATGGCAGAATTCATAGTAAAAGATACAGGAATAGGAATACCTACAGAGAAGCAAGCATCAATCTTTGATGAGTTTGTTCAGGCAGATTTTTCCCATTCAAATGGTTTTGAAGGCTCTGGTTTAGGCTTGTCTATTTCTAAAGGATACGCTAAATTATTAAAAGGTGATATCAGTATGGAATCGGAAATTAATAAGGGAACTAAGTTCTCGGTTCGAATCCCAAACAATAATATAAAAGTAGGTTAGTATGTTTTTTTGAATTTTATCACTCCCTTCTATGCATATTTTACCATAGACTTCATTTCTTAAAACTCGTTGAGTACTTGACATGTAGTTCTTCTATATAATACTTCCAAAAAACACCTAAATAGCAAAAAATGCATAATTATTCCCTATGACTTTACTATATTAGCGCCTAATTAATTCTAACCAATCACAACAACATGAGATTACCCTTACCAAAAATGTCTTTTATCATGGTCATGATATTGGGATTTGCTATGTTTTCTAGCGCCCAATCTTTTATCTTTGATGAAAACTCACAAACCAATGGATTTCAAATCCAATCATCTAGTAAAGATGCAATTACAATAAGCCATAGTATTCACAATTTCGATTTATTCGATGTGGAAATACAAGGCGAAAACATGAAACAGCTGCAATATGGCCTTTCTATGTTTCCTGCAGAAGAAGGCATGCCTGATTTAGGTAGTTCAGCTCGTTATGTATTAATTCCTAATGGTGCTCAAGCACAAGTCCATATTCTTCAACAAGAAAAAATAGTTTATCAAAACATTGAAATTGCACCTGCTGCAGCTATTCCTTTCGATACTGAAGAGGCTCAACCTGCGAAAAAAGGTCTGGCTTATCAAAAAGATGCTTTCTATCCTGCACATACTGTAAGTACTGCAACCACTGAAATTAGAGGAATGACATTTGCTATTGTAAATGTAAACCCATTCCAATACAATCCAGTTACTAAAGAACTTGTGGTTTATAAAAATCTGGAAGTTGAAGTGGAAATAACAGGTGGTAATGGAATGTATGGTGAAGATCGTTTCCGTAGCAAATATTGGGATCAAATTCTTGACGATATTGTATTTAATGCTAGCGCTCTTCCAAAAGTTGATTATTCGAAAATAAATAAATCCACAAAAGAAGAAGGTTGCGAATACTTAATTCTAGTCCCAAATAATGATGAGTTTTTGCCTTGGGCTGACTCTATTAAACTTTTCCGTACTGAGCAAGGTATCACAACTAAAGTTGTGACATTAGACCAAGCTGGAGGAAACGATTTAGAAGGACTTAAAAGTTATTTTGATAATATTTATGAAACATGGAATCCCGTTCCATCTGGAGTTTTATTAATGGCCGATTATGGCTCAAATGATAATACAATCACCTCTAAGTCATACTCCCACCCTTATTCAGGAACTTTCATTACTGATAATTATTACGCTGATTATACTGGAAATGATCTTCCAGATTTTGTTTTTGCTCGTATGACTGGTCGTGATTATGCAGAAATGGAAACCATGGTAACAAAGTTCTTAGAATATGAAAGAACTCCTCCAACTGATGCTGATTTCTACAACAGTCCTATTACTGCTTTAGGATGGCAAACTGAGAGATGGTTCCAGATATGTTCTGAAACTGTAGGTGGTTATATGAGAGAAGTATTAGGAAAAGATCCTGTTCGTATCAACGCCGTATATGGCGGAAACCCAAATAACGATCCTTGGTCTACTGCTACTAATACAAGTCAAGTAACCTCCTATTTTGGACCTGATGGTTTAGGATATCTTCCTGCTACACCAGGTGAAATGGGTGGATGGACTGGTGGTTCTGCTACTGATGTTGTAAACGCTATAAATGATGGTGCTTTTATCCTCCAACACCGTGACCACGGAATGGAAAGCGGATGGGGAGAACCTGCATTTACTTCAAGTTATATCGATCAACTTACTAATGGTGATGAAATAGGTCATATTTTCTCTATTAATTGCTTAACCGGTCGTTTTGATATGGCTGGTGAATGTTTTACTGAAAAATTCCATAGATATACTAACGGAGGAGCTCTAAGTTTAACTGCCGCTTCTCAAGTTTCTTATTCTTTTGTGAATGATGCATATGTTTGGGGAGTATTTGATAATATGTGGCCTGACTTTATGCCTGATTATGGTGGAACTGAAGTGGAAGAAAGAGAATTCCGACCTGCATTTGGTAATGCTGCCGGAAAATACTTCCTGTCCTACACAAACTGGCCATATAACACAGATAACAAAGTTATTACTTACCGACTTTTCCATCACCATGGTGATGCCTTCAATATTGTTTATACTGAAGTACCAATGGAAATGGAAATCAACTATAGTGAAGTTTTAGTAAGTGGTCCTGATTATATCGATATCCAAGCTGAAGAAGGTGCTATGGTCGCATTTTCAGTTGATGGAAACTTAATTGGAGTGGACGAAGCAACTGGCGTATCTGCACCTGTTACTATTGAAACACAAGTTCCTGGAACAATGATAAAAGTTGTAGTAACAAAACAAAACTATTATCGTCACGAAGGATATATTCAAGTAATTGCTCCTGACGGACCATATGTAGTGAAAACTAGTTTTGAAGTTGATGATACCGCAGGGAATAACAATGGTAGAGTTGATTTTGGCGAAGATATCGCTCTTAACTTTAGTGTAAAAAACCTAGGTACAGAAATGGCCTCTGGTGTTGAAGTAACTATTTCTACTGATGATGATTTAATCACAATTACAGATAACCAAGAATCTTATGGTGATATCAATGTAGATGAAGAATTAAATCATGATGCAGCATTTACATTCACTGTTGCTGAAGAAATTCCTGACAACCATAGTTTTGTTTTTGACTTCAGTGCTACCAATGGGACTGATGTATGGGAAAGTTCATTCTCTATTAAAGGATATGCTCCAACTTTGGAAATCTTAGATATGACTTTAACAGAAACATCTGGAAACGATAATGGAAGACTTGACCCAGGTGAAGAAGCAACTTTAAGTATACAGATTGCTAACAGAGGTCGCTGCGGAACTCCAGAAGGTATTGCCAATATAATTAGTGCTTCTGAATATCTAATAGTAAATACTGATGAAGTTACTTTTACTACAATTGATAGTGCTGATATGATTATCGCAGAATTTAATGTGGAATCTGCTGTTGATGCTTCCGTTGGAAGTGTTGCTGTTGTTACTACAGAAGTAAATGCTGGCCCTTATACAGCTAGTAAGGAATTTGGTCTTTCTATAGGTCTAATTGTTGAAGATTGGGAATCAGGTGATTTTACTCAATATGATTGGACATTTGGTGGCAATGCCGATTGGCAAATTGTTGATAATGAATCTTACGAAGGTGAATTTAGCGCAAAATCTTCTCCAATCGATCATAGTCAATCCAGTGAGTTGCTTCTTGATTATGAAGTAATGATGGATGATGTAATTAGCTTCTATTATAAAGTGAGTTCGGAGAGTGGATACGACAAATTGAAATTTTATATCGATGGTTCTGAACAAGGAAGCTGGGATGGTGAAGTTGCATGGACGGAAGCTTCTTTCCCTGTTACTCCCGGTGAGCATACTTTTAAATGGTCATATATTAAAGATGTAACTGCAACTGGTGGTGACGATTGTGCATGGGTTGATTTTATTGTTCTTCCTCCTATGATGCTTCCTGCTGCTAATGCCGGTGATGATGCTCAAATTTGTAATACAGAAACTACATTCCAATTAGAAGGTACTGCTGCAGATTTTGAAACTTTAGAATGGACAACATCTGGAAATGGTACTTTTTCTGCAATTGATATCATTGACCCAATTTACACTTTAGGAAGTGATGATGTTAATAATGGCGGAGCAGATCTTACATTAACAGCAACTAGTGCAACAGGCTCTGTTAATAATACTATGTATTTAGATATTGTATCAACACCTGCTCAAGCAGAATCTCCAGTCGGAGAAGCTGTAGTTTGTTTTCAAGCACAAGAAATGGTTTATACCATAGCTGGTGAAGGAACATACAACTGGACAATAACACCTGAGGAGGCTGCTACAATAAATGCTGTTGGGAATACAGCTTACCTTTCTTTCAATGAAAACTTTAGTGGCGAACTAAGCTTAAGTGTAAACGAATATAATGTTTGTGGTGAAGGCCCTAGTTCTGAAGCCCTTGCTATTACAGTTAACGAACAAGCTACTGCTGCTTTTGTAGCTGATACCGAAATATGTTTTGGTAACGAAACTGCTTTAAGCATTGATCTAACTGGAAACGGTCCTTGGAATGTGGAAGTAAATGATGAAGATGGTTTAGAGTTATTTTTCGAAGCTACTGAAACACCTTACGAATTAGAATTAAGCCCAGAGGCTAGCATGAATTACACATTAATGCATGTATCTGATGCTGACGCTTGTGTTGGTTCTGCAGAAGGATCTGCAATGGTTACAGTAAATGAATTGCCAACTGCTGTTCTTTCAACTGAAGCTGTTGATGTATGTGCAAATGAATCAGTTGAGGTTAATGTGGAATTAACAGGAGCTTCTCCTTGGAATATTGTAATAGGAACTGAAGGTAATGAACAAGAATTTGAAGTGGTAAATGCTTCTGATGCCATCGAATTCACAACTGGTTATGAAAGCCTAGAACTAGGTTTTATCTCTATTGTTGATGCCAACGAGTGTAATGGTAGTGGTGAAGGTTCTGTTGCAATAACAGTTATAGAATCACCAATGGTTGAATTAGGTTTAGATACCATCATTTGTAACCATGTAGTTCTTACCCTTAATGCGCAAAACGAAGGAAGTACCTATGCATGGTCAACAGGAGACGAAAGTCAAACTTTAGATGTAGATGAATCTATGGCAAATGCAAGTGGTGATGCAGAAGTTAGTGTTATCGTAACTAATACTACTGGCTGTGAAGGTTCAGACGAGATCATGGTTCATTTCCAAGATTGTACAGGTTTAGGAGAATTAACAGCTAATGATATTACATTGATGCCAAACCCTAATAACGGTCAATTTAAATTGGAAATTAATGGTCAAGTTGCTAAAACTTCCGATATCTCTATTCACAATAGTATTGGTGAAGTTGTTTATTCTATTCCAGCATCTAGTATTAATGAACAAATCGATATTGACTTAAGTCATTTATCCGATGGTGTTTATTTCATTATGATTCCTCAAGAACAAAGCGTAATTAACAAACGATTTGTGATTAGAAAGTAATTTTTAAGACTTCGGTCTAAATCATATAACTGGTCTTCTGATGTTTTCAGGAGGCCAGTTTTTTTTAATTTTGGCATTACAATACAACAAACCTTTGTGCCCAAGTGGCCATAAAATATAATAAAACAACACCTAGTCATAGTGCCTTTGTGCCCTAGTGGCAATTAAATAAAAACACCTATGCTATTCAATAACCTAATAAAAGGGAAGCTAATAAAAAGATACAAACGCTTTTTGGCAGATGTGGAACTGGAGGATGGTTCTATTATTACAGCACACTGTACCAATACAGGAAGTATGACGAGCTGCATAGAAGAAGGAGCACCCGTGCTGCTCTCCCCTTCTAATAACCCCAAACGCAAAACTCCATTCACTTGGGAGATGATTTGGATTAATAACAATTGGGTGGGAGTAAATACCAATAATGCCAATACCATTGCTTTTGAATTGGTTTCTAATCAACTTATTCCTGGCCTTACGAATTTGAGCCATTTAAAAAGGGAAGTGAAATTTGGGGATTCTAGGTTTGATATTTTTGGCAAGGATGGAGAGCAAGAAGTTTGGATGGAAGTAAAAAACGTAAGCATGAGGGAAGGAAAAAAAGCATTATTCCCAGACGCACCAACCACTCGTGGACAAAAACATCTCAAAACACTCATGCAACTGGTTAAAGAAGGAAAACGAGCTGCCATGATTTACCTGATACAGAGAAGCGATGTGGACTTCTTTGAAACTGCTAAGAAGGTAGATTTCGAATATGATAGACTCCTCAAAAATGCCAAAGCAAAAGGAGTAGAAGTTTATCCTGTGCAAGTACTATTGAGTGAGAATGAGATTTCTTTTTATCGGGCATTGGACTATGTTTAAGGGTATTCATTACAAGAGATTCGTATAGTTTCACGCAAAGGCCGGCAAAGAAAAATCACGCCAAGAATGCAAAGGGATTCACACCTATACTAAAAGGAGAGGATAGAAGCCCTGATTATCGAAAGAAACCCAAAACATCTCAACTTCTTAACTTTTAACTTTTAACTTAAATACATCCGAAAAAAAAATCCCAAACAAATAATGTTCGGGATTTTATATTCAAGAATACTAAGCATTTTTAATTCTTCATGGAGTGAAGTTTTAATTTCACTAGATATGAGAAATGGTACATACTTGGTACAATAACCAAAGTAAGGAAAGTCGCGAAACTTAAACCGAAAATAACGGTCCAGCTTAAGGCTCCCCAGAATACCATATTGTCACCACCAAAATAAATCTGAGGATCTAAATCGGTGAGTAGGGTTTGGAAATTAATATTCAGACCTACCGCCATTGGAAGCAGACCAAGAATAGTAGTAATAGCCGTTAGAAGCACAGGTCGAAGACGAGTTTTACCAGCCTCTTCTACACATTGCATGGCATCATCTTTTGTCAATAATGCTCCTTCTTCTAGGCCTAATTCTTTTCTTCTGCCTCGTTTTAGTAAGTCGATATAATCAATAAGTACAATGGCATTATTCACTACCACCCCAGCTAGCGATACAATTCCAATACCTGTCATAATCACCACAAAATCCATTTTAAAGGTGGCAATACCTCCAATAACTCCAATGGTACTAAAGAGTACAGAACCAATAATAATCAATGGTTTTACAATGGAATTAAACTGACTCACCAAAATAATGGTGATTAATGATACTGCAATAATTAATGCGGTCACTAAGAAAATCATACTCTCCTCTTGTTCTTCTTGTTCACCTGTGAACTCATATTTGAATCCTTCAGGCATCTCAAAGGCTGCCATTAGAGGTTTTAATTGAGCATTGATATCATTGGCATTATAACCTTCCAAAACATTAGACTGGATGGTAATCACACGATCCATGCTTTTTCGTTTTACTTGGCCATAGGTGGTTGAATAACTAAAAGTTGCAACAGCAGAAATCGGAACCTGCATAATTCTACCATTACTGGCATT
Source organism: Bacteroidales bacterium (assembly GCA_016744655.1). Lineage (GTDB taxonomy): Bacteria > Bacteroidota > Bacteroidia > Bacteroidales > UBA12170 > UBA12170. Next base: position 9,570 of record JADGDY010000056.1, on the reverse strand, counting down.
ACGGAAGGTAATCTTTTGGTTCATTAATGAAGGAATATCATAACGGTATTTATCCTGTAAACGTAATTGAATAGGATACTCATCCTCGCCAACTTTAAATTGAGAAATTTCATTTCCAAATAGTGCAGTACGAATGGTCATGGCAATTTGCCCGGTACTCAAACCAAATCTCCTGGCTTTATCTCGATCAATATGCACCAACAGCTCAGGGTTTCCCATTTTCAGATCAAGCTTTAATCCCTCTATTCCAGGAATATGTTCTGCCTCCATCATTTGCACTATGCTATCGGTAAGTGCAATCAAAGACTCGTATTCCTTACCACTGATTTCCACATTAATGGGTTTTCCTGTTGGAGGACCCTCCGCAGGTTTTTCCACAGAAAGAAATACTCCAGGATACCTTCCAATGAGCTGGTCGCTTAAATCACTCATGATATCGAAGGTATTAATCCCATCGCGCAACTCAAAATCGATAAAGTTAATAGTGATTAAACCTTGATTCGGAGTATTTGTAATATTAAAACCATCATTTTCACTTTTTGCACCATTCCCTACTGTGGTTAATACATTTTTAATAACAGTATCATAAGGCTGTAAAATTTCGAATACATCAGCTTCCAATTCGTTAATAAACTTATCTGTTGTGTAAATATCTGTTCCAATAGGTAACTCAGCAATCACGTTAACATATTTAGGATATGATGATGGGAAAAATACAGTCTTCAAGTCTCTCATTCCCATAAATTGGATGGTTGCGATTAACAAAAAGACAGTTCCTAAAATCATCCACACTGAATTTCTACCTTTAATAGCAAAATGAATCACGCCTTCATAAAAACTCTCCAACCAAACTAAAAATACATTTTTAAACCAAATCCCTAGTTTATTAAGGAATAAAACATTGGCCAATCCCATAATAGCAAAGAAACCTGTTAAACCACCCAAAACATTCCAAGACACGGTATATGAAATTACTGATATTGCTGCTAAGAATGTTATCCAAATCATGGCTTTTTTCTTGTTTACCACATCATTTTCGGCTCCACGCTTCATTAAAATACTGGTATAAACCGGAATTAATACCAAGGCTACAAATAAACTAGAAGTTAAAACAATGATGAGAGTGATGGGTAGGAATTTCATGAATTCTCCCATTAGGCTGTCCCAGAAAATTAGAGGGAAGAAAGCCGCCAGAGTGGTAAGAGTAGAAGTAATAATAGGCCATGCAATTTCTCCCACAGCATACTTACTGGACTCCTCGTTGTTCTTTCCACTACTCACAAAACGATATACATTTTCCACTACCACAATGGCATTATCTACCAACATCCCCAGTGCCAAAATCAAGGCAAATAATACAATCATGTTGATTTTGTAACCAATAAGGTTGAAAATCACAAAACTGATAAACATGGAGGTTGGAATGGCAAAACCTACAAAAAGAGAGTTTCTGGTTCCCAAGAAGAAGAATAAAACAAGAATCACAAAGAGGATTCCCATAATAAGACTATTCTCTAAGTTAGAAATTTGAGCTCTAATTTGTTCTGATTGGTCGTTAGTATATGAGATTTTGAGATTGGTAGGAAGTGCTCCGGTTTTTTGAGCATGTTCCATTTTCTCGAATACCTGATCGATAGCAGAAAGTAAGTTTTTACCACTTTTCTTTACAATCTGCAGAGAAACAACAGGTTCTAAATCCAAACGTGCAAAACTTTCAGGGTCGGCAAACCCATATTCAATTTCGGCGATATCTCTTAAATAAACGATATTATTGTTCTCGCTTTTTACGATTACGCCTTCCATTTGCTTCACATCGGTAAATTCACCCAATACTCTTACAGCACGCATGGTTCCATCTATTCGAAGCTCTCCTCCGGAAATTGAAAGGTTTTCGTTGGCAATAGCCATTTCAATATCATTAAAGCTGATTTTATTGGATTCCATTTTATGAAGATCAACCCAAATGCTCACCTCATTATCCATTAATCCTTTAATATCTACCTTACTCACTTCGTTGATATCTTCAACTTCGTCTTCAATATACTCTGCATAATCTTTTAATTCACTGATAGAGAAATCACCAGAAAGGTTGATAGTAAGCACAGGGAACTCTGAGAAGTCAATATCCAAAACCATGGGGTCGTTGGGCAAGTCTTCTGGAAGTTCGTTTTTGGCATTATCCACTGCATCCTTAACTTCTCTCAAAGCCTCTTCAATACTTAAATCGGTATTAAATTCCACAAAAATGGCCGACATATCCTGACTAGAAGTAGATGACAATTTTTTCATCCCCTTCACACCATCAATTTCCTTTTCTAAAGGACGAGTCACCAAGTTCTCCATATCTAAAGGCGGATTACCTGGATATACTGTATTTACCATAATGGTTGGGAAGAACACATCGGGGAATAGCTCCTTGGGGAGGCTTCTATAGCTATACAATCCAAAAGCAATAAGGATGGTTGTTAGCAGATAGATAGTATTTTTATTACTCAGTGCAATGGAAGTGAGTTTAAACTCCCGTTTCACCTTTTTATCTTGTTTATTTTCGCTCATGTTTTCTTACTTAATGCTTAACAAACTTGCTTCAACTACTTGGTTATAGCCACCTATAATAACTTCATCGTTGGCTTTAAGACCTGAAACAATCATAGTTTCATTGGCTTTGCTTCTACCGGTTTCCACATAGGTTTTCTTAGCTATCACCTTTCCATCAACTTTATTAGTTATGAAAAGATAGTTTCCTTTGAAATCTTTCTTCACAATAATAGACGGAACAATTAAAGCGTTATCGCTTTCAAAATCTTTAAACTTAACTTCAGCCAGCATATTTGGTTTAATCATACCATTTTCATTCTCCACCTTGATGCTCACTTTAAAACTTCTATTTTCGGGATTGATAATATTTGCTATTCGGTAAATATTACCTGCAATATTGTAATCGCCATATGCCATTAGATTAATAGTTACCTCATCACCACGATTTAAATAGGGTAAATAAGATTCAGAAACCTCCACGTTTAAATAGAAAACATCGAGATTAACCACTTGCATCATCAATTGGCCAGGCATGGCAAGTTCACCAACCTTTGGTTCAATATTATCAACTACACCATTGATGGGCGATGTGATAATAGCCATATCTAATTGGGACTGCAAAGTCTTTAACTGATCTTGTAACCTCTGTTTATCATTTTTTGCTCTTAAATAATCAAGTTCACTACCAATCTTTTTATTCCAAAGCTCTTCTTGTTTTTTAAAAACAGTGGTGGCTAATTCTAAACCTGTTTTCACTTCGCGAATGGTATTTTCCAAAATATCGGTATTCAAATGAGCTAAGACTTGATTCTTTTTCACTTTATCGCCTTCTTTTACCAAAATCTCGGTCACTTGACCAGAGGTTTCAGGACTAATATATGCGTAGTCAACAGACTCAAAGCTACCATTAGCATGAAAGAAGTGTTCAAATTTTAGAGGAGTCAATTTCTTAACAGTCACCGCAATTCCTTTACTAACATCACCCCCACCCATTTCATCAATTTGAGATTGAAGATCTTTAATTTCAAGCTTCAAATTTGACAGATTAATTTTTTTAGCATCTAATTGTGACTGAAGCTCTTTGAGTTCATCTTTTGGTTCACAAGACATAAATATGCTCATGATCATCACAGATATTAATAGTAATTTCGTTTTCATGTTTAATTATTTTGGAAAAAATTTCTTTGTTTTAATAATTTGCGGCCATTATCGTTTAATATGGCGTGTATATGGTATTTAAAAAGCTCCTCGAAGGTTTCCTTTCCAGAGAAATATCGAATATCTTCTGATGTCATATTCGTCATGGCTCCATGCTGTGAGGCATGCATTCTAGATAATACTTCTTCGTCAATATCGGCTCTGTAAATTCCTTCTTTTTTGCCTTTAATTAGGTTATCTTTAATTTTATTATGTAGGTGATTCTTTTTAAATCCACTAAGTTTCTCACATAACATAGGATAGTATTTCTGCAAATCGTATTGATAACTTGGATTCATTTTTTTCATGAGTTCCCTTGCCAGACTATACACAACATGCATTTCCTCTAGAGCATCTAAATTCTGCTCACATAGTTCTTTTTCCATCAATTCGTGATGTGATAATTGAGCTTCAATAGTCATTTCCACCAGTTCTTTTTTATCTTTCACATAAGAATAAAGTGTTTTTTTAGAAATCCCTAAATGACGTGACACATCATCCATCGTCACACTTTTAATCCCATACTGATGGTAAAGTTCCGATACTTTTTCAATTATATTTTTAAGGTTTTCCTCCATATTATTCATGTATTTGAATTAATTCAACATGATATCGTAAGGTGGAACCACCAGGAATGATATTGGCAAAATCTTCTTCTCCATAGGCCAAATACCAAGGAATAACAAACTCATATATAGAACCGGGATTCATTATTTGAATACCTTCTGATAATCCTTTTATCATCCTATCCAACTTAATTCCTGCTGGTCCGGTATCGTAACTCATATCAAAAGTGGTTCCGTCTAAAAACATGGCTCTAAAATGAATACTCACACTATCGTTAGCCACAGGAGGGTTTCCATTTCCTGTTTTCACAATTTTATATTGAAGGCCATCCTCTAATTCTATAACCCCCTCCAATGATCTGCTTTTTGCTAAATATTCATCTCCAAGACTCTTGGTATTCTGAATATTTAACTTAATGATACTGTCTTCTTTGGCATCAATTTCTTGCTGAAAATTAACCACTAATTGCGTGATTAAGCTATCTGGTAACGAAGATTTCCCTGTTAAACCTTCGAGGAGGCCTTTGACTAAAGCATCTTCCGAAATTTGTAAATCTTTCAATGCAATTCCTTCTCCATAATCATAGCCAATTATATAGCTTATACTATCCTGATGGTTTGTTAATTTATAATCTTTTCCTGACTTAGGTGACTGACAAGAAAATGCAAATGCACTTAATAATGCTATGATGCTTATATATTTAATAGTCTTCATTATTTAACCTCCTCAAATTGATCAGCAGAACGAGTTAAGAATTTCTCTAGCTCAATCTTATTCTGAAGTAAATCCATAATCGACAAAGTATAATCTGTATTGGCTTGAATAAAATTATTCTGAGCTTGATTTAAATCGAAGCTACTGGCCATTCCTTCACGATATTTAGTATTCGTTTTGTTGTAAATTTTAACTGTTACCTCTAAATTTTTCTGCCTATTAAGGTAATTATAGTACATATTAGAGAAATTGTTTCGAGCTGTTTGAACTTGAAGCTGTAATGAACTTGTTAACTGTTTTTCCGATACATTCATCTTTTTCATATTCAACTTCATTTGCTGAACCTTAGCATTGCGGTTTCCACTACTCCATATGGGAACACTCATTTTAAATCCCCAAACAGTGGTTGGATACCAAGGCAAACTACTATCGAAAAAGCTATAAGTATCGCGCATGGCATTTGTTTGTGCAGAAAAGAATGCATTTATGGTAGGCAGGTATGCTGCCTTTTCTAAATCTACTTGTAAATCGGCTAAATCTTTCTGGGTTTGAAATAATATGAAGTCAATATTTTCTTCCACTTGAAAAGGGCTTGTCAATAGGTAATCTATATTTAAATGCTCCAAAACTGAATTTAAATCATCCGTTAAAACAACCTCTTCGTTAGGTTGAATTCCCATATAAAATTTTAAGAATGCTCTTGCTGTTCTAACTTCGTTTTGGATATTTCTAATACTTCCTTCCAAATTATTTACAATAACTTCAAGTTGATCAACATCTGTATCCTCAACAAAACCGGCTTCATATGTCGCTCTTGTTTCATCCAACAAAGCTTTATTAAGTACCAAGCTGGAATCTAAAATCTCCATATTCTCTTCCATAGAAAGTATCAGAAAATAAGACTTACTCACCTGTTCAACCAATAATATCTCGGTTTGTACTTTTTGTCTTTCAGTTTGCCCAAGATAGGTTTTAGATGCCCTTAAAGCTACTATATATTCTCCACTAAATAATAACTGATTTACGCTAATTCCTGCAGTTGCATTATGCTTTGTGCCAAATTGAACTGGAAAAAATTGCTGCTCATCAGGCAAAGGCTGTACTGGTTCTAAACCAAAACCATTAATATTTACTCCATATACTGATGGTGAAATAAAATCAGGCATCAGAGTTACAGGTATATCTAAATAGTTATCGTTACTCAAACTTCCATCTACTTGTGGTAAACCAGTTGCGGTAGACTCCCAAACTTTCTTCTCAGCTATTTCAATATCGGTTTGTGCATTGATATAGTCATAATTGTGAACCAAAGCATAATCCAATGCTTCACTAAGGCTAAACACCTTTATGGTTTCTTGTGCCGACAATATCGTTGGAAGAAAAGCCAATAAGAAGATGTAATAATATTTTTTCATTTGTTGGTATTTGTTTTTCATCTTTCAATTAATCCATTGAGTCTTTCAGACGTAATAGATTTCAGAGAGTTACACTAAAAATCACATATTTGTCCAAAACGAGGGCAAAAATACACATTTTCCTCAACGGAAACGTTTTTCAGGTAAATAGTTTCCAAAGTTTAACATAAATTTAATTTTATGGGGATGCAATAAGTCTTTTGCCACAAATGCACTAATAAATGTCCAAATGAAAGTAAATCTATTTCACGAACATTTGAAATTTTGACTCTTGAAACTTTTATATTTACTAATTCTACGGACTTTAAGTACTTTTCAATTTAAAACCCCTCTAAAACAGATTCAAAAGAGCCCAGATAGGAAGAACCAAAAAGATTAACATGAATAAGAATGGGATACAGATTATAATATTTCAATCGGTTCTCCCAGCCTTTTTCTAGGGGATGGTGTTCTTGATAATACTTGTAAAATTGGGGTGAGAATCCTCCGAACATGGTGGTCATGGCGATGTCTACTTCTCGATGGCCATAATAACAAGCAGGATCCATAATTACAGGCTCACCATTTTCATCACTCATGAAATTGCCACTCCATAAATCACCATGGACTAAAGCAGGTTTTTCCTCAGGGAAAATAGAAGGAAGTTCATCGAAAAGTCTTTCGGCTTGTTTAATGTGTTTTTGTGAAATCTCATTTTGGTCGCGTGCCATTTTGAGCTGAGGAAGCAAGCGTTGATTGATAAAGAAATCTACAAAATTTGGGGAGGGTGAATTATATTGAACTAGACTGCCCATATAATTATCAAAGTCTAAACCAAAATCAGGCTTGGTGTTTTTATGTAATCGAGAGAGTTGACGAGCAAAACTATCCCAGAAATCATAGGAATAACTGACTTCTTCAACAAACTCCATGAGGATGCATGAATATTGCTGACCTTCAGCATAAAAAAGAGGTTTGGGAATTCTAATACTATTCACTGAAGAAAGTAATTTTAAACCAGCAAATTCACTGGCAAACATTTGAGGATGCTTTGTGGCAGAATTATACTTGAGAAAGAACGAGCCGTCAGGAGTTTCAACGAGTAGTGCCGAGTTAATACTCCCTCCACTAATGCCTCTCTCTTCAATAATCTCAGGACTTAGACCTTGCTTAATCCAATATGACTGAATCGCATTTTTAACTTCCTCCGGTATCATTATCTATCTGTTTAACTCCAAATTGTCAATCAAACGGACCCTTCCTAAATTCGCTGCTACACAAGCAATAGGGTAATTGGTATCCTCCCATTTATTAATCTTTTGTAAAGTTAAGCCATCCACAATTTGAAAATACTCTGGTTTAAAATGAACGGAGAGCTTTTTCATGGCCTCTTCCATTAGTTCTGTTGGACTCTGGTTTCCCATATTTTCATTAACCCAATTTAAGGTACTGAAAATTTCAGGCGCAAACTTCCGGTCTTCTTCAGTAAGTCTAACGTTTCTACTACTCATGGCTAATCCATCACATTCCCTCATGGTCTCACCTGCCATAACTTTCACAGGTAGTTTTTCAATTTCCACCAATCGACGGATGATAGCTAATTGCTGAAAATCCTTTTTACCAAAGAAAGCTTGATCGGCATTTACAATCTCAAATAGCTTGTTGACCACCACTCCGACTCCATTAAAATGGCCTTCTCTAAAGGCTCCTTCCATCACTGTTTCTAACAGACCAAAATCATATTTCTGATTTACTTTTTCTGGATACATCTCGTCCACAGTGGGATAGAAAATATAATCACAAGTAGCCTCTTCTAAAAGCGTAGCATCTGATTCAAAAGTTCGGGGATATTTATCTAAGTCTTCAGGATTATTAAACTGAATTGGGTTTACAAAAATGCTAACCACAACAATGTCACAAGCAGCTCTGGCTTGATGGACCAAACTAATATGTCCGGCATGCAATGCGCCCATAGTTGGAACAAATCCTATTGTCTTTCCTTTTTGTTTTTGAACTTCAAGCTCTTTTTGAAGCTCTTTGATTGTATTGTATGTTTTCATGTTTTTTGCTTTAAATCTACTAAACATCTTGTGTGCCAAACTATATTTCTCTGCAAATCTAAATGTATATTTCACGCAAAGAAAACGCAAAGTTTTGTATCGCGAAGAACGCTAGGAAAATTTTACATAATTACCTGCTTCACTCGATGAACATAATTAATTATTTTCAAAGTACACTTCGACAAGCTCACTGTACTGGATTGACCCATCAAACATTAATCATTAAACATTATTATTTCATCATCTCCCACAAATCCTTCTCCAAACTCACTTTTGGGCTTTCTATAATCCTCCCAATTTCTTGGCCTCCTCTATAAAATATAAATGTAGGAACCAGTTCGATATTATATTTTTCTATATCCATACTGGGCATGTCTTTCTTTCGGCTTAATGCATAATAGGTCACATTTTTAATTTTTGCTTGCTTTGCTAATTTCACAAAGTCAGGCATTTGTACTTGGCTATCGTGACACCAACTTGCAAAAAACACCATTACTTCAATATCTTTATTCTTCCGAAAAAACTTCTTTATTTTTTTAGTGACCACTTTATCTGGTGTGTAAATATCCATTTGGTCTTTCCAGTTCTCAACAAACACAGGATGCTTCAAACCTTCTTCATCCACTAATCCAATCAATATCTCTCTGTCCAAATCAGGATCTATTACAATCTGGTTTATATCTTGAGCAGATACTTGGATTATTGCAAATAAGATAAGTATTATTGATACAATATTTTTCATGTTCTCATTTTTTTGCAAAAATAGAGAAAATAAAAAAGAGACTGCCCATTCGGACAGCCTCTTTTTCTTAGGAGTATTTCCTAGATTAAAAACCTATTGAATAACAACCTTTTTGTAAGAAACTTTACTACCATGAGTAATTCTCAAGAAGTATACACCTCTTTCATAATCACTAAAGTCGAATTGTCTCTCCATCTTATCCGCTGTAACTTCAAGTATTTTATCTTCCAGTACTAGTCTTCCTGCGAAGTCAATTACTGAGATTTCCACCTCTTGACTTGCACCAGTTAATTCAAGACTGAATTCTCCACTACTTGGGTTTGGATATACATGGATAGTCATCATATTAGATTCTAAT
>JADGDY010000237.1 GCA_016744655.1 Bacteroidales bacterium | reverse complement strand
ATTATATAGATCTCGGAGATACGTCAAGTTCTCTTTTACATGTATTTTACTCTTATATGACATGTCACAAAGATAATAAATATAACGCTCATTATTTGTTTAATTTGGTATAAGTACTTATCTAAACACCTCAATAATAATAAAAAAGCCGAAATGTAAAATTACATTCCGGCCACTTTCGTTTTTGATTAGAGTGAAATATTTTACTCTATATTTTCAATATTATTTACTTTTATTTGGTTTGGTTGGTATTTGAGGTGTTTGAGGGTAATCTTTCATTTGTTCAAGAATTACTTCTAAGGCTTTATCCAATTGCTGGTCGATACCTTTGAATTCTTTAGCAGGGTCGTTTCTAACTTCAATGTCAGGATCAACTCCATAACCTTCAATTACCCATTTTTTACCTTCAACATCAAATGGTGCAAATTCTGGTTTTCTAAGATCAGCACCATCAATAAATGGTAAACTTCCTCTAATTCCAACAACACCACCCCAAGAACGAACACCAATGGTAGTTCCAATTCCTAACTTCTTGAACTGATAAGGAAATAAATCTCCATCTGAAGCTGAATAATTATCAAGTAAAAGAACTTTTGGTCCCATTTGAATTTGAGCTGGTTTTGTTGTTATTCCAGTGTTTCTAGCCATTCCATACATGGTTAATTCACGGTTTAGTCTTTCAATAAGCATAGGAGATACATTTCCTCCACCGTTTCCTCTATCATCAATAATTAAAGCCTTCTTATTTAACTGTGGATAGAAGTGCTTCACAAATTCATTTAAACCATCAGGGCCCATATCTGGAATATGAATATATCCCACTTGACCATTAGAAGCTTCATTTACTTTGTCAATATTGGTTTGAACCCAATCATAATAATAAAGACTAGCTTCGTCAGCAATAGGAATAATAATCTCATCGTGAGTTCCATCTGCAGATGACTTGCTATTTACGGTTAAGATAACCTCTGTAGAGGCTTTGTTTACAAGTAATTCGAAAATGTTTTTTACATCCTTTACCGATTTTCCATCAATAGCAATAATATAATCGCCTTCGCTAATATTTACACCTACATCGCTTAGTGGAGAACGCACTGATTTACTCCAATTTTGTCCGCGGAGGATTCTATCGATTTTATAATATCCATTTTTATCTTTAGAGACTTGAGCTCCTAATAAACCTAATTTAATTCTTTCAGGTTTAGAAACATCACCACCGTTGATATAAGCATGTCCCACATTAAGTTCACCAATCATTTCACCCATTAGGTAAGTAAGGTCGTATCGATTATTAACATAAGGTACTAAACTAGAGTATTTCACTTGTACATCGGCCCAATCTACTCCATGCATGTTTTCATCGTAAAAGAAATCTCTCATTTGTCTCCAAGCATCATGATATATTTGATTCCATTCAACTTTAGGATCTACCATTACTTTCATATTCTTAGTAGATATATAGTCTTTTACATTGATTTTTGATTGAGGTAATGAAATAACAGCATATTTACCTTTATCAGAAATGAACATCTTTTTTTGGTCAGCTGATACAGTATAGCTTCCAGTACTTCCAATTACGTCATCTTTTTGACTCTTTAAACTGTATTTATGGAGCTCGACACCTTTACCACCACGTTTCCATTTAGCAAAATATACATTATCGCCAATAGCATAAACATTCCAATAATTAGCCACTTCAACAGGAAGTGCCATGGTACGGTCATAAATACCATCAAAGTCAATTTTAACAGTTAGCTCAGTGTCTTCATCTTTTTTCTCAGCATCTTCTTTTTTAGCATCCTCAATTTTTACTTCATCGTTTTCTGGAGCAAATGGGGAAGGAGTAGATTTTTCTAAGCTTACAAAGTAAATTTTATCCATATCTTGGTAAGCATGATTCCATTCTGTTCTACTATAGATAGGATTAAAATCTCTACCAGAGATAAAGAATAAGAATTTACCATCACTACTGAAAGAAGGAGAGTTTGCATCGTACCAATCGTTGGTAATAGCATTTGTAGATTTATCATCAATATTATAAACCATTACTTTGCTAACAGCTCCATTTTGCGGAAGTGTATATGAAATCCATTTACTATCAGGTGACCAAACATAGTCTCTCATTTCCCAAGATTTGGCTTGAGCAATAGTAGTTACTTCCTTAGATTCTACATTCATCAATTGTAACCTAAGTTTCTTGTCACCCCATAAAAGGTATTTACCATCTGGAGACCAAACAGGGTTAAATTTATAAGTATCAGAGTCTTTAGTTAATTGAATTGCATCCTCTTCACCATTTTGGTTAATCATATAGATTTCGTCTTCCCCAGTAACATCAGAAATATAACTGATATACTTTCCTTTTGGTGACCATTCTACATTTCTTTCATGAGCACCTGATGTTTCAGTTAAATTACGAGTGATTCCGCTTTTTGCAGGAAGTGTAAAAACATCTCCTCTAGCTCCAAATACGACTCTTTTACCATCGGGAGAAACTGCCCAAGAACTAATGCTTTTAGAAGCGTCTTTTAGTTTCGTTCTAGTTTCTGGGAAATCATTTAAAATGCTGACTTCAACTTTTTTTGTTGATGCGGTAGCAAAATCATAATAATGGATTTCTCCACCATTTTCAAAAATAATTCCATTGTCACCTAAGCTTGGGAATTTGATATCGTAACGTTCAAAATTGGTTACCTTTTTAGTTTGTTTGGTATTTACATCATACTCAAACAGATTCATAATTCTATCTTTGTCAGAAATATAATATACTTTATCGCCTTTCCACATAGGAAAGATGTCTTGATGTACATTATCCGTAATATTAATGGTTTCTTCCGATTTCAAATCATAAATCCAAACATCATCAGCCATTCCGCCTTGATAATACTTCCATGTTCTAAATTCACGGAATACACGATTGTAAGCTATTTTTTTTCCATCAGGAGAGTAAGAACAGAATCCACCATATGAAAATGGTAGTTGTTCATCTAATTCACCATTGATATTCACCATGAATAGACTTCCCTTGAAAGAATTGAAAGTTTGTTTTCTACTACGGAATACAATATTCTCATTATCCTTCCAAGTCATAACAATATTATTAGGCCCCATACGATCACTTACATCATCTCTACCAAGTGTAGCAGTGTATGTTAATCGTTCAGGTTGTCCACCTTCTGCGGGCATGGTGTAAACTTCTGTGTTTCCATCCATTTGACCTGTAAATGCAATGCTTTTACCATCAGGAGAGAATTTGGCGAACATCTCGAAACCATCATCATTTGTGATTTTACGAGCAATGCCACCAGCTTTGTCTACGGTATATAAATCACCAGCATAGGTGAATACTACTTGATTTCCATGCATAGTAGGAAATCTCATCATTTTACTTTCTTGAGCAAAACTGCTAACAAACAGAATACTTAAGAAAAACGCTAAGAATTTTTTCATTGATTTTATTTTTTTCGAAGATAATGATATTTACAAATTAGTTTAAAAATTACAGGCCTTTAATCACTAAAGGCCTGTAAGCATTCTAATATGAGATAATTTTTGTAAAACCAATTATCTCTTTTCATAAAGTGTGCCACTATTTATAATTTGCAAGTAATCAATACAATATGAAATTGTTATTTTTTTGTGTGAAAAATATATGTTCACTGTAGTGCAGGCCTGTCCGATAACGAACAAATAAAACAGTCTATTTTTCTATGATTGGGTAGTTTACAATATTCCTAATTTGATAGTATAAAGGCTTAAGCCTTCTGTAAAGTCTTTTATAGACTTTTTTATATAATCGAGAATATATTTCAACATTTTCAGGGTTTGGTTCATATGTTTTTTCAATATGACACATGTTTTCAATGGCAGTTTCGAAATCTGGAAATATTTTAAGCCCTACAGCACAATTAATAGCTGCACCTAAGGCTGATGTTTCAAATGTATGTGGTTTTTCTACTGGTAATCCAAAAATGTCAGCTGTCATTTGCATAGCTATCTCACTTTGTGATCCTCCTCCAGAAACTCTTAGTCGTTTCATTTTAACCTTCGTTTTCTTTTCGGTTCTTTGAGCTCCATGTTTTAGACTATAAGTGAGCCCTTCTAAAATGGCTTTATAAATATGAGCTCTTGTGTGAACATCACCAAATCCGATAATAGCTCCTTTGGCTTCTACTCCAGGTATTCTCACTCCAGGAGACCAATAAGGCTGTAGTGTTAAACCCATAGAACCTGGAGGAATATCCTTTATCATTTCATCAAATTGCCTTTCTGCCGGTATTCCTGTTTCTTTTGATTTTTCCACTTCTAAATGGCCAAACTCATTTTTAAACCAATTAATCATCCAATAACCCCGGTAAACCATAAACTCGGTATTAAAATGATTTGGAATGGCAGAAGGATAGGAGGGGAAGAAACGAATGACTTCTCTATATTTAGGGTGAACTGTTTCTACAGTTGCTGTAGTGCCAAAACTTAAACAAGCAATGTCAGGTGTTAAACATCCACTTCCCAAAACTTCACAAGCTTTATCAGCCGCAGCAGCTATTAATGGTAAACCTTTGGGGAGGCCAGTAATTTGCATTGCTTCTTCGGTGATATGTCCTAGAAGTTCAGATGGTTTAACGAGCTCAGGTAGCTTCGATTGTGAAATAGGAAATAGCTTAGTATTAAATTCTCCAGGTTTACACCACCGTTGCTTCTTATAGTTGAAAGGAACATATCCTACAGTATTTCCTATGGAATCTATATATCTATTGGTTAGTTTATAATTGAAATACCCTGAAAGAAATAAAAATTGATGGGTGTTTTTCCAAATTTCAACTTGATTTTGGCGAAGCCAATTAGATTCACCATCTTTTATCGCATGAGTTATAGAGCCATATAAATTAATAATTTGGAGCCCCTTTTTTATAAATCCATTTGGGAATTTCTCTAGCTTAGCTTTCCTTTGATCTAGCCATATTATAGCTGGCCTTAAAGGTTCACCATTCTTATCTAGATTAACCACAGTACCTCTTTGACATGTTAAGGAGACTCCTTTAATTTCTACTATAGGAACAGTAGTCTTTTTCATTAATTTCGATGTTACCTCTCCTAAAGTCTCCCATAAATAATTTACATCTTGTTCTGCATAGCCCGGTTTTATCGAGAAATAAGAATTTATTTCTCTTCTTTCAATATGGATAAAATCACCTTCCATATTCACTAATGCAGCTCTAATGGATTGTGTACCCACATCGATGGCTATCACATATGTTTTTTTATGATGATATTTATTCATTAACAGCTTTTATCTAGAAATCCCCTTTATAAGTATTTGAAAGTTTATCTACTAGCAAATCTTATGTTTCAAATTAAAGAAAATTATTTCAATAAATAAAAATAAATTAGTCATTATGAGAATATGTTCATTATATTTGCAAAAAAACATAGACGATGATAATTGCAATAATTATAAATGATCAATTTAAAATGTCTATAGGTTCTTGTTTATCAAGCGCCTCAGTATTTCTAATCTACGACTCGAAGCAGAGAATCAAACAGTTATTAC
The DNA here is from genome assembly GCA_016744655.1 of Bacteroidales bacterium. GTDB lineage: Bacteria > Bacteroidota > Bacteroidia > Bacteroidales > UBA12170 > UBA12170. Next base: position 13 of record JADGDY010000237.1, on the reverse strand, counting down.
CAATTCCTAATTG
>JADGDY010000055.1:13423-29088 GCA_016744655.1 Bacteroidales bacterium | reverse complement strand
ATCAGAAAAGCAGGGAATAGCTGGGAAAAGGCTTAAGGCGGGATGGAATGAAGAGTACTTACTAAAGGTGCTTAATATAAAAGTGTGAGTTTGCCCTGTCTACATTCTTTAAATCACCTTGAATTTGTCCATACAAACTATCATCCTCTTTGATTTCTTTATCTTCCCTATTCTCCTTTGCTAATTGAAATAAGTGATTCTTCTCTCTATCTATATAGCTGTGAAAATCTCGTCTACTGCTGATGTATTGAACATTTAGTACTTTTCTATAATATCGGTCTTCAATTTCCTCCAATTTTGATTCTGAAATTCCAGCATAAAGGATATATGATTTTGCTTTGGTAACTTTATCTCGGAATGCTTTATATGCTAGACAAAGTTCGTCATTATCACTTATTTTTCCTTTTAGCTTAGAAACAACACAATCTTCGACAACATTTTTGAATTTCAATAATATTTCAAAACTATTAGTCTCTTCAAATGCGTAAAAATCGGAGTCTTTAGGTTCTATGTCAAAGTCATTTAATCGTCTATCTAATAGTAACCTGATAGCCCATAGTAAGTTAGTCTTACCAACATCATTTGCACCAATCACTAAGGTTTTTTCTTCGAAGTTTATTGTTGCATCTTTGAAGTTCCTAAATCCTTTTAATTTAACTGTAGATAATTTCATTTTACTCTGTTTTATTAGTGTTGGCAAAAATTTGGCTCTTTTGCAAGCTGAGTGTCAGCTAGCGGGTTGGGCTTGCAAATGTGCCAAATGTGCATTGGCTTTCTCTTTTTTTAGCATGAAACACAACGTGTGGCAATATGAAAAGTTGGGCATTTTGAAACTGCAAGTTTTCAATTTACTACACTGTTTTTTAGTATTTCTATTTTATAATTTACGACATAAGCCCAATTTTTTATAATTGCGTGTTAGCAAAAGTTTTTTTTAGTATTTCATTATATTTTCCAGCCTTTAGTAGTTATTTTATTCACACTATTGTTCCAATAACAATGATTTTCATTTTTTCTTATAATTCATAAAAAGCAAAAATGGATAAATTGTAAATAGTCGCTAAAAAGCGCCCAATCAGTCCTTGATACAACGGACGGAAAAGCCGAATGACTTGTAGCTGAAATTCCGGTTCACTTGACTGCCGTTATAGTACAGGCTTCGATTGCATGCGGTGCCTGAAGTTTCAGTAGACGACCACCAATAACCGAGGCCACTAATGCTGGTGAAGAACCAATCATTGCCGTTGAAGTAGCCTCCAGGGAGGGCATTAAAACCACTACTATTTGTCCCATTATAATTACTGCCCCATCCGCTTGTAGATTTCATTTTTTCGCCTTCGTCAGTTCCACGCCAACCAATATTATCTGTTTCACTTTGGCTCATGCCCAAATACATTTCCATGGTTTTCCACTCATCGTCAGTCGGTAAGTGCCAACCGCTTGGGCATGCATTTAATGCTGCAACCCATGTATAAAGGCGACCATAAATATCGCCATTGGAATTGTTATTATCGTACCACCAGCTATCGCCCATTTCGTAATTTAAATTTTCGGCAAACCATATTTGATTACCTATTGTAACAGTGTTGTATGTTTGTCCGTCTCGAGGATCCGTAAAAGTGCCGAGACCGGCATCATTGCTAACTGTTATGTTTTTTGTATATTGATCTGTCAATCCTTCAGAGTCTTTTACTTCAAGTTTGGTTGCGTAAGTATTCTCACTGTTATACTGGTGACTTTCAGTTTTGTTGTAATCCCAATCTGTATCCCAATTGCCATCGCCATCAAAATCCCAGCGAACTTGTAAATCGCTTGTTGGGTCTTCTGGGTCAGTACATGCTAAGCCATCAAAGGAAAAAATAGTACTTGTTGAACCGCTACTAGGATTTACTGTGAATGATGCTGTAGGTGGATTATTACTGCCACCTGAAGTAGAGAATTGTTCTTGATTACCATAGGCAGTTCCTTCGTTATTTCTAGCATAAGCTCTCACGTAATAAAGAGTAGCTGTACTTAAATTTGTTAAAGAGCTTGTGTAGCTACCTGTTCCAGTCCCATCATTGGTAAAATTATTTGCAATTGTAGGGTTTGGGGTGGTATTCCAACAGACTCCTCGCTCTATTATATCTGATCCACCTTCATCTGTTATGTTTCCTCCACTTGATGCAGCTGTTTCAGTTATATTCTCTATTGGAGTTGTGGTAACAGTTGGAGTATCTTCGATATATATGTAATCAAATGATTGTAAATTACTTTGCGAAATAATAGTAGAACCACCTGTATTTACAGCAACGATTTTCCAAAAATAGGTGTTGTTTTCCAAATTTTCATTCAACTCAAAATGATTCTCAGTTGTTTCTCCCACTATGTCCATATTACTTTCTGTTGTGCCTAAAAATATTTGGTAAGTAGCAGGAATAATAAAATTATTCGATTCCCAACTAAAAGTTATTGATTTGGTCGCAACAGTAGCAGTGTTTTCAGGTATCATATTATTAATAGAGGAAAGATAATAAATACCTTGATATAGGATTTGGTAAGGACGTTCCCATATAACTAAGCCAAAATCGACATCTATAAATGTATTAAGAACACTTACTTCTGCCTCTGCTTCAAGTTCCAACCCATAGCCAAAATCCCAATTAATATTAAGGATCTCATCAGGTTCAGCATGGAACTTAACATATGCATTCAAATATACTCCTGCACTTGCATTGTTATACTGAACGAATTCAATGGCTAAACCTGGAGATAAACTTGGTTTTAGTTCCATTTCTACATTACCATCAAATGATGTTTCAGAATTAAAACTTGCAGCATTAGGGTGTATCCAACCATTTGTTTCATCATAACTTAAAGCGGCAATAGTATTTAATGCAGCCTCATAATCTAATGAAATTGAGCCTGTAATGTTTCCTTCAATACCCATTGTTAGTTTAAGATAGGCATTGATTACAAATGATGTTGGCAATGTCATAGTTAATGGTATTTTTGCTATTTCAAATCGTTCTTCATTTAAACTCAATGATGTACTAATCCCCAAAGAATGCTCAGTTTTTAATTCCATCTCATTTGATAAATGAAATATTTTTTGTGTTCCAGGTCGAATATTAAAAATAAAGCTAGAACTATTTTCAACTATTTGAAGTGAACCTTCGTAAGTGATTTGGTCATTTTCAGTATTATAATCTCCATCAGCATCATAAAGAACAGTACCTATTTCAAACTTATTAGTGGAAGCATTATAATCTAAATCAATAGGTCGGAATGGCTCAGATTTTGAAGATTTCCCAGAACCTCTGCTATGAATAGGTTTAAAGTTTTCATAATCAACTTCAATTTTTGTGTCTATCGATAGCTCTTTATAAACCTCATCGATTCCAGCCTGAACAGTATGAAATGTAATCGAGTTTCCGTTATTTTCTATTTCAGTAATCTTTCTTGCATATCCATTGGGTGCATTTTCAGTTCTTCCCGAAACAATTATTTGACCTACTTTTAAATTTTGTATCTTTTCTGTACTTGTAACTATTGTTATTTTGTTTTCTGTTACATCTGTTTGAATTTCAGTTGGATCTACGATAACAGTACCTTCAGTTAGTTTTGTAAAGTTATTGTCATCAATTGTTTCAATTTCATTGATTGGCTCAATATTATCTTCTTCTTTTTCTTTTTTACAACTATTAATACTAAAAAATAGAGCTACTACAAATAAAAGTATATTTGCTTTTTTCATTTTAATATATTTTAAGTTTATTATTGTTTATTTTCTTATTTCTCTCGTTTTAATCAGGTTATGTTTTTAAATTTTTGCTAACGTCTGTATATAGTCAATTGTTTCTATATCTCTTTTATATTTTTTAAAAGGTGTTCTTATGCCTCCAAATTTAAGGAATAAAGACACTTATACACACTCAATGTATTTTGAGATGATCATTTGCAAAATCAATAAAACATAGAATTTAATATCTAAATAGTAGGAATAAACTGGAATAGTGGTGTTTCATGCTTTAATCTATTTGTAAAGGCTAATATAGGGAATATCTGATTTGTATGATATAGGTTAGTTAAATTGTAGTGGTTCTAAATAAGAGGAGGGTATGGAGCGTTCATTATTTACTGGTGTTATAGGCGATTGGTGACTTTGAATTGGAATGATAGGGTGAGTAAAATACTCTTGAAAAGATATGAATAGTCCATGGAGAACGCTAATTTTCGCTGATTTTTATCTGTGTCATTCGTGATCATCCGTGGTCTAGATATTTCTTAATTGGTAATTATTCTTATGCTTGTAAAAGCTATACCACGAAGAATCACAAAGATTTTCACAAAGTGCCACTAAGGGTTTTGAGCATGATTTAATCATCCGTATATTCAGCGATAATTCGCAGACCCCTTTTAAACTCTAATTCTAGCAGGTTTCCATCCGTGTAATCCACGGACCTATTCTTTTAAGCCTAAATCCGCAGATTTTCAATCATTAATCAGCGTTAATTAGCGTTCTTCTTATCCTAATCTAACTAGCGAAAATTAGCGTTCCTCTAGTCCTAATTAATCAGCGATAATTCGCAGACCAATTATTTTTTTGCTTCTTATCTAGTTTCTTCTATGAGAACCTCTGAGTCTTCTTTGTGCAACTCTGTGTAATAGTTTTACCACAAAGGAAGCCAAAGGTTTTCACAAAGTACCACTAAGGGTTTTGAGCATGATTTAATCATCCGTGTAATCAGCGTAAATCCGCGGACCCCTTTCCTAATTCATTAATCAGTGAAAATTAGCGATCCTCTTTTTACATTCAATTAGCGTAAATTAGCGGACCTCTTATTCTATTCCATTCATTTGTGATAATTCGCGTTCCTCTTGTCCTAATCTAATTAGCGTTCTTTATGCAACTCAGTGTAATAGCTATACCACGAAGAACCACAAAGGTTTTCACAAAGTGCCACCAAGGGGTTTAAGCATGATTTAATCATCCGTGTAAGTGTAATCCACGGACCTATTCTTTTAAGCCTAAATCCGCAGATTTTCAATCATTAATCAGCGAAAATTAGCGTTCCTCTTTTTAAAATCTAATTAGCGAAAATTAGCGGACCTCTTAAGATTACTTCAACACAATCTCATCAGCAAACATCCAAGTATCTCCACCAGCACCCAAATGCCATGGTGGACAAGGCCCCGCATTCTCAGCTACTATCTTTACATATTTCACACGCTTCGATTTCATCTTTACTGTAAAATCATGAGTGATAGGTGATTTATGCTTATCGATATCATTATCTAAAGATCCAACTAGTTTCCAGTTCTCTTTATCATTGGAAATATAAAAGCTCACCTTTTTAGGTAGGAATATCCAAGAACCTTGATCCTGAATATAGGTCATAGTCAATTCACTTAGCCTTTTCTTCTTAGCAAAAGTCACTATGGCTTCTACAGGAGTATTATAGAATCCTTGCCAGGTTCCCGTTTTGAAATTATGGTTTCCTCTGATATTATCTATTAGGGCCAAATCGCCTCCAGCTGCATATAATGGACTATAAGCATAGGTGAGTTCTAAGCTTTTACTGGCGTCTATCTTATAGAATTTACTTTCAATACTGGCACTTTCTCCCAATGTAGGGTGAATAGATTTTACTAAATAAGAAGTAGATTTCTTGATCGTGAAAGGAGCAGTATAAAGATTAGATTTTGCTGTAGGCTCACTTCCATCTGTAGTATAATAGGTTTTGGCACCAGAAGTTGGATTAACCATCTTTATCTTTAGTTCATCTTTAAAGGTTTGGGTTTCGCTAATAACGGTCGGAGGAGGGCATATCAATAAATCTTTGATTTCCATATTTGGTCTATTCTGCTCGTCTTTCCCGTAGTTCTCATTGGCCACATTGCCCATATTAAAGTTTAAGAATCCTCCGTTTGCTATTTCATCATGAGTGATATAGCTGCGTTCGAGAGGTGAGGAGTTGAGTTGAGCAGATTGTATATAGAAATTCTCTTTGCTGTAGTTTTTCGCATTTACTTCAAATGTTTTACCATCAGCAAGCTTGAGCTTCACGCTTTCAAAAATAGGTGTACCTATAATATAGTCGTTACTTCCTGGTGTTACAGGATAAAAACCCATGGAACTTAAAACATACCATGCCGACATCTGTCCACAATCTTCATTACCACTTAAACCATCTGGTTGATCATGATACAATTTGTTCATAATCTGAGACAATACCTTTTGTGCTTTCCATGGCTCACCCACAAAATTATAAAGGTAGGCCATATGATGGCTAGGTTCGTTACCATGGGCATATTGTCCAATTAGTCCGGTAATATCTGATTGATGACGACCACTTAATTTCATTTCTGTTTCGAATAACTCGTCCAGCTTTTTACTGAAATTATTATCGCCACCATGAAGATCAATTAATCCATTCACATCTTGAGGCACAAACATACTATACTGCCAGCTATTGGCTTCTGTAAAATGGAAGTTCACTTCTGTAGGACTAAAAGGCTTTTGCCATTGCCCGTTTATTTTGGCGCGCATAAAACCAGTAGAAGTATCATATAAGTTCTTATAATATTGAGCCCTTACTACAAACTCGTAATAAATATCGTTTCTTCCTAAATCCTTTGCCATCATGGCAATACACCAATCATCGTAAGCGTATTCTAGGGTTTTAGAAACCGATTCACCTTCTTCATCGGCTTTTATGTATCCATATTTTTTATAGGAATCTAATCCAAAGATATTTTCCCTAGCACCTTTTACCATGGCATCTAGAGCTTGATTGGCATCGAAATCACCAATTCCTTTGGCATAGGCATCGTAAATCACAGGAACAGAATGGTAGCCAATCATACAATTGGTTTCACAAGCCGCCAATTCCCAAACTGGTAATAAACCATCAGCCTCATACATGAGAAGCATACTCTTAATCATATCGTTTACACGATCTGGGTGTAATAATGTCAAAAGGGGATGTTCTCCACGGAAAGTATCCCAAAGAGAAAATACGGTGTAAACAGTGTGATCTGCAGAGTGTACCTTTAAATCGTGACCTCTATATTGGCCATCTACATCCGACCAAGTATTGGGAGCTATTAAAGCATGATAAAGTGCTGTGTAAAAAATGGTTTCATCTTTTTGTTCCCCTTTTACTTCTATTCTTGAAAGCTCTTTCTCCCATTCGGCTTGAGATTCTTTTAAGGTTTTATTAAAGTCCCAATGTGGAATTTCAGCTTTTAGGTTTTTCTTGGCACCTTCTACACTCACTGCGGATAAAGCCACTTTTGCCAATATCTTTTCTCCTTCTTCTGTATCAAAGTCGAACCAGGCTTGAATGTCTTTTCCTTCTGCTTTCTGTAGACCCTGTTTCATTTCACCATCTAATTGAATACCGAAATCTTTAAAGTCTTTTTCAAACTCAATCACGAAATAACAATACTGATCGTTGGCCCAAGAAGCCGATCTTCTTAAACCTGAAATGGTATGATTGTCTTCTATATTAATAATGAGTTCGTGAATCTTTTCCGTTCTAACAGCCTCTTTTAAATCTAAAATAACATGAGAGGATTCTGATTTTGGAAAAGTGTATTGGTGGAAACCAGCACGACGAGAAGCGGTGAGTTGCACGTCTATCTGATAATCATCGAGCAAAACCTGATAAAAAGCAGGCGCTGCCGATTCATTCTTATGAGAGAACTTCGAAATATATCCTTCTGCTGTATTCTCTTTAGTTCCAGGACGAAGTTTTAAATCGCCTACGGTAGGCATCATCCTGATATCGCCATAATCACCAACACCGGTTCCACTCAAATGTGTATGAGAAAAACCTAGTATTTGAGAATCAGAATAGTGATAGCCAGAGCATCCATCCCAATCATCAATTCTGGTATCGGGACTTAATTGTACCATTCCAAAAGGCGTCGTAGCACCAGGATAGGTATGTCCATGACCTCCAGTTCCAATAAAAGGATCCACCTTATTAATTAGTTGGTTGTTATTAGAGCAACCCAACAAGATAAAACTCAAAATACTGAATAAGAATAATTTAGTTCTCATGTTTTTTATATCTATGGTTATTTGTAATTGTTTATTGTTCTGTGTTCAATGTTCAATGTTCAATGTTCGGTGTTCCAACAGCCTTCTTTAGTCTTCTTTCATTAGTCTTCGCACTTCGCACTTCGTACTTCGAGCTTCCAACTTCCAACTTCCAACTTCATTCTTCCCACATCGGTCATCGGTCATCGGTCATCCCGCATTAACCAACATACCATCTAAACTCTCCAACAACACCTTAATAATCTCCATGATTTCTTCTTTAGTGATGGTTAGAGGAGGGGCAATTCTAAATGAGGTTCTATTAAATAGGAACTGATCAACTATTAATCTATTTTCCCATAATACTTTCATGGCTTCCCCACCAAGTTCATTGCTGCCTAAATCCACAGCCAACATGAGGCCTTTTTGTCTCACTTCTTTTACTATTGGATGAGCTTCTAAGGCATCCACAAATAGCTGAGCTTTTTCATCAGCTTGCTCACAAAGCTTTTCTTCTAATATGACTTCTAAGCTTGCTTTTGCTGCAGCACAACTTACAGGATGTCCTCCAAAAGTTGTGATATGACCTAGGCCTGGATTAAACTGAAGCTGATTCATCATTTCTTTAGAGGCTACAAATGCGCCAATAGGCATTCCTCCACCCATTCCTTTGGCTAGTGTTAGTATATCTGGGACGAAATCGAAGTTTTCAAAACTAAATAGCTTTCCTGTTCTGCCGAATCCCATTTGAATATCATCGAGGATTAATAGGGCGCCTACCTTTTCACATCTTTTCTTTATGGCTTTTAAATATCCTTTATTAGGAAGTATAATTCCTGCTTCTGCTTGAATGGATTCAATCACTACTGCCGCAGTTTTTTCTGTGATTTCAGAAATCAATTCTTCATTATTGAACTCCAGGAATTTAATATCTGGTAGGAGAGGACGAAAGGCATATTTCATTTCCTCATTGCCTAAAATACTTAATGCACCTTGGGTTCCACCATGATAAGCATCTTTAAATGCTATGATTTCACTTCTTCCGGTGGCACGTTTGGCTAATTTCATTGCACCTTCGTTAGCTTCAGATCCAGAGTTAACAAAGAAAACAGAATCTAAAGAGGAGGGAAGTTGCTCGCTGATTAATCCAGCCAATTGAACCTGAGGTGATTGGATGAACTCTCCATACACCATTAAGTGCATATAGGTATCTACCTGTTCTTTAATGGCTTTCACCACTTTTGGATTTCTATGACCCACATTGCTCACTGAAACTCCAGAAACGAGATCGACCCATTTATTTCCTTTATCATCAATTAAATAAATTCCTTCTGATTTTACTACTTCTATGGCATCTGGTACAAAAGCTGGCGTGGCCAAGTTTTGATAGTATAATTGTCTGTTTGTTAATTGCATTTGTGTTCTTTTTTAATATAGTACTCACTCAATCTTCAAGCTTATCGCTTAAAATGAAATTAGCTTTGCAAATGTAACTAAATCGATTCAGGTTTTTATTAGATTCAATTATTTATCTAAAATTTATCTATTAAATGAATTGTTTAATTAATATGAAGACTAAAATTCAATTTGAGAAAGCCCAATTGTTTATTACATCCTAATTTTCAACAAAAATAGTTTTTCTAATCATAAATAATGCTTAATAAATGCATAAAAATTGTAGGAAAACTATCGATAGTCTAGTTTTGTAAAAAATTTAAAACTATTATGACAAGTTATCAGGAGATTTTTGAAAACCTGTGGGTTGATTATCTAAATCAAAACCCAGAAACCAAGAAGGTTTACGACCTATTTATCAATGAAGGTGAAACTGTTTTAAACGATCATATTGCTTTTCGAACTTTCGACCATCCTAAAGTGAGTATCGAAGTTTTAGCTCAGCCATTTATCGATGCAGGATATGAAGAAAAAGGCAGCTATCATTTTGAAGCTAAAAAACTAGTGGCCAATCATTTTGAGCATAAAACTGATAAGGATGCACCTAAAGTTTTTATTAGTGCACTGCAGCCTCAGTATTTCAGTGAATTTGCTCAAAAAGCAATCGCAGAAACTATAGATCGTATTCCAGAAGATTTTGCTAAGGATGCTAGCTTTTTATGGAATGGAAGTCCTTGGGGAAAACCTAACTACAGTACCTATATACAGCTACAAGAGGAGTCTGAATATGCTGCTTGGTTGTATGTTTATGGATACAGAGCTAATCATTTTACAGTAAATATCAATGCATTAAAAAATCATACAGATATATATGAGCTCAATCAGTTTTTGAGAGATAGAGGATTTGTGATTTTAGAAGCAGGAGGAGAAGTAAAAGGAACGCCAGAGGAGTTGCTAGAGCAATCGAGTATACGAGCAGGTAAAATAGCTGTAGAATTTGAGGATGGCTTAAGAGAAATTCCATCTTGCTTTTATGAATTCGCAAAGCGATACAAAGATGACAACGGAGAACTATATACAGGCTTTATAGCTAAATCAGCTGACAAGATTTTTGAAAGTACTGATAATGTAGTTGTGATGTAAATGGCTACAAATGATATAAATAAGCTCTCATGCAGTAATGTATGGGAGTTCTTTTATTTTATAGAGGTTATGGTGCGCTGCACCAAGAGGTATGTGAAAGGTTTGTTACAAAACAATAAGAGCGTTGGTTTATTAAAAATGCCCTTAGATTTTTGTAACTAATTCATTACAAGGGCCAGAGACCCGTCAACCTCTATAGCTTTGTGTATAATCCATTTTTTTTCAAGCTACAGCGTAACGGAACAATAAAGGTTCCGGTGCGCTGCACCTCAATGTCTATTTTGTTGTTATTATTTTATAGAGGTTAAGGTGCGCTGCACCAAGGAGTGTGTGAAAGTTTTGTTACAAAACAATAAGAGGGTTGGTTTATTAAAAATGCTCTTAGATTTTTGTAACCATATCATTATAAGGGTCAGAGACCCGTGAACCTCTATAGCTTTGTGTATAATCCATGTTTTTTCGAGCTACAGCGTAGCGAAACAATAAAGGCTTCGGTGCGCTGCACCTCAATGTCTATTTTGTTGTTATTATTTTATAGAGGTTATGGTGTGCTGCATTCGTGTAAATTTAATTGAGGTTTTGGGGAAGTACAAAATATGAAAAATTCAGTGAATCTCAGTTTTGCCCCTACCAGTATCTATCGGGACTAAAGAGGAGCCTAAAATTTAATAACTATGAATCTATAAATTGTGTTTGCAAGAAAACTAAACATTTATACAGTGTCTATAGGAAGAAAACTTCGAGAACAAGGCTTGGTTTTTATGAAAACCATGGTGTTGACTCTTGTCAATGACTGTTTTTAGAAAAAGCATAACGCAGTTGTCGGATATTTCTTGCAGAGACAAAATAAAAAAACCTCCCAATCAAACGACTGGAAGGTTTTTATAAAAGCTCTCCTATAAGCGGGGTCCTGTTTCTGTCCGAAGACAGACTCTATCATTTATCTAGGGTATCAATTGCTCAATACCTCCATCAACCTACCCTCCGGATTTGGCCGGGCAGACCTCCCTTTTCGACTCGCGAAAAATCTCCGGTTTATTTGGTCTTTCAACCCATAAGGTTTACATCGAGCTATGGTCACCCATAACAAGCGTAGGCTCTTACCCCACGGTTTCACCCTTACCCTGACAATAAATGTCAGGGCGGTCTACTTTCTGCTGCACTTTCTGTTCTCGATAAATCGAGACCTTCCCGTTAAGAAGTATGGTGCCCTGTGTTGCCCCGACTTTCCTCGTTCCTGCCAAAGGCAGTACCGCGATAGATCAGAGAGCTTTATATTTTTAAGAACTTTTTATTCTAGCTATTGGCTATTGGCTGTTTACTTTTGGCCTTTTCAAGCTTCGTACTTCAAGATTCGCACTTCCAGCTATATTTTACTTATAATGAATGTGAACTTCAATAGCGCCATATCCATATTGTTGGAAGCTAGCATCTCTAACTTCAATCTCTTCGTAACCCCTCAACTCGTCCTTCAATTTTTTCTTTAGGCTGCCATTACCTATGCCGTGTATATAAATAATTTTCTCATATTGATGTAGCATGGCATCCTCTAAAGATTTATTGAAATGAGTTAATTGCTCATCGAGAATCTCATGAGGTTTTAAATCTTTAAAATCATCTGATAATGCAGAAATATGTAAATCTACTTCAGCTTCTAAAGGAGCTATTTTGTATTTCTGAATTAAAGATTTCTGTTGCTTTACTTTTGCTTTTGGTGATTCTACAACTTCAATATCTTTAAGTTCATCACTATTCTTACTGATCATTTGTTGATAATCCATAGTAATCAATTCAACTACCATTGCATTGGCATCCAATAAATCTAAATTCTTAAAGTTGTTCTCTTGATAGAATTTAGCTCCTTTAATTTGGAAGCTTTTGTTTAATGGAGAAATGAGTTTATCAGCTTTCTCTTTAATAAAGAGAACCTGAAGTTGTCCTTTAAGCCAATCATTAATGTCTTCTCTATCTATGGTTTCTATCAAAATCTTATTGTTAGGACCAACCACATCATATTCTTGATTGATAAATTGGTTTTCTCTCAATAAGTTTAAACTAAAAAGAATATCATATTCACTGTGATTCATTAGATAGATATCAATGAGGCCAGTCATTAACCATCGTTGATCTTGAGGAACAAAGGCAAGATAAATGCCTTTTTTCAGGTCTAAACTCTGTCTCTTGAATAATTCTGTAGATATATTATTTGGTGATTGTTGGACTATTTCCTCTTGCTTATCTGGTTTAGAACCAAAATCTTCATCGAAAAATTGGCTAGCTGTACCTTGGTCATCTACCTTTAATAGTTCAGTTGTAGAATAGGGGATGCTAAAGCCATCTTGTATACTTACTTCAACCATTGAAGGACTGATCACTTTAGTAACAAACCCTCCGCCTTCCTCGTTTAAAAATTTTACTTTATCACCTATATTGTAAGCCATTTTATTTGTTTTTATGAATTTGCAAATTTCGCATAATTTATTTAATTACAAGCCTTATTTTTTGTGCATTTCTAGAATAAAAATTTGTTTTCTTTTCTAAAGTTTTTTTGTAGATTTGACAAGTTAATAGTGTGTTTTAAGTGTGGATGCACTAGTTAAAATTAAAATCAATACATGAGACTGTTTTTGAGCATGTTTGCTTTGGGTTTGTTTTTGGTTTTGTTGTTCTCTTTCAGCCCTACTAGGCTTATTGGGAATGAAGAAAATAATGTTGGAATTCAAGAGAATTCTTCAGGTTTTGAGATTATTGTGTTGAAAAATGATACCAATGCCTGGTATTATCAAGTATTGAAAGACGATAAAATCTTTATTATTCAAAAAAGCATCCCAGCAATAGCAGGAAACAGAGCATTTGTAGATTCTAATCAAGCAGCTAAGGTTGCTTCCTTAGTATTATCAAAGATGGAGAACGGGGATTTTCCTCCAAGTGTTCAGGTATCCGAGTTAACAAGTCTTCAAATTATTTATTAAGTAATCAATATTTATGAAAAATATGTTACTATTTTCATTTCTTAAGAAGCCGATAAACCCAATGGGTATTAGGCTGTGGATAGTTCTTTTTGGACTATTTTTCGCATTTTCATCAACTGCACAAAACGATTTATGGATTGCGAAAACTGAGTTAGGTGATGGTTCGCCAAGTTTGAAAAGAACTGGAGCTGTTAGTTTTACTATCAATAATAAAGTTTATATAGCTCTCGGAAAGGGCGGCTCTACTTATCATAAAGATTTATGGGAGTATGATGAAGCTACTGAGTCTTGGGCTCAGAAGGCGGACTATGATGGAGTTGCTAGGATTGGTGCTTTTGCAATGGTAGTAAATGGCCAAGCTATTGTTGGTACTGGGGAAATTGCTGGAGGATCGAGAACAAATACTATGCATAAGTATAATGCATTATCTAACTCATGGTCTGATGTTGCTAGTTTTGCTGGTGGGGCAAGAAGATTTGCCTCTGCTTTTTCAGTTGGGACAAGCGGATTTGTAGTTGGCGGAGATGATGGAGTTTATAAAAACGATCTCTGGGAATATGATTTCAACAATAACAATTGGTTACCTAAATCTGATTTCCCAGGAGATGCACGAATAAAAGCTGTTGCCTTTACGATTGGAAATATGGCATATTATGGAACTGGTGATATTGGAGTTGGGGCATATAGCCAAGATTTTTACTCTTACAATACTTCTACTGATATATGGGCTCCTTTAGCTGATTTTCCAGGTGGGAGTAGAGGTGGCGCTATAGGTTGTAGTGACGGATCTAATGGTTATTTAGGACTAGGAAGCAATGGAGGCTACTTATCAGATTTTTGGATGTTTGATGGAATTGCGAATACTTGGACACAGAAATCTGATTTTATTGCAAACGCCAGGGAACTAGCCGTAGCCACAACTGTTGGTGATAAAGTATATGTTGGTACTGGGTATGGAGGAAATGATTATAATGATTTCTTTCAATGGGACCCTTGTGCAATTCCACAAATTACTGTTCAACCTGTTGGGTTGGATGTTTGTGAAGCATATGATATTACATTTACCGTAGAAATTAGTAATACAGGTACAGAAACATACGAGTGGACAAGAAATGGAAGTTCCGTTGGTGGGAATAGTAATGAGCTATCAATAGTAGGAGTTACAGATGCCGACAATGGTTCATATGTATGTAAAATTACAAATGGTTGTGGAACTGCTACTTCAGATGTTGTATTATTAAATGTAACGGCGAATCCTGTTGCTGCTCCTACAGGATTGAGTATAACTCCTGATATACTTTGTCCTGATAATATCTTTGATATAACTTTAACTGCAGATAATAATGGAATAGATACAGATACTCTTAGATGGTACACATCAGCCTGTGGAGGTATTCTTCAAGGAACTGGACATCCTATGAATTCAAATGTTCAAGTATCTGCTCCTGATCCATTAACTAAAACTCTATATTATGCTAGATGGGAAAACCAATGTGGTGTTTCTGATTGTGTAATTGATAGTGTTGAGGTAGCTGAAGAAGGTGTAGCCCCTACTAGTATTTCTGTTAGTATAGATACAATTTGTCATGATTATAGTGATTCACTATTTTTATCTATAGAAGGAGGATCGGGTGATTCTTTAGTTTGGTATATAGGAGATATATGTAATGATCCTTCAGGAGCTGAAAGACTTGATACAGGCTTAAGGATTGATTTGTTTACTTTAGGAAAAATTCCAACTCAGACAACAACTTATTCTGCTAGATGGGAAACTTTTTGTGGTGGTAATGATTTTTCATCAGACTGTTTATTAGTTGATGTAACTGTAAATGGAGAGTTTACCTTAGATAATTCTTTATCCAATATTTTAGAATGCGTTGGCGATGATTCTGTGTTTTTTTCAGTTGGTGTTGATTTAGCTTCATCTGTAACACCAGTCAATTACCAATGGTATTTTAAAAACATCCCTTTAAGTGGAAAAACTAGTGATTCTTTATGGTTTTATGATCCACTAACTCTTGCCGATACTGGATACTATAAGTGTAAAGTTTTTAATACCTGTGATACAATTTTTAGTGATAGTGCTTATTTAGCTCTAAATACTGGTGCTAGTATAGTTTTAGAAC